>NZ_JBHULV010000008.1:32224-522384 GCF_042684645.1 Pedobacter alpinus
GAGAGCTATTAATTCAATCCAAAACAGCAGCATAAATATTGGCTTTTATAAATCTAATTAATGCTCCTCAAAAAACAATAATCTGACAATAAAAAACCTCTAGTAAACTATTGCAATTCCATCTGTAAAGTTTTATACAGGGGACCTTAAAACGCTTGTTGATAAACTTAAATCAGAGAATGGAAAGAATATATTCTGCGATGGTGGAGCAGAAATTGTAAATGAACTTCTAAAATCTGACCTCATAGACGAGTTTATAATTTCTGTTATACCAATACTAGTAGGTAATGGCATAAAACTATTTAAAGACGGTAGACCAGAACAAAAATTAGAACTTATTTCGGTAAAATCATTTGACAAAGGACTAACTCAACTTCATTATAAATGTGCAGACAATTAGAAGAAACATACCCCCCTTGTTTAAGTATTCCAATAGGATCACTTAAATTCATTTTTCACCTGTGGTCGGTGTTATCACCGCACCACATATATGTTTCATGTGATGGCTAATCTTTTATTTTTGAAAATTGAATTTACTTGCCAATTGCTTTAAAAAAAAATAGTGATTGGTGATAACACCAACCACAAGTTAAGTTAAACCAAATTGGACTTTTAAGCCTCGATTATTTAAGCACTATTGATGTTCTATAGCTAATTTTATATTAGTAGGTTTTCACCGCACCACATAATAATATTGCTTACGAATTGCTCTAAAACAATAGTGATTGGTGATAACACCAACCACAAGTTAAAATCTACATATTGACCATAATAATTTCATCCTCCTTTTTCTGCTATAACCATTTTTTTTAATTAACACATTATTAAAGATCTAAGCTATTTTTAAATAGATAGGTATTTACTAAATTAGTGTTTTAGCATAATCACCAATATAAAAATGCAAAAACTGAAAATAAATGTTCACAAAATAAAATAGATAGAAGATGGCAACACCAATAAAAAATCCGTTTACTTGGGTAGAAATTTATGTAGATGACATGAGCAGAGCTCAAAAATTTTACGAAACAGTTTTAGCTATTAAAATGATTGCTATGCAAGCTCCAGGAGATTTTGGAGATTTAGAAATGTTAAGCTTTCCGTGGGAACCGGGCCAAGGAAATATAAGTGGTGCATTATGTAAAACTAACGACATAAAACCAGGGGTTGGTGGTACTTTAGTATATTTCACCAGCGAAGACTGTGCAACTGAAACATCAAGAGTTGAAGCAGCAGGAGGGAAAGTTTTACAAACAAAATTTCAGATTGGAGAACACGGATTTATTTCAGTAGTAATGGATACAGAAGGAAATTCAATTGGTTTTCATTCTGATAAATAAAAAATACTGACAATCGTTCTTTAAAATAAAAACCCATATTAAGGAAAGCCACAAAAATATTTGTGGCTTTTTTAATTTATAACAGTAGTTTAAAATGTTCTTTTTTAAGCATTAATGTTTCGTTCCACCAATTGAATAAAGCATCAAAAAAACAGGTTTTTTAAATTAGTTTAATCCCACAAATGGTTAAATCTATAATTTTCATTCAAAACGCTAATGATAAGGTCATAAAAACAATCAGTTTAAACCAACACAAAGCTATGGCACATCAGTTGATTAGAATTATAAAAGAATAATTCTAATCAAACAAAATAGCCATAGGCAATGTTGCCTAAATAAAATACAGAATTTAACATGACATTAGTAAAAGCATACGCTGCCCAAAAAGCAGACGCACCATTAGCACCATATCAATTAGAACGCAGAGAGCCAGGAGCTACAGACGTAGAAATAGAAATTTTATTTTGTGGAGTTTGCCATTCTGATATTCATACTGCCCGTAATGAATGGGGTGGCGCCATGTACCCAGTTGTACCAGGACATGAAATTGTTGGTAAAGTAAGTCGCATTGGTGCTGATGTGACCACACATAAAGTTGGAGATACGGTAGGCGTTGGTTGCTTTGTAGATTCATGCGGACATTGTGCAAATTGTGAAGATGACTTACAACAATATTGTGAAAATGGTCATTCGCAAACTTATAACTCGCTTTTACAAGATAAAAAAACCATCACCTATGGTGGCTACTCTACTCATATTGTAGTTAAAGAGAGTTTTGTACTTAAAGTTTCTGATAAATTAGATTTAGCTGCGGTAGCACCATTATTGTGTGCGGGTATTACCACTTTTTCTCCATTAAAACATTGGAATTGTAAAAAAGGGGATAAAGTAGCTGTTATTGGTTTAGGTGGTTTAGGGCACATGGCAGTAAAATTAGCGGCATCAATGGGGGCCGAGGTAACCATGTTAAGTCGCTCGCCAGAAAAAGCAAAAGATGCAGACGAATTAGGAGCACATCATTTTGAATTAACCACCAATGAGGATAACATGAGAAAATTGGCAGGCAGTTTTAATTTAATTATTGATACCGTTTCTGCCCCTCATGATTATAATGCTTATTTAGCTTTATTAAAAACTGATGGCGTAATGGTATTATTAGGTGTTCCGCCAGAAGCAATGCCAGTACATGCAGGTTCTTTAATTATGGGGCGTAAAAGTTTGGTAGGCTCTTTAGTAGGTGGTCTTAAAGAAACTCAAGAGATGTTAGACTATTGCGCAGAACATAACATTGTTTCAGATATCGAAATGATTAATATTGATCAAATTAACGAAGCTTATGAACGTACCTTAAAAGGTGATGTGCATTACCGATTTGTGATTGACATGAAATCTTTAAAAGAAGGATAAGAGAAATTCATCTAAACAAACAAGGAGCGTTTTAAAAGGCTCCTTGTTTGTTTAATTCCAATTACTCATGAAAAAAATGATGCTAACCAAAAACATCAATTTTAATATGTTTTAAATACATATCGCTTAATGGCAAAGAAATTGGAGAGATTAAAAAAAGCCTTAAAGCTTTTATCATTAAACAAAAAAATACAATGGAAGATTTAAAAAATAAAGTTGCATTAATTACTGGCGCAACAAAAGGAATTGGTTACGGAATTGCAGCAGCTTTATTAAAGCAAGGCATAAAAGTGGCAATCACAAGTAGAACTCAAGAAAGTGCTGATGAAGCTGCAAAAAAATTAGGAGATAACGTTTTAGCAATAGCGGCAGATGTGAAAGACTGGGATTCGCAGCAAAATGCCGTTAAAAAAACAATTGAAGCATTTGGAAGCTTAGATGTTTTAATTGCTAACGCTGGTGTTGGGCATTTTGCACCAATTGATGAACTAAGTATTGATGAATGGCAAGACACCATTGACACCAATTTAACTGGTGTGTTTTATAGCGTTAAAGCAGCAATTGCAGCACTTAAAAAATCTAAAGGATATATTATTACCATTTCAAGTTTAGCAGGAGCGAACTTTTTTGCAGGTGGAGCTGCCTACAATGCAAGTAAATTTGGTTTAACAGGTTTTTCGCAAGCCATGATGTTAGATTTACGTAATTACGGTATTAAGGTAAGTACCATTATGCCTGGTTCTGTAGCAACAAACTTTGCAGACCATACGCCAGATAAAGAAAAAGATGCTTGGAAAATACAACCCGAAGATATAGGGCAATTGGTTTCCGATTTATTAAATATGAACCCAAGAACATTACCAAGTAAAATTGAGGTAAGACCAACTAAAACAACTAATTAACATGAACTGCTATTAGCTTAAATTTTTATATAAATCATTAAATAGTAACAATACAGTTATAGTAATAAAAATAAGTTGTTAATACCTATTTTTACTTCTTTACCATAACACTAAATATGATGATTAAAAATTTACGACCAGTTAAGTTGGTTGCCATGTTGTTATTATCGGTAGCTGTTGCAGGTTGTTCTGCAAAAAAGCAAAATAAAAAGAAAGCCGCCGCAACATCAGCTTCAAAGCCAGCTAGTGCCACACCACCAGCTAAAAAAGATGGTATTAAACCTTATAAAGAGGTAATTACAGCTAAAGCAAAATCAGACCAAGGTTTATTTACTGTACATAAATTAGATGATAAGTATTATTACGAAATTCCCGACTCTTTATTTGGAAGAGAAATGCTTGCAGTAACTCGTTATGTAAAAGTACCTAGTGAAGATGGCACTTATGGTGGCGAACAAATTAACGAGCAAGTATGGAAGTGGGAAAAAAGAGGTAACCAAGTAATGATTAGAGTACCATCTTACAGCAATATAGCTGCAGAAGGTTCTGATATGTACGAATCTGTGCGTAACTCTAATTTGGAACCTATTTTAGCTTCTTTTGATGTTAAAGCCTTAAGTAAAGACTCTAGCGGAGTAGTAATTGATGTTACGGAATTGTTTTCTAAAGATGTAGCAGCATTAGGTTTAGCACAAAGAACTAAAACTACTTACAAAATTACAAGGTTAGATGAGACTCGTTCTTATATAGATACTATCAAATCTTTCCCAATTAATATTGAAGTTAGAACTGTTAAAACCTACAATGCAACAAGCCCACCTGTTGATAATTCTTTAGGTTCTATGACGGTAGAGTTAGCAACATCAATGGTTTTATTACCAAAGGTACCAATGCAAGCTAGAGTTTATGATGACAGGGTTGGTTATTTTTCTCAAAGACAAACAGATTACGGTTTAGATGCACAAAAAGCAACAGTAACACGTTACATTGCCCGTTGGAGATTAGAACCAAAAGACCCTGCTGCTTATGCAAGAGGCGAATTGGTTGAACCAAAAAAACAAATTGTTTACTACATTGACCCAGCAACTCCAAAAAAATGGAGACCTTATTTAATTGATGGTGTAAAAGATTGGAATGCAGCTTTTGAAGCAGCTGGTTTTAAAAATGCCATTACTTGTTTAGAAGCACCAACTGACGACCCGGATTGGTCTCCAGAAGATGCTAGGTATTCAGTAATCAGGTATTTTGCTTCAAATATTGCAAATGCTTACGGTCCGCATATTTCAGATCCTCGTTCTGGCGAAATTTTAGAATCAGATATTGGTTGGTACCATAACGTAATGAATTTAGTGCGTAACTGGTTTTTTGTACAAACAGCGGCGGTTAATCCTGATGCTCGCATGCCTAAATTTAAAGATGAGGTAATGGGGCAGTTAATTCGTTTTGTGTCTTCACATGAAGTTGGGCATACTTTGGGTTTACCTCATAACTTTGGTTCAAGTGTGGCCTATCCAGTAGATTCTTTACGTTCTGCTGCTTTTACAAAAAGAATGGGAGGCACAGCACCATCAATTATGGATTATGCTCGTTTTAATTACATTGCACAACCAGAAGATAAAGGTGTTTTATTGTATCCAGGCATTGGCCCTTATGATAAATGGGCTGTTAAATGGGGTTATACTTATTTTGATAATAAATCTACTACAGAAGAATCTGCTATCTTAAATAAATGGACGGTAGAAAAAGCTGGAGATCCACTTTATTTTTACGGACAACAAACTGGTAACCCTGTAGATCCAAGAGCGCAATCAGAAGATTTAGGAGATGATGCTGTTAAAGCTTCAACTTATGGTATTGCAAACTTGAAGAGAATTTTACCAAACATTCAAAAATGGACTTATGAAGAAGGCCAACCATATAATAATTTACAAGAATTATACGGCGAGGTGATAGGTCAGTTTACCCGTTATATGGGTCATGTTAAATCTAACATTGGTGGTATTTATGAGAATGATAAAACTTACGACCAAGCCGGGGCGGTTTATACTCATGTAGCAAAAGCGAAACAAAAAGAAGCCATGAAGTTTATCAATGATCAAGCGTTTAAAACACCAACTTGGATGTTTGATAATGAAGCTTTGTCTAAGATTGATAATGCTACAATGATAGAGCGTGTGGGCAGAATGCAAACAGGTGTTTTAAGTAGCATTTTAGAATTTGCTAGGTTAGCTAGAGTAATTGATAATAGCGCTAAAAATGGCGCTAATGCTTATTCAATTGATGAATTGTTTGGGGATTTGCAAAAGGGAATATTTAGTGAATTAGCCAGTGGTGCAAATATAGATTTATACCGAAGAGGTTTGCAAAGAGCATATATTTCTCGTTTAGAGTATTTATTAACAGAAAGCCAGTCGGTTACTTTTGGAGAGCCTACAAGAATTAATGCTGCGCAATCAGACATTAGGCCAATGGCTAGGTTGGCTTTAACTAACTTACAATCAGAAATTAAAAGAAGTTTGCCTAAATACGGTAACATTATTTTAAAAGCACATTTGGTTGATGCTTTGGCAAGAATAGATGCTATTTTAGATCCTAAAAAATAAGATCTTTTAATATAATTTTTAAATCAGCATTAGGTTTTCCTAATGCTGATTTTTTTTGGATTAGATTTTGGGGTTTAGGGTTAGCTCTTTTGTTTTATATTTATAGCTAAAAATATAATATGAAAGAAAACATCAGCACACTATTACAAGATTTAAAAGAAAATCAAATTGCATTTACCAACGTTATTGCCTTTATAGATTCATTGTATAACCATACACCAACAGCTTTTAAAAACGGCGAAGCTTATAATGAAACTACACAAAACCAAGGCAGTGCTAAAGTATTCTCTTTTGCAAAACTCAATAATTTAAAAAAAGAAGAAACGTTATTATTATTTGCAGAACATTATAAAGCCGTATTAGATACACCAGCAGCAACAGACCATCAAAACATTAGGCAGTTTATGGCGAATGGTTGGGATGGAATTAAATTTGAAGGAAAAGCTTTAGCAGAGAAATAAATTATAACTAATCAATTATTACTCAATTTGCCAAGTATTATTGCTGGTTGTGCTTATGGTTTAGGCTAAATTCATTTAGTTTTAACTGCCTTTACTAATTTCAAATACAGCTTAGTCCGTTTTATCTCGCTTAAAATACATGCGAAGATAGAATTAGTAGTTTCTTTTGCATTGGTAGGTTTGGCTTTTTAATACAATATTTAGAAGTTGAATTAGCAAGAAACTTCTTTCTAGTTTTTGCAATTGTGGTATTTTAGTCTGGTTGTTATCAGACTATACAAACCGCACTGAAAGTAAAAGAGAGATTTCGTATATACATTCTAACACAGCTACTGAAATGCTTTAAAGAAATAAAATTTTGAAATTTTGAATGTTTAAGGGCAAAATTGAATTAAACCAATTTTGCCTTTGTTGTTCAACAAACAATTTTACTATATTGTAAAATCAATAACCCCAATAAACCTTATGTCTGGACTATTCTCTAAAATCAAAAATATTTATCAGTTACTAAAAACTGTAGATTTAAATCAGTTAGATGCTTTATCAAGAAAAGTTGATTTACCAACGGTAATGAACCAATTTAGTAAACTTGACGAAAAGCAAATTTCGGGTTTAATGAAAATGGTAAGTGGCGGGAGTAAGAAAAAAGAACTGCCACCTATTAATGGTGATTTTTACGAACTCTCGGATGCTTTATCTCCAGAGGATAGGGCATTGCAATTGAAAGTGAGAGCTTTTATGGAAACTGAGATTAAGCCTATTGTAAATAGATATTGGAACAAGGCCGAATTCCCTTTTGAAATTATACCAAAAATGGCAGAGCTTAATATCTGCGGTTTAACTTATGAAGGTTACGGTTGCCCTAATCGTTCTTTTTTAATGGAAGGCATTATTGCAAATGAAATGGGGAGAATAGATGCTTCTATAGCTACATTTTTTGGGGTACAAAGTGGCTTAACAATGGGTTCTATATACATTTGCGGTTCCGAAGAACAAAAGCAAAAATGGTTGCCACAAATGCAACAATTAAAGTTAATAGGTTCTTTTGGTTTAACAGAACCCGAAGTAGGTTCGGCAGCGGCAGGCGGCTTAACAACAACAGCAAAAAGAAACGGCGATACTTGGGTGTTAAACGGGCAAAAGAAATGGATTGGCAACGCCACATTTGCTGATGTAAATATTATTTGGGCCAGAGATTTAGACGATAACCAAGTAAAAGGTTTTATTGTAGAAAAAGGAAATCCGGGTTTTTCTGCCAAAAAAATTGAAGATAAAATGGCTTTACGTATTGTACAAAACGCCATTATTAACTTAACAGATTGTGTGGTAACAGAAGAAAACAGATTGCAAAACTGTAACTCTTTTAAAGACACCGCAAAAGTTTTACAAATGACAAGGGCTGGTGTTGCCTGGATGGCTGTAGGTTGTGCTAGAGGAGCTTATGAAAGCGCATTAAGATATACCAGAGAGCGTATTCAGTTTGGAAAACCTATTGCTTCTTTTCAGTTAATTCAAAACCATTTGGTAGAAATGCTTTCTAATTTAACAGCAATGCAAACTTTGGTTTTTCAGCTTTCTAAATTACAAGATGAAGGTAAGTTAACAGACGAACATGCATCTTTAGCTAAAGTGTTTTGCACCATGCGTACCCGTGATGTAGTAAGCAAAGCCCGCGAAGTAATGGGCGGAAATGGTATTTTATTAGAATATGATGTCGCTCGTTTTGTTGCCGATGCGGAAGCCATTTACTCTTACGAGGGTACAAAAGAAATAAATACTTTAATTGTAGGTAGAGCAATTACAGGGTTTAGTGCTTTTGTATAAACTGTTTATTTAAAAATTTAAAAAAATACAAGATTTTTTCTCGATATTTAATTATCAAGAAAGAAATTATGCTAAAGTTAACCATTTCTAAAATTGCATTTCTATCATTTTTAGCACTTAGTGCTTGCCAAGGTACAGATATTTTAGACGACGCTATAGTTGACCCAAAATTTGAGCTTTCTGCTAACCAAACAGTTTTTAGATTAGGCGAAACTGCTACAATAGGCGCAAAATATTTTGATGAATACGGAATAGAAAAAATAGTACCTTATACTTGGGTGTCCACTCAACCTCAAATTGTAAGTGTGAATTCGGGAGGTAAAATAACTGCTTTAACAGCAGGTAGCGCACAAATTTACACGCAATATCAAAATACCACTGCAAATGCTATAAACATAACTGTTGTTGCTAATGATAATGCGATTGCTAAAGTAACCATTACTGCCAGTAAAACTTCTTTAACATTGAATGAAAGTTTAAACTTGGGCATCAGTGCTCAAAACATTAACGGACAAACTGTTAATGGGCAAACTGTACAATGGTTTTCGGAAAATGAAAATATTTTAAAAGTAGATGCCAATGGTAAAATTACCGCAGTAGCCAACGGAGTAGCTAGTATTTACGGAAAAATTGATGGTATAAAAAGTAATAGTATTGATTTTACCGTGGGTAGCAGTAATGAATTAATGGGTAGCTTTATTGCTACAGGTGGTTACCGAGCTGTTGGCAATGCAACCTTAAAGACCGTTAACGGAGAGGTTATTTTAAATTTATCCAGCAATTTCCAAACAAGTTTTGCCTTGGGAACATTTATTTACTTAGCCAACTCAACTAACGGCGCAACAGTACGTTCGGTAGGTTTAGAATTAGGCGAGATTAAAACCAACGGTGCCAAAACATTTAACGTGAGCCAAATTAAAAGCGGCGTTGCCCTGCGTGATTATAAATATGTAATTATTTTTTGTAAACCAGCAAGTTTAACATTTGGTTACGCCGAATTAAAATAAGAAAATCTTATCTTTTAAAATTGATATCCAAATATCCAATAATGCTTTTCACCTTATAAAGTCATTTTAATGAAAATAAAGTACCTCTCAGTATTGATTATTATACTTTCAATTAGTACACAAACAGTTTTTTCGCAAGGATGGGTAAAAGAAAAAGGCGACGGTTATATTAAACTTGCAGAGAATATTGTAAGTAGCAACAAATACTTCGCACCTGACGGTAGCACTGTTGATATTACAACAATTAACCAATTTGGCACTTCTATTTATGCGGAGTATGGAATTAGCAATAAGATAACTGGTATTCTTAATTTTCCGTTTTACGTTAAACAAACAATTAACGATATACAATTTAGGCAAAGTGGTAAAACCATTCCTGGCGATCAAACAAGTGGTGTTGGAGATGCCGATTTAGGGATCAAATACGGCTTTTTTCAAGATAAAAAAATAGTATTAAGCACAAGTTTAGTATTTGGATTACCCTTTGGTAAAACTGGTGCAGGCGAAACTGGTATATTACAGACTGGAGACGGAGAGTTTAATCAAATGTTAAGAGTTGATGCCAGTCATTCCTTTTACCCAAAACCTGTTTATGCTTCTATTTATACGGGTTTCAATAACCGTACAAAGGGTTTTTCTGATGAATTGCGTTATGGCTTTGAACTTGGGTTTACCTTTAAAAAGTTTATTCCTATCATTAAAGTGAATGGCGTTTTACCTTTTAAAAACGGAAACGCACTCACCTCACAAGGAAGTCTGTTTGCAAATAACATAGAGTACCTTTCTCCATCTTTCGAACTAAATTATCAAATTACTCCAAAACTTGGAGTAAGCGGGTCTGTAGCAGGAGCCATTTATGCCAAAAATGTTTTAAAAGCGCCTAATTATAATGCTGGATTTTATTTAAAATGGTAAGCTGGTATTTTGGTAAAAGTAATAGGTAGATGTAATTTGCAGTTGTTAGGGTTAGCTTTTATTTAATGCCCATGCCCACCTTCTTCTTCTTCTTCCCGGTTTTTTAACTGGCTCAATAAATCGTAAGCACCTTTTAATACAAATTGCTCGTTCTGTATGTCTTTTAACTCTGGGATTTCAATAGCAACATAACCCAGCTCTGCAACTCCTAAATTTACTTTTAGCATTTTAAAACGATGCTCATTTTTATTTTCAGAAGTTTGGGCAACAAAAACATATTTATCGCCTTCAAAATCTACAATAGCATCTTCTGGCAAGGAAAGCATTTTTTTGACTCCGCTTTCTACCAAAGCCTGTAAGTACATTCCAGGTATTAAATGGGCATCTTCTTCATCTAAATGGCAATGAATATTAATGGTACGTTCTGCGCTAATTTCTTTACCAATTAAATAAACTGTTGCCATGCGTTCTTTTTGTTCATTAGCTAAAACAAAACGTACTTTTTGCCCAATTTTAAGCTTAGGCACATCTTTCTCATAAACAGTAAGTTCGGCGTGTAAATGCTCTGTATCGGCAATTTCTAAAATTACATCATTGGAGTTTACCATTGCGCCTATGTTTTTATTTACTGTTGTTATATAACCATTTATTGGCGAGTATAAAGTAATGGTATTGGTTAAATTGCCTTTATCTAAATTACTAATATTAATGTTCATTAACTTTAATTTACTTTTTACAGCATTAAATTTTGCCATCAAAATTTGATAGTCACTTTCTGCTTTTTGTAGTGATTTTTGTGCATTAACTTGCTCTTTAGCTAATTCTTGCTGACGTTCAAAATCTGCTTTGGCATAATTGCTTTGGCTTTTTAGCTCTAAATAAGATTGTTGTACTTCTATATAATCTGGATGTTCTAACACAGCTACAGCCTCACCTTTTCTTACTTTTTTACCTTGCAGCATGTTAGTGCTTTTAAGAATGCCAGCAAAAGGAGTTGATAAAGACACTTTACTTTGTGGCGGCAAATCTAATAGGCCATTCACTCTAATGGTTCCACTTAAGGCTTTTTCACTCACTAAGCCTAATTGTATATTGGCCACTTTAAATTGCTCTGGGGTTAAGCTTACTTCGTTTTCATGCGCTTCTTCTTCATCATGATGCGCTTCAACTGCTTTATTTTCTTTGCTTCCGCATGATGTTAATATACTAAATACCAACAAAATGCTTAAAATTTTATATCTCAATTTCATAATTAATTTTGGTTTAAATTGCCTGTTAAATAGGTTAATTGGGCAATATTTTCATTCAATTCTTTTACAGCTATTAAATAGTTGGCTTTAATTTCGAGTGCGCTTTTTAAGCTCAATAAATATTCTTGGTAACCAATTTCACCACTTTGGTAAGCTGTTTTACTTGTTTTTTCTATTGATAAAACGTTAGGCAAAGCCGATTTTTCATAATAGACCAAAGTTTCCTTTTGCTGTAAATATTCTTGATAGTTTTGTTCAAAATCGCCCATTAACTGACGTTGGTAATAGTTTAAATTATTGCTGGCAATATTTTTAGCGATAACAATAGATTTAACTTTTGCTTGGTAATTACCAAAGAACAAAGGAATAGAAAGCCCTAATTGAACCCCTTGAAAACGTTTATTTCCATCAAAATAAACTTCTTGACCGTTAACATTTTGAATACCTATTAATGATTGGTTAAAATAACCCAAAGTAATATCGGGCAAAGCTTTTGCAACTTCGGCTTTTCTTTGGTTTTCTAAAACTGTGCGCTGCTGTTGGAGGTAAGCAAATGCTGGGTTGTTTTGAACCAAAGTACTATCATTATCGCCAAAAAACTCTAACGCTTTAAATTGTTTTTCTTCAATATCAATAGCCTGAGTAGTGCCTAAAAGTACTGCCAATTTTGATTGCTGGATATTAATTTCAGATATGTTTTGCTTTAATTTATTTTGCAAATCGTTAAATTGAGTATTGGCTGTTGTGCTTTCTAATAGTGTGCTTTCGCCTGTTTTAAACCTTAAATCTGCAGCTTTTTTAAATCCAAAGAAAATAGTATCCTGCTTTAGCAATAGTTCTTTTTTTGCGTATAAATACTGTAACATTTGGTAGGTTACAGTAACCTGATAAACCAACTCATTTGTGGATACAGACAGCATTTTCTTTGCACTTTCTACTTTTGCATTTGCTAAGCCAGTATTTGCAGCAAATGCAGTAGGGAAGGGGAATTTTTGTACAATAGAAATATTATTATCGTTTTTTACAATGCTATTAGTTTGCCCATATAGTACAGCTAAATCTGTTTTAGGTATTTCCGTTGTGCCTTTTGTTAAAACTTCGGCCATATTAACCTCTAAACCATTAGCCAATAAGCCTTGGTTGTTTTGTTTTGCTGTCGCGATAGCTTGTTCTAAAGTATAAGTTTTGTTTTGCGCTTTTGTACTAGTTAAATAAAAGCCAGAAATCAATAAAACCAATCCTAATTTTTTGGAAACCTTTTTAAGCTGATATTTTTCTAATAGAATATAAAGTATTGGCAATATTATTAAGGTTAATAAAGTTGCGGTTAGCAAACCACCAATTACAACGGTTGCCAATGGTTTCTGCACTTCGGCACCGCTACTGTTAGATAATGCCATGGGTAAAAAACCTAATGATGCCACTAAGGCAGTCATAATCACTGGGCGAAGCCTAACAGCAGTTCCTTCTTTTACAATGCTTATTAAATCTGTCATTCCGTTTTTTCTTAGTCGATTAAATTCTGCAATTAAAACTATTCCGTTTAAAACGGCTACCCCAAAAAGTGCAATAAAACCTACTCCGGCTGATATGCTAAAAGGCATTCCGCGTAACCCTAAGGCAAACACGCCACCAATTGCAGATAATGGAATGGCAGTAAAAATTAACAATGCGTGTTTTACAGATGAAAAAGTGAAATAAAGTAAAAGAAAAATAAGTAGTAATGCTGCCGGCACAGCAACACCTAACCTAGCATTAGCAGCTTCTAAATTCTCGAAAGTACCACCATAAGTAGGATAGTAGCCTGTTTCAAATTTAATTTCAGCATCTATTTTTTGTTGTGCTTCTTCAACAATGCTTTTAACGTCTCTACCTCTCACATTAAAACCTACAATAATTCTACGTTTGGCATCATCTCTTTGTATTTGGTTTGGGCCAATTTCAAAATTAACATCAGCTAATTGCGTAAGCGGAATTTGGCTGCCGTTTGGGGCGGTGATGTAAACATTTTTAATATCGTTTAAACTTTGACGTTGGTCTTTTCCAACCCTTACCACCAAATCAAACCTTTTTTCGCCTTCGAAAACCAACCCTGCAGATTGCCCTGCAAATGCGGTATTAATTACGGTGTTAATGTCCTCAACATTTAAACCAAATTGTGCTATTTTATCTCTATTAAATTTAACCACTATTTGTGGTAGGCCAGATACTTGTTCTACATAAACATCTTCTGCTCCATCAATTCTTCTGGCAATAGCTCCTACTTTTTTAGCATAAGCACTTAACATTTTTAAATCTTCGCCATAAATTTTAATTACTACGTCTTGTCTTGCGCCCGACATTAATTCGTTAAAACGCATTTGTATGGGTTGCTGAAAACCGTAAGTAACTCCGGGTACATGTTGTTCTAACTTTGCTTGCATTTTTTCTGCAAGTTCTTCTCTGTTATTGGCACTGGTCCATTCTTTTTTATCTTTTAAAACAATAATTAAATCGCAAGCTTCTACAGGCATAGGATCTACCGGGATTTCACTTGAACCTATTTTACCCACCACTTCTATAACTTCTGGAAAATTATTTTTTAGCACTTCCGCTGATCTTGTTGCTGCCTCAATGGTTTGTGATAAACTGCTTCCAGTTAACACACGGGTTTCTACTGCAAAGTCTCCTTCATCAAGTGTGGGAATAAACTCTGAGCCCATGCTGTTAAAAAGTAAAACTGCCCCTATTAAAAGTGCCATGGCAATGCCTAAAACAAGCAATTTGGCTTTTAAAGCGAAATTTAACATTAGGGTATAAATCCTTTGAAAAGAGGACATAATTTTATCAGAAATGTTTTTCTTAGTGCTAACCGTTTTGCTTAAGAATAAAGCACTTACCATTGGCACATAAGTTAAAGAAAGGATAAATGCTCCTAAAATGGCAAAACTTACCGTTTGAGCCATGGGTTTAAACATTTTACCTTCAATACCTATTAAAGCTAAAATTGGCAGGTAAACTATTAAAATTATAATTTCTCCAAAGGCTGCGCTGTTGCGGATTTTTGACGAAGATTGGTAAACCTCTTCATCCATTTGCGCTTGATTTAAAGCTAATTTGTTTTTTCTTAATGATAAATGGTGGAGTGTAGCCTCTACAATAATTACCGCCCCATCTACAATTAAACCAAAATCTATGGCGCCTAAACTCATTAGGTTGCCACTTACGCCAAAAAGATTCATCATGGCAATGGCAAAAAGCATGGCTAACGGAATTACGGAGGCTACAATTAAACCCGCTCTAAAATTCCCTAACAATAAAACCAAAACAAAAATCACAATCAATGCGCCTTCTAGAAGGTTTTTTGTAACTGTGCTAATGGCATTATCTACTAATTTGCTACGGTCTAAAAATGGCTCAACCAAAATCCCTTCGGGTAAGTTTTTTTCTATTTGAGCCATTCTGGTTTTTACATCAGCAATAACTTTTGCTGCATTTGCACCTTTAAGCATTAATACCAAGCCACCAACAACTTCGCCTTCTGTATTCCTTGTCATGGCGCCGTATCTAGTGGCAGCGCCAATTTTTACATCTGCAACATTTCTTATTAAAACAGGTGTGCTGTTATTATTGGTTTTAACTACAATATTCTCAATATCGGCTATGCTGGTAATTAATCCTTCACTTTTAATAAAATAAGCAGTAGGTTTTTTATCAATGTAAGATCCACCCGTATTTTGGTTATTCTTTTTTAATGCATCGTAAACATCAGCAATGCTAATATTCATACTTCGCAATTTCTCGGGATTTAATGAAACCTCATATTGTTTTAAAAAGCCTCCAAAACTACTCACATCTGCAATGCCAGGTAAGCCCAATAATTGCCTTCGGATAACCCAATCTTGTATGGTTCTTAATTGTGTGGCATCGTATTTTTTACCATAACCTTCTTTTGTATGTACAACGTATTGGTAAATTTCTCCCAAACCGGTAGTTAATGGTGCAATTTCCGGTTTCCCCATTCCGTCCGGAATAGCTTTGCTGGCTTCTGTTAAACGTTCGTTTACTTGTTGCCTTGCCCAATAAATATCTACATATTCTTTAAAAACTAAAGTAACTACAGATAAACCAAAACGACTAAAAGACCTCACTTCTTCTAAATCTGGGATGGTGGCCATGGTTTGCTCTAAAGGAAAAGTCACAAAACGTTCAATATCCTCTGCACCATTACTGGGCGATGTGGTTAAAATTTGTACCTGATTATTGGTGATATCTGGTACAGCATCTATTGGTAATTGCTTTATTGAGTAGGAACCCCAAGCAATTAAAATTAGTGTAAAAACACTAATAACCAGTTTATTTTTTATGGAGAATTTTATAATTCTATCCAACATAATTGTCTTAGTTTTTTAAATGAATTTTAAATAAAAAGAATTTTTCGCCTTCGTTGCCAACAATTAGTCGGTGTATATTAAAGAACC
This sequence comes from Pedobacter alpinus, assembly GCF_042684645.1. Taxonomy (NCBI): domain Bacteria; kingdom Pseudomonadati; phylum Bacteroidota; class Sphingobacteriia; order Sphingobacteriales; family Sphingobacteriaceae; genus Pedobacter; species Pedobacter alpinus. The sequence goes on from NZ_JBHULV010000008.1 coordinate 48,391, forward strand.
TAAAGCTCCTTAATTAGTCCAAGAAAATCTTTAATTATTAAAAAAAATTTAAGCTGTTTTTGGAGGTTGCCATACCGGGTATATAGCATTGTTTGTTTTGCCACAAATATGAACGGAGTTTGTTTTGGCTAAATTTGCAGCGTAAAAATTGAGAGAAGCAAAATTACGCGTTAAAGTTCTGATAGCGCAACAAGCACAATAACAAAATGGACTACAATCATCTTGTTCGTTTTGATTGTTGGGGTTTTCTTGTTGAATAGTTTTAGATATGGTATTTTCTTTTGATGGCAATTCATCAGCACATGGTTTAAAATTTATGGCTAATATTAAAAGCATTAATATGGAAGAAAATATCCTCATCATTTCAAATGTACAAAAAAGAGATTTAAAATGATTTTAATTTATAGTGGAACTAATTCTACGTGAAAAAGTTTGTCCCATTTTTTACCGGTAACAAATAAGCGTTTACCAGCTTTATCATAAGCTATTCCGTTTAAAACATCTTGGTCTGGGTCGCCTAATGGTCCATGTGGTAAACCCATCATATTTATATATGCTTCTACTTCACCAGTTTTAGGGTTTATAATAGCAATTAATTCCGATGTGTAAATGTTGGCATAAATTTTACCATCAATCCATTCTAATTCGTTTAACCCTGTTACCGGGCCTTTTTCATCATACACTTCAATAATACCTTTTGGCATGTAGGTGTTTTTATCTAATCTAAAAATGCGGTTGCTACCATCTGTATTATAAACAGTTTCACCGTCAAACGTTAAACCCCAGCCTTCTGCAGCGTGGTTGTAAGGGAATGTTTTAAGTAATTTGAAGGTGGCCTTATCATACTCAAAACCTACTTTTTCTTTATAAGTTAACTGTATAATTTTATCGCCAATTACCGTCATTCCTTCTGCAAAATATTGCTTGTCTACATCTTTCTGTTGCAAAACTTTACCATCTAAGCTAACTTTTCTTAAACTTGAATTTCCATAATCTCCAGCACTTTCATAAAATACACCGTCATGGTATTCTAAACCCTCCACGTAAGATGTAGTAGAATGAGGGTAGGTTTTAATTATTTTATAACCATATTGTTTTGGTTTAATTCTGCTTAAAAGCACAACGTTACTTGTAACTTCTTCGGCAACTCCTTTTCTATAAATTTTGGCTGTGATTAACCTGCTCCCAAGTGATAAGCCAGCACTAGGTAAATTAAATTGGGCAGTATCTGTTTTGGTGGCAACTTTTACGGTGTCTAAATAGTATTGAATAGAATCTACTAAACCATCAGCGAAACTCAGTTTCAAGTTAATTTCATCACCAGCTTTAATTACATCGCCACTTTCTGGACTTGTAAAATAAGAAGAAGACGGGCTTGCTTTTTTATCATCGTTACAAGAAAAAAGTAAGAAAGTTGTACTTAAAATAAATAAACCTATGATGTTTTTATAATTCATGCTAATTACTGGATGTGAATAGCTAAAGTAAAACTTTGCTTTAAATAATGCCAATTAATATTGTTTAAAAACTAAATTAAAGCGTTTAGGGAGTTTTTGCTAAGGTCTTATTTTATTTTAAGGATAATTGAGTAGCAGTAATTTTGGAATCAGTAGTTCCAAAAGGCATCTTCAATATGGTTAATTTCATATTGTTCAAAGTCTTTTTTAAATAAAATAGCTATAATATCGAAACGAATTTCGCATTCGTGTTCCATTAAATAAATATATTCATCAGCTGCCTGAGAGAGCAGCTTTTGTTTTTTATCGTCAACAAATTCTTCGGGTTTACCAAAGCCAGTACCAGAGCGGGCTTTTACTTCTACAAAAATTAAGGTTTTGTTATGGTAGGCAATCAAATCAACTTCGGCTTTTTTAAAAGTCCAGTTTTGGTCTAAAATCTGGTAACCCTTATTTTCTAAAAAAGCTTTTGCAAGCACTTCTGCCTGTTTACCATCATCATTATGCCTAGCCATTTACCTAATAATTACCGAACCTAAATATTTAGAGATGTACTTTTCAACTTCTTTTAAATCTAAATATTCCTTCATCAAAATCATCACATTATCTGCATCTTTTTCTTCTTGAATGGCTTTTTGCTTAGCTTTTATAATAGCGCTTATTTTTTTCTTTTTCAGGTGAAATATTGCGCCCATAACTGTCCCTCTTAGCTTTTCAGTTTCATCTGGTACAGTAATATTATGCATATTATACCAGTTTTCACTCAGTAAATAAGGGCTAGAAATTAAAGAAACAGCTAAAGAAGAAACTTCTCTATCTGGGTGTTGTATAAAATCTTTTTCGGTTGGTAATCTGCCTTGCTCTAATTCATCGTGGTAAAACTTAACCACTTTGGCGTAAAGTGGGTTTATAAAAACCACATCGCTTAAATGCAAAATAATATATGGGCCAATATAGGTGTCGGTAGTTTCGTCCCAGTTGCCCATTTGGTTTCCGTATAACAACAAAACCCTTATCATATCTCGCTCCTGAAATTCGTCTGCTTGCATAATAGGTGCAGCAACTTCTTCGGCACCATATAACATGGCTTCCATTTCTGGCGATGGACCTTCCTCGTAATTCGATTGAGGTTTTGGAGCGTCTTTTTTCGCCTTTGCTAAACGCATTTTATTTAGCTCGGTAATTAAAATACGCTCTTCCATTTGTAGCAAATTGCTACACTCTCTTAAAAAAACAGAAGCTTTAATGGCATCAGGAATTTTAGCAATACTTTCTACCACTTCCCTAATTACACCTGCTTTTTTTATGGGGTCATTACTGGCATCTTTTAAAAGAATCTCTGTTTTATAAAAAATGAAATCCTTTTTATTTTTATCTATATGTGTTTTAAAAGCAGCAGCCCCTAGTTTTTGAATGTAAGAATCAGGGTCATGTCCATCAGGGAAAAGTACGACTTTCACATCCAAACCTTCCTCCAGAATCATGTCTAAGCCTCGTAAAGAAGCTTTTATTCCTGCCGCATCACCATCGTATAAAATGGTGACACTTTTGGTAAAACGGGCAATTAACCTAATTTGTTCTGTAGTTAAAGATGTACCAGAAGATGCCACTACGTTTTCAACGCCGGCTTGTTGTACAGATAATACATCGGCATAACCTTCTACTAAATAGCAATTATCAAAATCTCTGATTGCTTTTTTAGCTTGAAAAAGGCCGTAAAGCACATTAGATTTATGGTAAATATCACTTTCAGGCGAGTTTACATATTTAGCTACAGCTTTATCTGTTTTTAAAGTACGGCCACCAAAACCAATTACCCTGCCCGTAAAATTATGGATTGGGAACATCACTCGGCCTCTAAACCTATCGTAAACTTTACCTTGGTCGTTTTTAATCACCAAGCCAACATCTTCTAAAAAGTTTTGTTGGTAGCCATTTGTAACAGCAGCATCTAATAGTGCGCTCCAGTCATCGGGCGAATAGCCCAATTCAAATTTCTTGATGATATCATCCCTAAAACCACGTTCTTTAAAATAGCTTAAGCCAATTGTTTTACCAGTATCAGTATTCCACATAGTATCCGCAAAAAACGATGCAGCATACGTTGAAACTATGTATAAACTCTCTCTGCGGTCTTGTTCTAACTTAAATTCTGGTGTAACTTCGGTTTCTTCAACCTCTATATTGTACTTATTGGCAACGTATTTTAAGGCTTCGGGGTAGCTGTATTTCTCATGCTCCATAATAAAATGGACAGAGTCGCCACCTTTACCACAGCCAAAACATTTAAAAATTCCTTTAGCAGGCGATACATGAAAAGAAGGAGATTTTTCGTTGTGAAAAGGGCATAAACCAGTCATGCTAGAACCTCTTTTTTTAAGGTTCACAAAATCGCCAACCACTTCTTCAATTAAAGCGGTTTCAAGAATTTTATCAATGGTTTCCTTTTTTATCATGCGGTAGGTGCAAAATTGCAGAAAATTAAGTGAGCCGCAAAGTAAAGTTTTAGGGTAAGGGTTTTTTATGAATTTAATATTGCGTTTTTTACCTGCTGGTAGGCAAGGTAACACGCTGTCCGTTATAACTCCGTTTGCCCGCTAAAGAGGCGGTCAATCCGGGGTGTTATTTCCATCGTTAACGCAAAAAAATAATGTACGGTTCTACAGAATGACAGATTATGTTTGGGCTGAATAAAGCAGGGTCCTGAAAAAGAGAGACCCTGCTTTGACCTAAACGCAAAAAAATATAATGTACGGTTCTACAGAATGACAGATTATGTTTGGGCTAAATAAAGCGGGGTCCTCAAAGAATAGAAAGCCTGGTTAGACTAGGAAACTTCATAAGTCTTTAACAGGAAACACCACATTAACAAAAAAGAGGCTATGGCTAATCTTGAATTTGTTTATATCTTTAGGCAGGTTATTTATGGTTTTGGAGCTTATAAAATCCAATTCCTAATCATTAATTTAGCTTTTAGTCTTTTAAAAATAACACCATGAAATTACTATTTTCTATACTATTGTTATCTTTTACCATCACAAGTAACGCACAATTAAAACTGAATAAACTTTGGGAAACTAAAGATTTGGCAACGCCCGAATCTGTTTTGCCAATTGGCAATTTACTTTATGTTTCTTTAATAGATGGCGATGGCGCAAAAGCTGATGGAAAAGGAGGTATTGCCATTTTAAGCGAGGATGGAACTATAATTAGTAAAGATTGGGTTACATGTTTAAATGCACCAAAAGGTATGGGTGTTTATAAAGGAAAACTATACGTAGCCGATATTAATGAAGTAGTTAAAATTGATATTAAATCTGCTAGGGTAGAAGCTAAAATCCAAATTGGTGGGTCTGTATTTTTAAATGATATAGCAATTAACAAGCAAGGCGAAGTATTTGTTTCTGATACCAGATTAGCCAAAGTACACCAAATAAAAAACGATATTCCTAATCTTTATTTAGATAGTATTAAAAGTGCAAATGGACTTAAATTTATTAACAATGAGCTCCATATTTTAAGCGGACCAGCCTTAATAAAAGTGGATAAAAACAAACAAATACAAACTATTGCAAAAGGTTTAGCTGCCGGAGGCGATGGTTTAGAGCCTTATGCCAATGGAGATTTTTTAGCTACTTGTTGGGTGGGTTTAATTTATCATATTAAAAAAGACGGTACTTTTACTTTGCTAATGGATACCAGAGCAGATAAAATTAACACTGCTGATATTGGTTTTAATCCCAAATCAAATATTTTATATGTACCTACATTTAATAAAAATAGTGTGGTAGCTTACAAAGTGCAGTAATTTTATTATTGCATTTTATTATTAAAACAGTTTTGGTTTAATGTTTTTTTTAGTGTTTGCTTAAAATCCTTTAATTATTCTTTTATATAATGAGGCATTGCCATTAATTTGCTATCCAAATGGCTCATTAATAGATTTGCTAGGTTGCGAAAACCATTGTGGTCCATCCGCTGTCATATAAACACAATCTTCAAACCTAATACCAAACTCGCCAATAATAGAAATTGTTGGTTCTATGCTAAAACACATACCGGGTTCAAGCAGTTTTTTATTTCCTTTAACCATATTTCTCCACTCGTGTCCGTCCATACCAATACCATGGCCAGTGCGGTGTGGCAAACCAGGCAATTTATAACCTGGCCCAAAGCCTGCATCAATTAATACTTTTCTTGCAGCAAAATCTACAGCTTCACAAGTTGCCCCAACTTTAGCGGCTTCAAAACCTGCTAATTGCGCCTTTTTTTCCAAATTCCATATTTCTTCTTGGCGTTTGCTTGGGCTATTTCCAAAAACAACAGTACGGCTTATGTCAGAATTATAACTTTCAACTGTGCAACCGCAATCCATTAAAACAATATCTCCAGTTTTCAAAGTTGGCGCTTGCTTGCTACCATGTGGGTAGGCAGACGATTGACCAAATAAGCATAAAGCAAAATCTGCATTGCCACCTAAATCATTTTGAGCTTTCATAATTATGGCTGCAAGTTGGCTTTGTTTCATCCCTTCCTGTAGTTTGCTCACACCAATTTTTATAGCAGCCAATGTAATGTCATTAGCTTTCTGCATCAGTTTAATTTCTGCTTCAGATTTTATAATTCTACAAGCAACAGAAATTGGGTCGCCACTTACATAATTTAAGTGGGGGGCTTCTTTTTTAATGCCATCCATTATAAAAAAGCGCACTTTTTTTTCTAAGCCAATATCTCCAGCTTTAATACCCAATTCTTTAAAAATATGAGCAACTAAACGGAAAGGATTTTCATCCTCTTCCCAAACACGTACATCATTACCTATAATAATTCTTTCCTTTAACCTATCCAGTTCAAAAGCCGGACAAATGTATTTTACAGTTCCCTTGGCAGGAATAATTGCTAACATTGCCCTTTCACTTTGGCCCCATTTTACACCTGTAAAGTAATTGAGTGATGTGCCACTATCTAATATTAAAGCACCAATTTTATTTTCTATGAGTAAGCGTTGCGCTTTTGCAATTCTATTTTCTCTTTCTTTAACAGTAATTGGTTCAGCATCACTAATTGTTAATTTTAGTTTTTCTATTTCTTGAGAATATGTTTTTTCTTTATGGTTGTTTAGCTGAGTAAATCCTAAAGTAAGCCCAGCAGTTGCAGCTAAAGCAGATAGACCTAAAAATTCTTTTCTTTTCATTTATCAGTTAATATGGGTGTTTTGTAACAGCTTACATAAGGAATTCTAAACGTTATCCAATAAATATAGGGCAATTAAAGGACGAAATAAAGATATTTAAAGCTGTTAATCTTTCTACTACAAAACTTTTACAGTTTTAAATGGTTTGACTTAAAGCTTGTTTAAATTTCATTTAAGCAAAATTTGTTCTTTTTGTAAAGATTTTTTGATTTTTTTATCATTAGAGTATTAATCTTATAATAGCAATCTCCCTCTTTTATTAATAGAAACAGGTTTTATTTTATGTTTTATGTAAATTCGCAGTTCAAATAAATTTCAGGAATAAAATCAATCAAATAATTGATTGATTTCACCATCATAAAATGTCGAAACTACCTAAGCAGTTTAAATTTGTTGATTTATCAGATTATGGAAGGCGTCCTGGTCGTTGGATAGCAACTTCATTGGTAAATACTGGTATAACTCCAATTGGAATTACTACTTTATTTATTATCTCTGGTATTTTTGCAATTGCAGCTATTTTGTTTAAATATTTTGCATTAGCAGCATTTCTATTAATTCTTAAATCAACTTTAGATGCAGCAGACGGGGAACTTTCAAGATTAAAAAACACACCGTCATACACTGGGCGTTATTACGATTCTATTGCAGATATTATTTTGAATTTGCTGTTTCTATTAACTTTTATGTACGTGACTGATGGGTCTTTGCTTTATACTTTTTTAGCTTTTTTTGGGATTCAGTTGCAAGGCACAGTGTATAATTATTATTATGTTATTTTGAGAAATAGTGTAAACGGTGACTCTACAAGCCGCATTTTTGAAATTGAAGCTCCAATTGCATTAAAAGGCGAGAAGCAAAGTACAGTAAATAGGCTGTATAAAATTTATTACTTTTTTTACGGAGTTTTTGATAAAATAATTTACCAGTTAGATAAAAATGCACCAAACAGTAAACCTTTTCCTAAATGGTTTATGACACTGATTTCTATTTATGGATTAGGATTTCAATTACTTTGTATGTCAATTTTATTATTGTTGAATTTGCATTTATATGTTATTCCGTTTTTTATTGGATACTCTGTTTTTATCTTAGTTTTTATTGGGATAAGAAGAATATTTTTGTAGTTTAAATAATCATACCTTTTATAAATTTAGATTTCTAAATAGTCCACTGGTTGTGTATGATGGCTACTAATTTATTCTGATTATTCGATTTTTTGTACACCAATATCAAACTTTGCCAATCCATTCCGTCGTATTTTTTGTTAAAACCAGCGAAATAACTTTCAGTAAAATCACAATCTTTAAATACTTTATTCAAATTAATTAATGAGTTCCCTTTAGAGATAATCTTGTTTTTACTTGTAGTATCGGCTTTTAAAAAATCAGCTGAGTAAACAAATTTTTTAAAATAGTTTTCAGGTGTTAATAAAATTGGATCTCCAGATCCATCGTAAGCTCCCCAATTTATCGTTTTTTGTTGTTGAACTTTGTTGACAAATTGATTTTTAGAGAAATTGATAGATTTTGTGGTATCTATAAAACCGTAAGGTGAAAATGTTAGGCCTAAATTGGGATGAATAAATGTGGCCAAGGTTTCGTAGTCTTTATTTTTTAAACTGGTTAAAATTTTCTTTGTAGTTTCTAAAACCGAATCCTCTACAGTTTCAATAGTTTCAGAAATTGGTTCCAGGGGTATGGTTTTTTCTACAATGGTGTCTTGTTGAATAGCTTCCTTCTTGGTATTATTGGTACAAGCAGACAATACTATTAAGCTTAAAATAATAAATAACGAGATTCTATTTTTCATTTTTCGAGACTTTATATAAATTGGGTTTTTACAAACAACAATCTTGCCTTGTATTCATTAATTTTTGCTACTTAAAGGTTTTTAGATTTTCATTATAAAACCAACACACAAATTAAAGTGAATATTGCCGGTAAAGCTTGCACATAAAATATTTTTTTGCTTGCAGTTACAGCTCCAAAAACACCAGCTACAATTACGCAAGACAAGAAGAAAATTGCGATATTTTTTTGCCAAATAGTATCTGATATTAAGAGTGACCAAATTAGTCCTGATGCTAAAAAACCGTTATACAAACCTTGGTTTGCAGCCAAACCCTTTGTTGGTGTAAATAAATCTGGTGGCAAGCTTTTAAAAGTTTTTTTGCCAATTGTTTCCCAAGCAAACATTTCAAAATACATAAAGTATAAATGTTCAAACGCTATAAAACCTATTAATATTTGAGTAATGATGTTCATAGAATTTATTAAACAATTATGGGTTAAGAAATTAGTTTATTACCTATAAATATGGTGTTGAATCATGTTAATGTTTGATGGTAAGTTAACACTTTAGATTGGGTTTAATTTAAGGAAATTGAAGAATTGATTATAGATAGTCAGAGCTTTAATTCATTTATTAATCCCAAGAGACGTTTTGCTAAACTCTTTGGCAATATAAAGGACACAAACCATAGGATTTTATATTTTGTAACCTTAGAAAAACCCCAAATTCATAAACCGGATAGTAGCGGATACCCGCCTTGTGAATAAGGCCTGAAGCAGTATGAGCGTATAGCCGGACTGTCGGCCACCAAGTTGCAAATACATTGTTTTTCTAAAACACCTATTTTTCTTTAACTTCTTCGTAATCTACAAAGTCGCCGGCGTTATCAAGCCTTGGCTTTTTAACAGGGTTTGTTGGCGGTACATAATCTACAGAAAGAGTACCCTCTGGTTTGCTATTTTTTTGTTGGTATTGCTGATAGCCAGCTTGTTGTTTATTCATTTTTTCTTGCATATTATTAACTACCTTTTTAAATAAAAAAGGTAAAAATATACGAGCTAAAACACGTAGTATATAAATAACAAAGATTGCTATAATTAAAAATCGTATAAATCCCATTGTTTACAAATATAGTTTTTTAACGTAATTTGACTATAATTCTTACGTAATGTTACGCTCCAAATTTTTCTAAAATCATTTTTTCTAATGCAAACATTTCGTCCCGTAGTTTTGCAGCCAGTAAGAAATTAAGTTCTTTTGCAGCTGTTTGCATCTCTTTTTTAGTGTTTTCTAAAGATTTTTTTAGCTCCCCTTTACTCATGTATTGTACAATTGGGTCGGCGGCTAAAGTTACTTCAGCATTGTCTTCAGTATAAATTTTTTGTACGCCTCCTTTAAAATCCATTACAGATGTTTGCTCCATAATAGCTTCACGAGATTTACCAACAGTTTTTGGTACAATGCCGTGTTCTTCATTGTATTTTATTTGTTTTTCTCGTCGACGGTCGGTTTCATCCATGGTTACTCTCATAGATTCTGTAATTTTATCAGCATACATAATTACTCGGCCTCTATCATTACGGGCGGCTCTACCAATAGTTTGTATCAATGAACGTTCTGAGCGTAAAAAACCTTCTTTATCGGCATCTAAAATAGCAACTAAAGAAACTTCTGGTAAATCTAAACCTTCACGCAAAAGGTTAATCCCAATTAAAACATCAAACTCGCCCAAACGCAAACCACGTAAAATTTCTACACGTTCTAAAGTTTTCACTTCCGAGTGTATGTAGCGCACCTTAATATTTAGCCTATCCATGTATTTAGCTAACTCTTCGGCCATACGTTTGGTTAAGGTGGTTACCAAAATACGGTCGCCCATTTTAATGGTTTTGTCAATTTCATCCAGCAAATCATCCACTTGGTTGCCAACTGGGCGTATTTCTATAATTGGGTCTAAAAGGCCTGTTGGGCGAATTACTTGTTCTATAAAAACACCTTCTGTTTTTTCTAGCTCATAATCTCCGGGAGTGGCACTCACATAAATGGTTTGCGGTGCTAAAGTTTCAAACTCGTTAAAGTTTAAAGGGCGGTTATCTAAAGCTGCCGGCAAACGGAAACCATACTCTACCAAAGATAATTTACGAGACCTATCACCACCATACATGGCTCTTATTTGTGGTACAGTAACATGGCTTTCGTCTATTACCATCAAATAATCATCCGGAAAATAATCTAATAAACAGAAAGGTCTTGCGCCGGGTTTACGGTTGTCAAAATACCTTGAATAGTTTTCTATACCAGAACAGTAGCCTAATTCACGCATCATTTCCATATCGTAATTGGTACGTTCCTCTAAACGTTTGGCTTCTAAAAACCGTCCATCTCTTTCCAATTGCGCTTTTCTTTCTACCATGTCTTCGCCAATTTGGTGTAAGACACTGGTAAACCTATCTCGTGGTGTAACAAATAAATTTGCTGGAAATACCGCAACCTGATCCATCTTTTCAATGGTTTTACCTGTTGCTGGGTCAATCACGGTCATTTCTTCAATGTCATCGCCAAAAAAGGAAATACGGTACGCTAAATCTAAATATGCTGGGTAAATATCAACGGTATCACCTTTAACACGGAAAGTTCCGCGTTTAAAATCGTTAATGGTTCGTGAGTATAAAATTTCAACCAAACGGTGTAAAAAAGCATTTCTGCTGATGCGTGTGCCAACACCAAATCTAAAAACAGAATTAGAAAAATCTTCTGGATTTCCCATACCATAAATGCAAGAAATCGAGGAAACAACAATCACATCTCGCCTGCCGCTCATTAAAGATGAAGTGGTGCGCAAACGCAATTTCTCTATTTCTTCATTAATTTGAAGGTCTTTTTCTATGTAAGTATTGGTGGTTGGTAAAAATGCTTCTGGCTGATAATAATCATAATAAGAAACAAAATAGTTGACTGCATTTTCTGGGAAAAACTGTTTAAACTCGCCGTATAATTGTGCGGCTAAAGTTTTATTATGGCTTAAAATTAGAGTTGGCTTTTGAGTTTGCTGTATCACATTGGCTACGGTAAATGTTTTACCAGAGCCGGTTACACCCAATAATGTTTGATAATTTTCTCCCTCTTGCACACCTTGCACTAACTGTTTAATTGCAGCAGGTTGATCGCCAGCTGGCTGATAGTGCGAGTTCATTTTAAAATCCATGTGTCAAATATAAATATTAATTGATTGGGTTAATGCCAAAGGCTTAATGCTTAAAGCAGAAAGCTAAAAAAATGCCATTAATTTTATAAATGTTTATTTAGGAAATTTTGTTTTATTGTTGCAAGCTGGTGGAAGATTTTATTAAGGATTGTACGTTTAGAAGTAATGAAAATTTCACTATTAATCACCTATATAAATTTTTTCTTTATAGCGATGTATATAAACAAAAAAATCTGAGTTTTTGGCTCAGATTTTTTTGTGATTTTTAAAATTAGTCTTCTTTTTCAGGAGTTTTGGGTTCCAGATCTGCTTTGGTTTCTAAAGCATCTGGTGCGTTTGCTCCTTTCAAATAGTTAGGCAACTCCATACCTGCCATGTTAAATAAATCGTTAAGTGGAGGTACACTTTGCATCATCCCAGATATAAAATTAGCGGTTGAAGTTTTGCCATTAGCACTTCCACCACCTTGACCATCCCAAACGGTAATTTTATCAATTTTAATGTTTTTAACCGCCTCTACTTGTGTTTTAACTAACTCTGGTAATTTATCAGCAATTAAAAACATGATTGCTTGTTTTGGGTCTCCACCAGCGGCAGCAACAATTTGTTGGTAACCTTCTGCCTGTTTACTTAAAATTTCAAATAAACCTCTTGCTTCTGCATCCATTTTAGCAAAAGTAGCATCGGCCTGACCTTGCGCTTCTCTTCTAATTTTTTCAGCTTCAGCTTCAGCATCAATAATCATTTTCTCTTTATCAATTTCGGCAGGCACTACAATATTTGCTTTTTGCGATGCTCTTTCTTTGTCAGCTCTAGCTAACTCTGCATTTTTTTCTGCGGTATAAGCTTCTTGCAAGGCTTTTGCTTGTTGTACTTTTTCTGCCGCAATTGCAATTCTGTTTGCTTCTGCTTCTTTTTCTCTTCTTAAAGCTTCAGAATTTGCAATTAAAATTTTCGAACTGTTCTCTCCTTCAACAGCTGTAGCATTATTACTTGCAATTTTAATACGTGTATCTCTTTCCGTTTCGGCAACCTTGATGTTTGTATCTCTTGTTGCTTCGGCTCTACCAATGCTTTCATCTCTTTTTGCCATAGCAATTAAAACCTCACGGTCTTTCACCGCATTTGCAATATTGGTGTCACGGTCTCTTTGCGTTTCGGCAATTCTAATATCTTTATCTCTATCGGCTTCGGCTTTACCAATTTCTCCGTAACGTTCTTGTTCTGCAACAGATTTTTTAGCTTCGTTAATGGCTTTTGCAGCAGCTTCTTTTCCTAAAGCTTCTATATAACCAGATTCGTCGCGTAAATCTGTAACGTTTACGTTTATTAGTTTTAGTCCAATTTTTCTGATTTCATTATCAACGTTATTGGCTACGTTGGTCAAAAACTTATCTCTGTCCGAGTTAATTTCTTCAATATCCATGGTGGCAATTACCAAACGTAACTGACCAAATAATAAATCTTTAACCAATTCTTGAATTTGTGGAATTGGTAAGCCTAACAATCTTTCGGCAGCAATACTCATCACTTCGGGGTCGGTAGAAATACCAATGGTAAAACGGCAAGGTACATCAACCCTAATATTTTGTTTTGATAATGCGTTGGTTAAATTAGCTTCAATAGACATTGGTTTTAAGTCTAAAAAAGCATAATCTTGGAAAACTGGCCAAATAAATGCGGCTCCACCATGTACACAACGGGCGGTAGAAGTACCACCAACTTTATTTTTACCAGTATTACCGTAAATAACCATCACTTTGTCTGATGGGCAGCGTTTGTAACGTGATAGTATTGCAGCAACTGTAACAAATAGAATTACAGCAACAATCACAATTAAAATTAAAGGATTCATAGTTTATAAATTAAGGTTTGATTTTTAAGCTAAAGCAACCAATAGTAAGTTGTTTTTGGTAACTGATAATATTTTGACTTGGCTACCAGTAGGGATTTTATCGCCCAAAGTAATGGCATCAATTTCTCGTAAAGTACCTTGTATTTGGATATGCACCTTGCCTAACCCTGTTTTTTTTGCGGGTATGGTTAAATAAACTTCAGCAGTTTGGTTTAAAGCATTGTTAATATCCATGTTGCCTTGTTGCGATAGCTTTGTCATAGAAATAAAAATATACATCACCGCAGCAACTAAAGCGCAACCAACAATTACGCCCAATAATATCAAAATTCCTTGGTTAGGTATTACGTTTTTGAAGCAAATAACTGTCCACCCAAAACCCAATAAAAAATTGGTAAAATTACGGAAAGTAAACAACTGAAATGGGGCTTGTCCATGCTCACTACTCATATCTCCATCAAAATCTGCATCCAAATCGTTATTGCTATCCATACCTAAAAAAGTAAAAATCATCTGCAAAACAAAAATAACAGTTACAGGAATGGTAATTAACCAAATTGTTTGATCAAAAGTATCAAGGGATGCCCACCAGTTATTCATAGCCAAATATTTAATGCAGTTAAGATAATTAATTTTGAAGATTTTGTATAGAAAATTTTACTTTTAAATAAGATATATTTCTTTTAATAATGTTACAATAAAAATTAATTAAATTTTGATTTATGGGCAAATTGCGAACACGCTGTAACAAAATTTATACTCCGTATTAAACTTTTGATAACCTTAAAAATACATATACGTTAATGTTTCAATGTATTTTTGACGATGCTTTTCACAGTTTATTGTTTCAATTATTGATTAAAATAGTATGATGAGTTTTAAAAGAATTTTGACAGCTGCATTAATGTCAGTTTTGTTGCTGTTTATTAAGGGTAATACATTTGCACAAATTGATACTGTTGAACATAAAATTGCAGGACGCATAAATGCTGTTAAACAGCAAAAAAAGCCTTACGTAATTTTAATATCTGCTGATGGTTTTAGGTGGGATTATTCAAAAAAGTATAATGCAAAAAACCTGCAAAAACTAAGTGAAAACGGCATAACAGCTGCTTCTATGATTCCAAGTTTTCCGTCTGTAACTTTTCCAAATCATTACAGCATCATCACAGGAATGTACCCATCTCACCACGGAATAGTTAATAACTCTTTTTTAGATAGGGTTAAAAATGAAAAATACTCAATGGGTGCAAAAGAGAAAGTGAGAGACGGGAGTTGGTATGGCGGTACTCCGCTTTGGGTACTGGCAGAAGAACAGAAAATGATTGCTGCAAGTATGTTTTGGGTGGGTTCTGAGGCTGCTATAAAAGGTGTTCGTCCGTCTTATTATTACGATTATAATGAAGATATACCTGTTAAACAAAGAATTAGTAAAATTAAAGAATGGTTAATGCTGCCAGAAGAAAAAAGACCACATTTTATTACTTTTTATCTATCAGAACCAGACCATGCTGGGCATAGGTATGGCCCAGAATCTGATAGTACTTATAAGGCTGTGCAAGATGTAGATGCCGCAATTTATGAACTAACAAGGGCTGTGGCTGCAACAAATTTGCCAGTCAATTTTATTTTTTTATCAGACCATGGTATGACCGCAGTTGACCGGGAAAATCCACTTTCTATACCAAGAGCAATTGACACTGCTAAATACATTATAGCTTCTGCCGGAACAATGATGGATATTCATGCTAAAAATAAAGCTGATATTAAGCCTTTATATGAGCAGTTAAAATCTCAAGAAAAAGATTATACCGCTTATCTTAAAACAGAGATGCCTGCACATTTTCATTACAACGCTACAGATGATAGAATGAATAGAATTGGGGACATATTATTAATTCCTACTTGTCCTAAAGTTTTTTCTAACAGAAAACCTGGTACAGGCTATCATGGATTTGATCCTTCTGTTGTTAAAGATATGCATGCCACATTTATGGCTTGGGGTCCAGCCTTTAAAAGTGGTATTCAAATTCCTTCTTTTGAAAACGTAAATGTTTATCCGCTTGTTGCAGATATTCTTGGGCTAACTTATCAAGAAAAAATTGATGGAAAATTAGAAATATTAAAAGCAATATTAAAAGAGAAATAGAAGAAATGCTATTTTAGAAACTTACACCCATAGTTACAGCAATTTTTCTGAATAAATAATTATCAGTAGTTAAACTAGGTATAAACCAACTAAAACGATTTATGTTATCGTTAATTTGAGTAATAACAGCTTTTTGTGTTTTATAACCCACCATAAAATGATAACCAATTTTACCTGTGTTGTTAAATTTTAAACCAACGCTAGGGTTAAACATAAAGCCACCTTTATAGGTTTCGCTACTTCCATTTTCTTTGTTAAAACCAAAACCGTAGCCAGTATTTATCATTAAGTATGGCGTTACTTTCTTTAAAGTGTTCAAGTTATACTTTACTGCAAAAGCTAAAGGAATTATTTTAATAGATTGGTAATTATCAAAACCTACAACTACACCTAATTCTGTTTTATACTTTTTAAAAGCAAAACCACTAAAGTTTTGTACGGTAAACACACCTTTGGTATTTTCGCCTAATAAAACCCCAAAATCACTTTGGTTAACAAACTCTGGTTTTTGCGCTTTTACTTGTACAGTAAACATCAGCAAAAACAAAAGGCAGCTAAGTTTCCTCATTTATTGGTAGTCAGAATCTATATTAATTCGGCTCAATTGTATTAAGTTAGCAGGGTTGCTATAATCAAACTGATAAACGCCATCTTTACCAGTTACAATTAAAGATTTTGGACCAGCAATAACATCAATAGCTTCAAAACCTTTAATAAACGAAAGTTGTTTTTGGCCAATGTTGTAAATGTTGCTGCTATCAAAAGCTTTCAAACCACTTAGCCCTTCACAAATGTATAAATTGCCACCATCTATACTTAAACCATGCGGATTAATCATTGGGAAAGAAGAAATTAACTTTGGTTTTGTAGCATCTTCAATATCAATAACCTCTAATAAATTAACTCCTTGCCTGCAAAAATTACCAGAACGTAAGGTTACGTAAGCATATTTTCCTTGCACCACAACTGGGTCGCAACTGGTTACGTGTTGATATATAGAAAGCTTTTTTGGCGATAATGGATTGCTAGCATCATAAATATGCATTCCCGTTGTTGAACCTATAAAAAGTTTGTCGTTATAAGGGAAAATGGTTTCTATCCCAAAACCAAGATTTATTGTTTTAACAAACGCAGGGTTTTTTTCATCACTTACATTAAAAGTTTTTAAACTATTATTATCTACAGTATAAAGTGAACTATTTTGAAGCGTAAATTTTGCAGTAGAACCACCAGTGCCATAACTTGCTTTTGCATTGCTAGAAAAGGAATTTGTTAAGGTAAACATCTCTCCTCTACCATTATGGTAAATATCGCCACTGTTTTGAGTATAGGTTATTATAGTGTCCTTATATCCTAAAACCATTCCTTTTTCTTTATTTATATATAAGTTTTCAAAAACATCCTCAACACGTTTTACCAATTTTACATCCCTTGGGTTAGTAATATCAAAAGCCAATAAATCTATATAGCTATCGGCGTAAAGCACATTATTATTAATTGCTAAATCTGCCGTTCCTGGTATGTTAATAAAACTAATAAATTGTGGCTTTGCAGGGTTATTATTATCAATAATATGGATGCCTTTATTAGGCTCGCTTACAAAAAGGAAATCATTGTAGATGTAAATTTTGCCTGGTGCAGCTATGGCTCTAGGAGTTTCTTCGGCTACAACCATTTGCCTAATATCTGCTACAGATAAGTAATAAGGTGTTTGGGTATGGTAAGTAAATGTTTTTACCACTTCATCTTTACATGATGACAAAGAAACAATAACAATTGCTATGAAGAATAGGAATTTGAGGTTTTGTATATTTTTTTTCATAAAGTTTGAGGTTGTTTATCTAGCAGTACGAAGCTTTTAACTTAAATGATACAAAGCGTTTTAAGTTTTTTTGATGCTGTTGATTTAGTTAGGATTTTATTTAGAAAATGATTTTTTAAAGATGAGCTAAATGTATAAAAAGGTCAGCTTCCTCGAAAAGAAGAACTCTGCTTTGAGAAAACATATTCACAAATAGCTCTGTGATCTCCGCATACTCTGGGGTTAAAAAAATTCTTAACTTGGTGAAGTTTGTGGTTAAATATTTTCTCCCGCAGATATCACAGATTTACGCAGATACTTAATTTTAGAAAACCACTCAACTTTATACTTCCTGTAATAAAAACTCTGTAAACTTGGTGGTAAATCACACTAACCTCAACTATCACAATTCCTTTACATTTAACTAAACTGTAAAATTTATCCTAAATTCATCCATTAAATAAAACGCATGAAAAAAACCTTACTCTTATTATTCATTTTTACCGCTGCTTTGCAAATAAAAGCGCAAGAAGCTATACAATACACTGTTTCTTTTGAAAATGCAGTACACCACGAAGCTACTATTAGCATGTATGTTACCCAATTAACAACTGAACCGCTAATAGTTAGGGTTAGTCGTTCCTCGCCAGGAAGATATGCCACCCACGAATTTGGTAAAAATATTTACGATGTTAAAGCATACAATGCCGATGGTAAAGAAATAATAATTGAACAAACGGAAGGCGATGTTTACACCGTTCCGCAACATCAAGACAAGGTGAAAATTACTTATACTTTATTTGGAAACTGGGTTGATGGAACTTATACTGGAATTGACAGCCAGCATGCACACTTAAATATGCCGGCTAGTTTTATGTGGATACCTGCTTTACAAAACAGACCAATTACTGTAAAATTTGTAACTCCACAAAACTGGAAAATAGCAACACAGCTAATTCTAAAAGATGGTTTCTACCATGCGCCAAACTTGCAATATTTTATGGATAGCCCAACAGAACTTTCAAATTACGATGTTAAAACATGGGAAGTAGAAAATGCGGATGGATTAAAGCAACAAATTAATATTGTTTTACATGGTAAAACAAGTGATAGTACTTTTAATGATTTTGAAACAAAAGTTAAAAAAGTAGTTAAAGAGGCCCAAGCTGTTTTTGGCGAATTACCCAAATTTGATAACGGCGAGTATCGGTTTTTAATTGATGTATTACCAACCAACGCTGGCGATGGCATGGAGCACCGTAACTCAACTATTATTACCAATAAATCCGAGAGTTTAGACAAATCTGCAAACCGTATTTTAGGTACTGTTTCTCACGAGTTTTTTCATGCTTGGAATGTAGAACGCATACGCCCACAAAGTTTAGAACCTTTTAATTTTGAAAAAGCAAACATGAGCGAAAGTTTATGGTTTGCAGAAGGTTTTACACAATATTATGGAGAGTTATTATTAGCTAGAGCTGGAATAAATAGCGCAGAAAATTTTGCTAAAACGCAAGGTCGCTTTTTAAATTCAGTTTTAAATGCGCCAGGTGCAAATAAATATTCTCCAATATTTATGAGTAAAAGAGCTGTTTTTGTTGATGCTGGTGTGTCTATTGATAAAAATAATCATGGTAATATTTTTAGTTCCTATTACATTTATGGCAACATTACCGCTTTAGCGCTTGATTTAACTTTAAGAACTCAGTTTAATTTAAACTTAGATGATTATATGAAAGCCGTTTGGCAAGCGTACGGGAAACCGGAAAAACCGTATCAGCTATCAGATTTACAAAATGTATTAGCCAGTTATACCCAAAGTCCTGATTTTGCTAAACTATTTTTTGAGCAATATATTTATGGTACCGAAAAAGCAAATTACAAAACGCTATTGGCAAAATTTGGCTATGTATTAAAACTTACAAATGCCGGTAAGGCGTGGATAGGAAACGAGTTTTTGAAAGAAGATAATGGTAAAATTATTATCTCCTCCGCAGCCATAAAAGGCAGTCCAATTTATGAGGCAGGTTTAGAAGAGGGCGATAAAATATTGAAATTTGAAGATGGAGAAATTGCAGGTTTAGCAGTTATGCCCGAATTTTTAAAGGCTCCAATTGGTTACACAGTTAAAGTAACATTTGAAAGAAATAACGAAATTATGGAAACTAAACTAACGTTATTGAGTGACCCAAATTTAGAGGTAATAAGTTTTGAAGAAGCAGGTTTAACTGTAACACCAGAAATTGAAACTTTAAGACAAAATTGGTTAGGTAGTAAAAGTAAAAATTAACAAAAATGAAAAACAAATGGATATTAGGAGCATGCGTAGCTTTATTATTTAGCCAAGCATGCACAGCACAAAAAAAATCAGTTCCAAACATCTCTGAAACTGAAGTTGCAAGAATTATCAAAACGCTTTCTGCAGATGATAAGTTGGGAAGAAGTGCTTTAAAGCCGGCTGAAATTGGTCTATCTGCAGATTTTATATCGGATGAGTTTAAAAAAGCTGGTTTGCAAAAGTTTA
Organism: Pedobacter alpinus; assembly: GCF_042684645.1. Classification (NCBI taxonomy): domain Bacteria; kingdom Pseudomonadati; phylum Bacteroidota; class Sphingobacteriia; order Sphingobacteriales; family Sphingobacteriaceae; genus Pedobacter; species Pedobacter alpinus. The sequence continues at coordinate 68,370 of NZ_JBHULV010000008.1, forward strand.
AACCTTTAAATAGTTACCGCCAAAGTTTTACCGTAAGCAGTATTAAACCATTAGGTGGAAAATTAATAGTTAACGGTACTGAAATAGTTAACGATAATTTTATTGTATCATCTGCAAGTGAAAATATCGAGCAAACAACTTTATCAAACATTATTAAAATTAATAAAGGCGATGATTTTTTTGCAAAATACAGTGAAATAAGTGCTTCAGAAAACGATGCATTGGTGCAAATTGACGAAAGTTTTAAGTCTTCTTTCAATCGGTTAAAAGCATTTTTAAACCGCGGAAATATGGCAATTGATGGTGCAAAAACACCAACCATAATTTACTTACTAAGTAATAATGATGTGCAAAGCATGAGCTTAAATTTTAAGAATAAAATCTCCAGCATTCCTATGTTTAACGTTTTAGGTGTTTTGCCAGGAAAATCTAAGCCAAATGAATATGTGGTGTTTAGTGGTCATTATGATCATTTGGGTATTATTAAAGCAGTAAATCAAGATTCTATTGCCAACGGTGCAGATGATGATGCTAGTGGTACAACAGCTGTTATTGAGTTGGCCAAATATTTTGCAACAAAAAAAGATAATGAACGTACTTTAATATTTGTTGCATTTACAGCAGAAGAAATTGGCGGTTATGGCTCTCAATATTTTTCTAAGCAATTAAATCCTGATGAAGTGGTGGCTATGTTCAACATAGAAATGATTGGGAAAGAATCTAAATTTGGTAAAAACAACGCTTTTATTACAGGTTATGAAAAATCCAACTTCGGAGAAATTCTACAGAAAAATTTAGAAGGCACAACTTTCAAATTTTATCCAGACCCATATCCAAAGCAAAATCTTTTTTACCGATCAGATAATGCAACATTAGCTCGTTTAGGTGTTCCGGCTCATACCATTTCTTCTGATCAAATTGATACTGATAAATTATATCATTCTGTTGACGATGAGTTTGAAAGCATGGATATTACTAACATTACCGAAATTATAAAAGCCATTGCAATTAGTTCTGGTTCTATTGTAAGCGGGAAAGACACACCAAATAGAGTGAGTGGGGTGAAGTAGATTTTAGGTATATTATTTTAAATAAAAATAAGGCTATTACCATTACAGAAAGGAGCTCGTCATGTTATCCGCCGGCTGGTGGAGAAACATCTCGCAAATAAGTATAAAATTGTATGAGCATACTTTGCTTGTGAGACATTTCGTTCCTCAATGTGACGTGAAGGATAGAAAAAATCATTAGAATGATAAATTTTAACCTAAAAAGACAGAATAAGTCGCCATATTATAAAATTTCAAAGCAAAATAAAATGAATAATAAATCAACACTTAAATTTCTATTTTCTGCAGTTTTACTGCTTGTTTTCTCAAACACTTTTGCCCAATGGGGAAGAGAGACTTATTGGTCTTTAGATGGCAATAAAATTATGGAGGTGGAAGACGGCAACATTGTACAACGTGATGCAAAAGACGCCAGTAAAACAACCGTATTGATATCAAAAACCGACTTAAATAACTTAAATGTGGTACGCTTTGCTTTTGCAGATGGTAACCAAAAAGTTTTATTAAGCACCAATACTAAAAAAGTTTGGCGTTATGATACCCGTGGAGATTTTTGGGTTTACGATTTAAAAGATAAAAGCTTAAAACAAATAGGTAAAGATAAACCCGTTGCTTCATTAATGTTCGCCAAGTTTTCTCCGGATGCCAATAAAGTGGCTTATGTAAGTGGGCATAATATTTATGTGGAAGATTTAAACAATGGGCAAACCAAAGCTTTAACTACAGATGGAACTTTGCGCTTAATTAACGGCACATTTGATTGGGTTTACGAAGAAGAATTTAATTGCCGAGACGGTTTTAGATGGTCGCCAGATAGTAAATCAATTGCTTATTGGCAAATAGATGCCCGTAAAATTAAAAACTATTTAATGATTAATAATACCGATTCTTTATATCCATTTACCGTACCAGTAGAATATCCTGTTGTTGGCGAAGACCCAAGTGCTTGTAAAATTGGAGTAGTAGACCTCAATACTGCAAATACAAAATGGATGAATGTACCAGGAAGTGCAGTACAAAACTATATTCCACGTATGGAATGGGCTAACAATTCAACTCATTTAATTATCCAACAACTAAACCGTAGGCAAAATGTAAGTAATATTATGTTGTTAAATGTGGTAAATAATACTTCAAAAACAGTTTATACAGAAACAGATAAAGCTTGGGTAGATGCAAAAGAAGAAGCAAGCGGTTGGACATGGATTGATAAAGGAAATAAATTTGTTTGGCTGTCTGAAAAAGACGGATGGCGCCACATTTACACCATAGATTTGAATGGTAAACAAACGCTTATTACAAAAGATAATTTTGACGCCATTGAACTAAATTTGGTTGATGAGAAAAATGGGTTTGTTTATTTTATGGCATCGCCAGATAATGCCACACAAAAATATTTATATAAAGTAAGTTTAAAAGGCGGTAAAGCCAGTCGCATTACACCTGCAGAACAAAGCGGAACACATGGTTACGACATATCTCCTAACGGGCAACTAGCTTTCCATAATTACTCTAGCAGTACGGTTTACCCTGTAAGTGATGTAGTGGCTTTACCAACGCACAAAAGAATAAGCGGTGGCGAGGTAAGTGAAAGAGCAAAGTCTATGAAATTACCTAAAGTAGAGTTCTTTAAGGTAAAAACCCAAGACGGTATTGAAATAGACGGTTGGATGGTGAAGCCCAATAATTTTGACCCTACAAAAAAATATCCTGTAGTATTTTATGTATATGGCGAGCCAGCTAGCCAAACTGTAGTTGACAGATTTGGAACTGGTTCTAATAGATTATATGTTGGCAATATGGCAAATGATGGTTATATATACATGTCTGTTGAAGGTAGGGGAGCACCAGCGCCAAAAGGCAGAGAGTGGCGCAAATCAATTTACCACAACATTGGAAATATCAATATTAAAGACCAAGCAATGGCAGCTAAAGAAATCTTAAAATGGGATTTTGTAGATGCAGATAGAGTAGCAGTTTGGGGATGGAGCGGTGGCGGTTCATCAACATTAAACCTAATGATGCAATATCCAGAAATTTATAAAACAGGAGTATCTGTTGCCGCAGTTGACAATCAGTTAAACTATGATAACATTTACCAAGAACGTTATATGGGTTTATTGCCAGAAGACAAACATTATTTTGTAGATAACTCTCCGTTAGCACATGCAAAAAATTTACAAGGAAATTTATTATTGGTACATGGTACTGGCGATGATAATGTGCACTATAACAATGCCGAACAAATGATTAACGAATTAATAAAACATGGGAAAGTTTTCCAAATGATGAGTTACCCTAACCGTTCGCATAGTATTAGTGAAGGCGCTGGTACAAGTAAACATTTGGCTTTAACCTATACCAAGTTTTTAAAAGAAAACTGTCCACCGGGGGCAAAATAAAACTAAAAACAAAAGGAGCGACTTTCTAATCGCTCCTTTTTTATGTTCTTATAAGTTCAATTCAATATTAAGTTTCAAAAATTAGCTATATAATGCTCAAAACATTAATGTTAGTTTTATGATTTAGTTGGCTTTTTATCCAATTTTGGTTCGCTTTCTAAATCAGTAAACTGCTCATCTTCGTCACCATTCTTTTCTTTGTAAGACCCTTCAATATCACCTCCTTCGTCTAAATTTTCATTTCTACGGTCGCACTCTTCTTTAGCTCTATTTAATTGCTCTTCTGTACGCTTATCTTCCGTTTCTTGCATCGGACCAGATTCCCATTTTTTATTTTCAGTTTCCATGGCTATAAAATTTAATGAATAATCAACCATAGGTCAAAAGCCTTGCCAATTGTAAAAATACCTTATAAAAGTAATATCAGATACCGCCTTCCGCCTTTAATTTACTTAAGCGTAATTTGTCTTTTAATACTCTCTTCTAAAGAAATAAACGTTTCTGTACGTTGTATGCCAGGTACAGCTTGCACCTCATCATTTAAAACATGGCGTAAATGCGTGGTATCTCTACATATAATTTTAGCAAACATAGACCAACCACCAGTAGTATAATGCAATTCTACAATTTCTTTAACCTGTTTCAATTTTTCAACAGCTTCGTGGTATATAGATCCTTTCTCTAAGTAAATACCCAAAAAAGCAGTAATATCATATCCTACTTTTTGTGCATCAACAATTAAATTAGAACCCTTAATAATACCCATATCCTGCATCTTTTTCATCCTCACATGTATGGTTCCGCCAGAAACTATCAATTCTTTAGCAATTTCTGTATATGCTGTGGTAGCATCATTCATTAAAATCGATAATATGTCAATATCTAAATTATCAATTTCTAAATTAGGTCGCGTTTTATCAATCATGTTTTTACCAATTATTAATATTAAACAAGTATAAATAAAAAATTTATAAAAATTAAAATAATTTGTTGAAATATTTGCAACGTATTGTGATTACGCTTACATTTGTTCTATACAATAAGACAAACGGGCAAGCCGAATGTTAAAATTGAAAAAACAAATATACTGTAGGGTGGTGAAATTGGCAGACACACCTCCTTGTCTCGGTGGCGAAGGTTTGGGAAATAGCAGCAATGTGAAATAACCACTTCGTGTAGGTTCGACTCCTACCCCTACAGCCCTTTCGTTTAATTTAGGTTTATAATTGGTTAGTTTAAGCTCCATTCTCCCCGTTTGGAGCTTAACTGTTTTATAGCCTTTCGGTTACGACTTCTAGCAAAGCAATCAAATAAAATATTAAGTACTCAAAATAGCATCAAATTAGGGTGTTTTAGAGTTAAAAATCAGAAAAACCATACAAATTGATGGAATTTTTGAGTTTTTTAAACCTGAAAAAGGTACTTAGTGTATTTTATTATTAGCTCACTTATTTAAGAACTGATGCTTTTTTATATAACTGCTAGCTTGAAAAGAAAAGATTTTTGCAAAACCTTGCTTCAAACACCCAAACCATGCTTAATTTATAATTTTCCTAAATAACCTATAATTAGCTTATTCAATAAATAAAAAAATCATGATATTTAATTATATCGTACAGACGCAATGCTTTGCGTCTCAATAAAAGCACAGCATTAATGATAAAAGCACAGCATTTTTGATAAAAGCATATCATCTAAATGAAGAATTAATATAAATGGATAAATTTAAAAATAAATACCGCATACCATCTGCCCGGCTGCAATCTTGGAATTATGGATATCATGCTGCATATTTTATCACTATTTGCACTCAAAATAGGATTCATTATTTTGGTGAAATTGCCGAATATGAAATGCATTTAAACGAACTTGGAAAAATTGTAGAAAACGAATGGTTAAAAACAATTGAATTACGGCCAGATATGAATTTGGAAATGGGCAATTTTGTGGTAATGCCAAATCATTTTCATGCTATTATTGTGTTTGGCAACAATAAATATAATACGGAATGTGTGGATGGGGGTGGTGATGGTATTACTGATGCTTCTGATGGTGAATATGGAGGCGCAATGCATTGCGCCTCTACAACGCAAAACCGGTTTGGACCACAATCAAAAAATTTGGCATCCATTGTTCGTGGTTTTAAATCATCGGTTACAACCAATGCCCGGAAACTGGGGATTGTTGATTTTTCTTGGCAATCCCGTTTTCACGATCATATCATTCGAAATGCTCAATCGTTTGAAAACATTCAAAATTATATTGCCAATAACGCATTAAATTGGGGAAAGGATAAATTTTATAAGAAGCTTACCTAGCTGTTAGAATAACAATTTACAAGTGAGTGCATAATATTTCTTTTTCTGTTTGAGAAATATTTGAAATGGAAAATGATAAAAAATCTTTTGCATTTTTATACACACAGTTTTTAACTCCAACTAATAAAACTTAAAACATTGCCCAGCTCCAAATTGCTGCTGTCTGCTTTCTCCAGTTTCAAAACCTACGCTTAACTCTGTTGTTCCACTGGTGTTGCCATAGTTAAGTTTATTCATAGGAGCATCGTGGCTAACTCCTAACCTCATTTTTTGGTTTCTATTTCTGTTGGTAAAAATATCGAAGATGAAAGATAAAACCACTGCGTTGGCTTTATAATCTCCACCAGTTCTGTACCAAAGCCCTGCATTTACGCCATTGTATTTAAATTGCATGCCTGCACTTATAGCTGTTGCTTTGGCTTGGTTGTAATAAACTACAGACGGAATTAACATCATCTCATCATCGTTTAAAGCCAATTTATAACTGGTGTAAATTGCAGTACGCACTGGCGTAGGAACTTTACTTCCTGTAAAAGATTCGTCAGGTTTGTTGAGGTGTAATAATGAACCGCCTAACATAAAATCTCCGTAAATGAAATTAGCGCCGGCACCGGTATCAAAATAATATTTGCTATTACTAAAAGGTTGCTCTGCTTGAGTTGAACCGCCTGTAAATCCCAGTCTTGGGTCTAATTGGTCAGAAAAAACCAATTTATCAAAATCTAAAGATCTGTTGGTTACGCCCGCTTGTAAACCAAAAGATGCAGAAAAACGATCGTCGCCAACAATATAAGAGTAAACGCCTGCTATGGAATTCTTTTTGAGCGCAGCCATACCTTCGGAAGAACTGTTAGCAATGATACCTACACCTCCAGCACCGTTCGGCAATTTTAAATCGGCAGAAGCAGTAATGTAACTTAACTCGCCAGCAATAGAAGACCATTGGTTTCTATAAGTCATATTCATTCTAAAAGTGGCATCAAACTGCCCAGTTAAAGCAGGATTTAAATAAATAGGCGCATTATAAAATTGAGAAAAAATATGATCTTGTGCTTGCGTATTTGTAGCAAACAATAGCAAAATAGCAATCTTTACTATCTTTTTAATTTCCATTAACCTCATCTTCATCACTATCCTTTTAAAATGGTTAAATTATTATCTTATTAAATTTAGTGTACCTGCCTTTTTGGGATTTGTGCCTTCGCTAAAAACCATACCGGCCCATTCTGTACCATTAATAAATTTTGCTGCAACATCCCAAAAATAAATTCCTTGGGGTGCAGGCTGTCCAAACATCATTCCGTCCCAACCTTCGGTAGGCCTTCCTTTATCGTCTAATAAATGTGTTTCCCATACCATTTGCCCCCATTTATTAAAAATGCGAAGGTGCCACTCGGCCATTCCAGAACCTTTTGCTTGGAAAGTTCTAATTTCATTTGTTAAGCTATTTGGCATAAAAGCGTTTGGAATAAAAAGATTGCCTGGTGTACCTATTATTCTTACCGTTTGGCTAAACATACTTGAACACCCGCTTTGGTTGGTTACTAGTAAATTAACTTTATAAGATCCAGTATCAGCATAGCTATGTATTGGGTCTGTTAAGGAAGAAGTTGTGCCGTCTCCAAAATCCCAAGTATAAGTATTTGCTGTGCCAGCAGTTTTATTTTTAAATTCAAAACGATAATTTGGGTATTGAATGGTAAGCCCTGGCGAAACAGTAAAATCAGCTTTAGGAGCGATGCCTAGCTTAATATAATCTACTTTTTCTGATGTTGTTGCGCAACCAAATGAACTATAGCTAATTAGGGTAACTGTATAAGCAGCTTTTGTATTGCCAAATTGGTGAACAGGGTTTTCATCTGTAGATACGGTTCCATCGCCAAAATCCCATAAATAGGCTATTGCACCAATACTTTTATTGTTAAATTTTACAATAACAGAATCGCAAGCCACTGCTACATCAGCAACAAAATCTGAAATTGCAGCTGGATAAACCTTAATAGTTTGGGTAATGGTAGTGTCTGAACAACCATTTGATGCCGTTAATTTTACCACATAAGTGCCGCCTTGTTTAAAAGTATGCGAAATAATTTCTGGCGATTTATTGGTTTCAATAATGGTTCCATCACCAAAATCATATTTGTATAATAATGCTCCTTTAGTGTTGTTATTAAATTTAACAGTGTGTGGCGCACAACCTTCATATTCGTTGCCATTTACCACTAAAAATGGTTGTATGGTATTTGGAGAAACACGTATAATATATTCGCTGGTGAAAGAGCCGCAATCGGTTTCGGTTACTAATTTAGCAGTATATGTTTTAGTAATACTTGAAATATAAATGTGGTTAACCGTGTTATTATCTGTAGTGATAAGCGTTTTTCCGTCCCCAAAATCCCAATAGTATTTATTTGCAGCACCCGGAGTGGTGTTTTTGAAAGCTATTTTTAAAGGAGAGCAGCCTGTAGTTTTATCGGGAGAAAAAGTAGCAAAGCCTGTAGCTGCCGATACTTTTACAATAATAATCATTGGGCTGCTGGTACATCCTGTAATGTTTTCGGGAATAATAGTATAAGTTACTGTACCTGTGCTATCACCATTGTTTGTTAATACTTCTGCAATTTCTGTTAAAGCGGTTGGCGTAGTTTTTTGGCTATTGCCAGTTATTTTGCCGGTTGCTGTGCTGGTCCAAGTGTAGCGTAAGTTTGTTGTGTTAGTACTAAGTATAATTACAGATTCTTTTCCAGAACAAATGGTTGGACTGCTTGCTATTGCAGTTACTTTTGGCAAAGCTGTTACAGTTACAATAAATTCAAATGTTTCACCTTTGCAACCCTCGTTAATTGGAGTTATTAAATAACTTACAGAGGCTTCATTATCAGATTGAGAATTAATAAGCACATCTTTGATATCGCCTTCGCCTGACTCAGAAAAGCCGCTAACATTATCTTTGCCGCTTGCTATCCAACTAAAAGTAGTACCAGCTAAGGTTGCTTTTGGACTATAATTTACCATTGTGCCACTACAAACATTTTTATTTGCTGCACTGGTTATTTTGTTTGCTGGTTTAATTTTAATAAGCATTACATCCTCAATAATGTCACAAGGAGCTGCGCTATTAGCTTTTACAGAAAAAACCAAACTCACTTGCCCAGTTAATGTTTCTGCTGAACTAGGTTTGTAAATAGGATTTAAAACATTTCTTGATGGCGTGAAAACTCCTTCGCCACCAATCCAGCTAACACCAGTAAAAGCACCATTAATAGAACCTTCCAAAGCAACTTCTGCTGTGTTGCACACCGTTTGATCTACCCCTGCAGAAACCGTTGGGGCTTCATTAAAAACAATTGTTTTACTCATGGTTTCTGTGCCACAATTATTTTGATGCGTAGTAACAATGGTATAAGTAGCATAATCTTCAAAAAGAATAGACGGGAATTTTGAATTTGCATGAGTTCCATTTTTAAATGAAAACGCACCACCACTAATTTCCCATTTGTAAGTGTCAACCTCTGTTTTAGCCGTTCCAGTAAAAACAGTTTTCATGGTGTTTCCTGTGCTTTCATCAAAACTAAGGACTTGCCCTTTACCACATAAACTGGTTTGCCAATTTGCTATAATTGTAGGTTTTTCGTTAATAATAACAGTTTTCTCCACAAAAATTTCTCCGCATGGAGTAAGGATACTTAGCCTTATGTCAAATACTCCTTCTTTATTGAAAATAAACTCTGGGTTTTTGCTTGCATTGTTGGTTCCGTTAGCAAAATCTACAATATAAGGGCCTCTAAATTCCCATTTGTAAATATTTTGAGCTTTCTCACTTAAATCTATAACAGATTCATTGGTAGCTTTAATGATTGTACCAGCACAAGTTTGTGTTTCTGATAAACTAAAAGCTGGAGTTGGAGTGAGTTGAACAAAACAGGTTTTTTCTATAGGTAAAGCTTCGCAACTAGAAAAACTTTCTGATTCTAACCTTACCGTATGGTAGCCTTGAGTGGTAAAAACAGGTTTAAAATCATAGCTAAGCGGAACTCCTTGTGGAGTTGCGTTTACACCATCAACAAACCAATAATACACATTGTTGTTATTTGCACATTCTGGAGCAGTAGAACTTGGATTGTCTCCGGCAATTGATTTGTTAGTAATTGTAAATGGTGTGTTTACACAAACGATAGCCGGCAAACCAAATTCATTTTCTGGTTTGGTAAGCAACTTAGCCTGTGTAGATATTGGAACACTTACTAAGCCACAAAACGGACTATTAACTTGATAAATAATGCCGTAAACATTATAATAATCAACCGCATTAATTCTAATTTGATTGCCGCAAGAAGATTTGGTATAAGTATGTTTAATTTGTGCGCCTGTTGCAATTATTTTATTTGGGGTAAAATCTTCAATATTTCCATCTCCCCAATTCACTTTATAAGAATAGCCTGGAAAATTGTTTTGTATCCCGTTAATAGATTTTGTTTCAATATCATAAAGTAATTCGGCGGGTAAACATAATGTATTATTTGCCGGAGCGTTAAATCCTGGTTTTATGGCATTATTAATTAAAAAAAATGCTTTAGTTCCAATTATGCCATTCAATTCTGCTTTAGCAAAAATGGTGTAATGTGCCATATCAGCATTTATAACTACTTGAGCAGTATTAAAATCAAAATTTTGTGTGGCTAAGCTTATTTCATTAATTACATTTAAGCTAACTACAGCTCCTGCCGATGAGCTATTTGTAAACCTAAAATTGGTGCTTTTTTCTGGTTTGCATACTCCAAAAGTTTTCGGATTGTCATGAATTGTTTGAATGGCATTTGCCTCAATATCTGCTTTTACACCACTTTTTGCAATTACTTTAAATGTATTTGATGCATTGCTAATTAGTTCGTCGTTAGCAAACTTTACTAACACTTTATAATCTCCAGCTGGTAAATTATTTGGAATTATACCATTAACAAACGTGGTATAAAAACCAGGATAAGATCCTATTTCTATTGCATTTTCAAAATTCCCAGTATCATCAGATATAAAAAGTTTAAAAACATTATTTGTTTTCAAATTTCCGTTAACATCATCAATACTAATAGAAACAGCAATGCTTGAGCCTTGCCCATAAGGCCCTACTTCCAAATTTTTTATAGTTACTGCTTGTCCAAATATGGTAAAGGATACTCCTAGTAATAATAAAAATAAGAGTAGTTTTAATTTAGTCATTTATAGCCCTTTACAAAGTGTGTGAATATGTAGAGCTATACGTTCAATAAAAATAAAAGGTTCTAAAAATTTATAAAAACACGCTATTTAAGGCGTTTTATCTAATTGCGAAATAAAATTTCTATAAGTGCATGCCAATGTATTGGTTTTGATGATTTTGGTTAAAAATATAACCTTTACTAAGGTTTGGAGATAGGGTGTATTAAATAATCTATTTAGCTATAACAAAAATAGGAAACAGATATTGAGTATTTTAATGCCCGAAAATGCATTTTTAGTGGCGAATATTGCTTTAAAACAGCAAAATTTCCAAAAATTTATTTCATGCCAAATATATTTTTGACGTTGGATTTTACTAACGGCATAATTTTAGATTCAACAAAAACATTAATAATTTGTTGATGATTTATGGCCTTAATAGAATTTACCAAAAGAGGAATTTATTGTAAACAAGGAGACTTTTACGTTGATCCTTGGTGGCCAGTAAATTATGCCGTTACAACACATGGTCATGCAGATCATGTCCGGTTTGGAAACCAACATTACCTTTGCCATACCCTTACCAAACCAATTATTAAAAGAAGAATTAGCCAAGATTTAGATGTAGAAACCCTAAATTATGGCGAAAGCATCAACAGAAATGGCGTAAATATTTCTTTTTACCCAGCGGGGCATATCATTGGTTCTGCACAAGTGCGCTTAGAATATAAAGGAGAAATTTGTGTTATTTCTGGAGATTATAAAATTGAAGATGATGGCATAAGCACCCCTTTTGAACCTGTAAAATGCCACAGTTTTGTTTCTGAAAGTACTTTTGGTTTGCCTGTTTACAATTGGCAAAAACAAGAAGTAGTTTTTGACGGCATAAAAAACTGGATAAACGGGAACATCACGCAACAAAAAACAAGTATTTTAATTGCTTATAGTTTAGGAAAAGCTCAAAGGCTGATTAAAAATTTAGAAGGCGATATTCCAATTTACGTTCACAACAGCATTGCCAATTTAAATGAGGTGATAATTGAAGCTGGTGTGAACTTGCCACAAACCACCAGAATTACAGCAGAAACCACAAAAGATGAATTGCAAAAAGGAATTGTAATTGTGCCGCCCGCAATGCGAGATAGTAAGTGGATGAAAAGTTTACACCATCCCGTTACCGGGATTTGTTCTGGTTGGATGCAGGTAAGAGCACACCGTCGTTGGCAAAGTGCGGATGCTGGTTTTGCATTAAGTGACCATGCAGATTGGAATGGATTAATTACCGCAATTAAAGCAACAGAAGCAGAGAAAGTATATGTTACTCATGGTTTTACCGCAGCTTTCAGTCGGTATTTAAATGATAATGGTATTTCTTCTGATGTAGTTTCTACACATTTTGGACAAGAAGACGATGAAGAAAACAAAGCGGATTTAGTGGAACAAAACAGAGGGGAGAAAGCATGAAACATTTTGCCCAACTCATCCAACAATTAGAACTCAGCAATAAAACGAATGATAAAATTGCTTCGTTGATAAACTATTTTAACGAAGCAAACGAGAAAGATAAAGTTTGGGTAATTGCTTTGTTTACCGGCAAAAAACCAAAACGTCCAATAAAATCAGCCTTGCTTAAAGTTTGGGCAATAGAAATTACACAAACCCCCGAATGGCTTTTTACAGAAAGTTATAGCAACGTTGGCGATTTAAGCGAAACCATAGCGCTGCTTCTACCGCCAGCTACTCAAACTTCAGATTTAAATCTTTACCAATGGATTGAGGATTTACATGAATTGGAAGGTAAAGATGACGAAACCAAAAAAGCTTTCATCCTGAACGCTTGGGATAGTTTAGAAACCAACGAAAGATTTATTTTCAATAAGCTTATTTCTGGAAATTTTAGAATAGGTGTTTCCTCAAAGATGTTGGTGAATGCTTTAGCAAAATTGAGTGATTTGGATAGTGCACAAATTACCCACAGCATCATGGGAAAATGGGATCCTTACCAAATGACTTTTGCCGCACTAATTAACGGCGAACATGTAAATACTGATAATTCTTGGCCTTATCCCTTTTGTTTGGCTTATGCTTTAGATTCCGAAACGCAAAAATTAGGTGACATTGCTGACTGGCAAGCCGAATGGAAGTGGGATGGTATTCGTGGACAAATTGTTAAACGCAATGGCGAACTATTTATTTGGAGCAGGGGAGAAGAACTAGTTACCGATCAATTTCCAGAGCTTCATTTTTTAATGGATGTTTTACCAAATGGTGTAGTTTTAGACGGAGAAATTTTAGCAGTAAAAGATAAAAGTGTTTTGCCGTTTAGTACTTTGCAACAGCGTTTAAATCGTAAAAACATCACAAAAAAAGAATTAGATGCTGCACCAATTGGTTTCTTTGTTTACGATTTATTGGAATATAATGCTGAAGATATTAGAGAAAAACCTTTAGCTGAACGTAGAGAAATTTTAGAACATTTAATCAATAATATTGATGTCGAAAACGTGTTATTATCAACAGTTATCAAAGCATCATCTTGGGAAGATTTAGCAGCGGAAAGAGAGAAATCTCGTTCAATAAACAGTGAAGGTTTGATGCTTAAAAAACTGGATTCGCATTACCACAGCGGCAGAAAACGTGGCGATTGGTGGAAATGGAAAGTTAACCCTTATACTGTTGATGCGGTTATGATTTACGCCCAAAAAGGAAGCGGAAGAAGGGCAAATTTTTTTACTGACTATACTTTTGCTGTTCGTGACGGCGAAAATTTAGTCACTATTGCAAAAGCTTACTCTGGTTTAACCGATAAAGAAATTAAAGAAGTTAATGCTTTTGTGAACAAAAACGCGATTGAAAAATTTGGCCCAGTACGTACTGTAAAACCCGAATTGGTTTTTGAAATTGCTTTTGAAGGCATTGCCGAAAGTAAAAGACATAAAGCCGGTTTAGCGTTGCGTTTTCCAAGAATATTACGTTGGCGAAAAGATAAACCCGCTTCAGAAATAAATACTTTAGAAGATTTGCAACAGTTATTACAAGCTACTTTAATAACGTAAGATTTCGGGTTTTAAGAAATTAGTAGAAACATTAATTAACGTAAAATTCGCCCTTGTCTGGTGCGGTATAGGTGAAGAAGTGAAAGCAATTCCATTCATAGCATCAGGCGCAGGCGAGAGTTTTTGGGAACTTTTTTCGAAAAAAAGTGCCTGCCATTGCCCGGCATGAGGGTAGAAAAGACTGTGCGGATGGTTTTTATTAGTGGACTATTGGAGTGTTATTATAGAATATAGATCCTAATTTTGTTTGTTATAGTAAAACAATAATTAGCTAAGTATAAAATCAACCTTAAAAGAAAAAATGGACTTAATCAAAACCAAAGGCTACAAAAAAATTAAGCAATGGCTTAAAGCCGATGGTAAAAAACCGTTTAAATTTCAGGAAGAAGCTTGGCAAAGTTACCTTGATGGTTACAGCGGTTTGGTAAATGCGCCAACAGGTTTTGGTAAAACATATTCTTTGTTTTTAGCCGTAATTATTGAAGCTATTAACCAGCAGGAAAATAAAACTAAACCCTTACAATTTATTTGGATAACGCCCTTACGTTCTTTAGCAAAAGATATTGCTAGGGCAATGCGAGAAACCTTGTTATCGCTTGAATTAGATTGGACAGTTGGCGTTCGCAACGGTGATACTTCACAAGCAGATAAGTTGAAGCAGAAAAAAGCAATGCCCGAAATATTATTAATTACACCAGAAAGCTTACATCTTTTATTGGCGCAAAAAGGTTCCTCAGCATTGTTTAAAAACCTTAAATGTATAGTTGCTGATGAATGGCATGAGCTTTTAGGAAGTAAACGTGGAGTTTTGGTAGAGTTAGCATTATCAAGAATTAAAGGTTTGCAAAAAGCCGACAATAATCAAATATTAAGAGTTTGGGGCATATCCGCAACCATTGGTAATATTGAGGAAGCTTTAGATGTTTTAACACCAGATGCTGACGCTAAAAGAATAATTATTAAAGCAGATTTAGAAAAGAAGATTGAAATTAAATCCATATTGCCAGATGATATTGAAACCTTGCCTTGGGCAGGGCATTTAGGTTTAAAACTCGCTGAAAAGTTAATCCCCATTATCAAAAAAAGTAAAACCACTTTAATTTTCATCAACACCCGTGGGCAAACAGAAATGTGGTACCAACATTTGCTGAATTTAGAGCCAGATTTAGCTGGACAATTGGCCATTCACCACGGTTCTATAGATTTTGAATTACGTAATTGGATCGAAGACGCCTTGCATACTGGGCAATTAAAAGCCGTAATCGCAACATCATCATTAGATTTAGGTGTCGATTTTAAACCTGTAGATACGGTTGTGCAAGTAGGTTCTCCAAAAGGAGTTGCCAGGTTTTTACAAAGAGCAGGCAGGTCTGGGCATTCGCCACATGAAGTTTCAAAAATATACTTTTTGCCAACTCATGCCTTAGAATTGGTAGAAGCTGCCGCAATTAAAGAAGCCGCAATAAACAAACAAATTGAAAGTAGAGAGCCACAAATTATGGTTTTTGATACGCTAATTCAATACTTAGTTACTTTAGCTATTGGCGATGGTTTTGATGATAAAATAGTTTATGAAGAAGTAAGAAATACTTTTGCTTTTAAAATGTTATTGCCACAAGAGTGGGCTTGGATAATGCAATTCATTACCTCTGGCGGCGAGAGTTTAACAGCCTACACAGAATTTAAAAAGGTGACTAAAGATGAAGAAGACCGACTTTGGAAAGTAAAAAGCAGGCAATTAGCCATGCGCCACCGGTTAAATATTGGCACCATTGTAAGCGATGCCATGCTGAAAGTGAAGTTTTTATCTGGCGGCTATATTGGCATGGTTGAAGAGTATTTTGTGAGCCGTTTAAAAGCTGGAGATAATTTTAGATTAGCCGGTAGGGTTTTAGAATTTGTGCAGGTAAAGGATATGAATGTTGTGGTAAGAAACAGCAAACAGAAGAATGCCATTTCGCCAAGTTGGCTTGGTGGTAGGTTGCCACTATCTTCAAATTTAGGTGCAGTATTGCGAAAAAAGTACGATGAAGCTTTAAACCAAAACCACAAAGATGAAGAAATGAGGGTAATGTTGCCTTTGTTTTTGTTGCAACAACAAAGGTCGCACATTCCTAAAAGTACAGAACTTTTAATAGAAATGATAAACACCAAAGATGGTTTTCATTTGTTTGCATACCCTTTTGAAGGTCGTTTAGTACATGAAGTTTTAGCCGCTTTGGTAGCATACCGTTTAAGTAAATTATTACCCATCACTTTTTCTATAGCCATGAATGATTACGGTTTTGAATTGCTAAGTGATATAGAAATCCCCATGGATGATGCCATTGCTTATGATATTTTTTCTCCTAAAAACCTAACACAAGATATCACTTCCAGCATTAATTCTACAGAAATGGCTCGCAGAAAATTTAGAGACATTGCTTGCATTTCGGGCTTAGTTTTTCAGGGTTATCCGGGCAAACATGTTGCTACGCGTCATTTGCAGTCATCCGCAGGTTTGTTTTTTAATGTTTTTAGCGATTTTGATAAACATAATCTACTTTTGCGCCAAGCTTACCACGAGGTTTTTTACCAGCAGTTAGAAGAACCACGTTTGGCATCAGCTTTACACAGAATTCAGGAAGGTAATATAGTGATCACACAACCAAAAAGTTTTACACCATTGTCTTTCCCTATAAAAGTAGATAGCATGAGAGAAAGTATGAGTTCTGAAGCTTTAGAACAGCGCATTGCCAGAATGAAAGCAGAATCTGATAAAGCATTAAATAATTCATAATTACCAATACTCATTACTCAATACTCATTACTCAATACTCATTACTCAATACTCATTACTCAATACATGACAATAAACAACCACGGCGAAGAATTAATTTTGGATAAAGAGCGAGCGATATTTTTCCCAAAGCATGGTTTATTAGCTATTAGCGATTTGCATTTAGGAAAATCAGCACATTTTAGAAAGGCAGGTGTGCCAGTTCCTTCTACAATTGCACAAAGTGATTTAAATAGATTAGGTGTGCTTATAGAAAAGTATCATCCAAAAACACTTTTAATTAATGGCGATATGTTTCACCACAGTTTAAACAGTGATATAGACGATTTCTATAAATGGAGAAATGATTATAAAGAACTAAATTTTTTATTGGTAAAGGGTAATCACGATAAACTAGCATTAGCAGATTATGCTGCAATGCGTATTGAAATACATGAGCCTAGCTTTTGTATAGGGCCTTTTTGTTTCATTCATGATGCACCAAAATGTACAGAAGAAGAACTATATCCAATAAGCGGACATGTACACCCCGGAGTTACAATGGTTGGTAAAGCAAAACAAAAATTGAAATTCCCATGCTTTTATTTTGGTAAAGATTATGCGGTTATGCCTGCATTTAGTGGTTTTACTGGTTTGTATAATATTAAACCAGCACCTACAGAAGAAGTTTTTGCAATTACTAAAGAATCAGTATTTAAAGTTTAAAATGAATAATTAAAACATTTATTTTAATCACTAAATTGCTTTTGCCTAAATTTTTAATAATATAAAAACATTTTCAGGTTTTTAATAGCCTAAATTTTTTCGGTTTAATTTTTGCTTTATTTTGGTATCGAGGTTTTACATCGATTTGATCGCTAATCGTTCAAAATAGTTTGCATTAAAATTATTAAGCCTTATATTACCCATTAAAATTTTTTTAAAATGAAATCATTGATAAAATCATCTTATTTAACCTTAGCGGCAATTTTAATTGCATCTTTTTCTTATTCACAGGCTTTAATGCCACAGCCTAGTTCGGGGCAAACCATTATTCAAGATTTTGGTTTAGGAAAAGTAACCGTTATTTACAGCAGACCCGATGCAAAAGGGCGTAAAGTTTTTGGAAACTTAGTGCCTTACAATGAAGTTTGGCGTACAGGCGCAAACAATGCTACAAGTATTACGTTTACAGATGAAGTAATGTTAGCAGGTAATAAAGTTCCGGCCGGTACTTATGGTTTATTTACCATCCCAACTGAAAACGAATGGACCATTATTTTAAACAAAACAGCGCAACAATGGGGTTCTTACGATTATAAAAAAGATGATGATGTATTGCGCATACAAGTAAAACCAAGTGCAACGACTACAAAAACAGAAACCTTTACCATACAATTTGCTAATGTTGCTCCAGCTAGTATGCATTTGAACCTTAGTTGGGAAAACACAGCATTAAGCATTCCTTTAACGGTTGATTTAGACACTAAAGTAATGGCCAATATAGAAAAAGCAATGGCTGGAGAAAAGAAGCCGTATTTTGCAGCAGCTCAATACTATTACACTAATAACAAGGATTTAAAACAAGCATTAGCTTGGGTTTCAGAAGCAGAAAAAGCGGATGGAAAAGCACCATGGATTAAACTTTGGAAGGCTAAAATTTTATTGAAAATTGGCGATAAGAAAGCAGCTGCTGTTACAGCAACAGAAGGATTAAATTTGGCAAAACAAATAAATAATAAAGAATATATTAAGTTAAATCAAGAATTATTGGATTCAACTAAGTAAAATTTACGTAATTGATAGAAAAAAGCTTTCTTTTTATTTAGAAAGCTTTTTTTTCTTTTAAAAAAACAATAAAATACGTTTTAATTTACAGATATTGTGATATTAGTAGTTTTTATTTGTCAATATCAATAAATAATTAGTGCTTTAGTGAAAAATTTATAAATAATTATTTGTTTTTCTTAAATTAATTAATACCTTTTTAAAAAAAAATATAATATCTGAAATTAACTCTTTCAAAAATATGGATTCGTTTACTCTATTTAATAATTATCCGGCCAGTACCGAATTTTACGATGAAATGTATAACGGTAAAGAAATTAGACCTCCTTACCAAAAATTATACGAGTATCTAAAAAATTATCCAGCAGAAGAACTTACTAAAAAAGAGGAAATGGCTCGCCGGTTATTTATGAGTCAAGGAGTTACCTTTACAGTTTACTCTGGTGATGAAGGTATTGAAAAAATATTTCCGTTTGATGTAGTGCCACGTATTATTACAGCTGCTGAATGGGCGTATATAGAAAGTGGTATTAAGCAAAGGTTAAAAGCACTTAATCTTTTTTTAAACGATATTTATAGCAATCAGTTTATACTAAAAGACAAAATTATACCAACAGATTTAATTTACTCTTGTGAGCATTATTTAAGAGAAATGCAAAATCTAAAAGTGCCACATGATATTTTCGTACATATTTCTGGTATTGATATTATCAGAGATCATGATGGCACATTTTATGTATTAGAAGATAACCTTAGAACTCCGTCTGGCGTGTCTTACATGTTAGAGAACAGAGAAATTACTAAGCGTATTTTTCCTGATTTATTGCCGCATAATGCTGTTCATACAGTAACACAATACCCACAGTTATTGTATAAAAATTTAGCTGCATTATCACCACGTCAAAACTCTAATCCTAATATTGTAATGCTTACACCGGGTATATACAACTCGGCTTATTTTGAGCATAGTACTTTAGCCCGCTTAATGGGGATAGAGTTGGTAGAAGGTAGAGATTTAGTGGTAGATAACCACCGTGTATTTATGAAAACTACGGAAGGCTTACAACGTGTTGATGTTATATACCGTAGGGTAGATGATGAATATCTTGATCCGTTGGTTTTTAAAGCTGAAAGTATGTTAGGTGTGGCAGGTTTAATGTCTGCTTACAGAAAGGGTCATGTGGCCATTGTAAATGCCCCAGGTAATGGTGTTGCAGATGATAAAGCGGTGTATATTTATGTGCCAGATATGATTAAATATTACCTTAACGAAGAGCCTATTTTAAAAAATGTACCTACTTATAAAATGGATGATGTTGCTGAGCGTGAGCATGTTTTTGCAAATATGGATAAAATGGTACTTAAAAAAACCAACGCATCTGGCGGATATGGAATGATTATAGGTAACTCCGCAACAGAACAAGAAATGGAAGATTATAAAAGAGAGGTTTTGTTAGATCCTCGATCTTTTATAGCACAACCAATCATCAGTTTATCGGCTGCACCATGTTACATCAACGGCAGTTTACAACCTCGCCGTATAGATTTACGTCCTTTTGCATTATTTGGGCCATCTGGGATAGAAATTGTGCCAGGCGGATTAACAAGAGTTGCATTAAAAGAAGGTTCTTTAGTTGTTAATTCATCACAAGGTGGTGGTAGTAAAGATACTTGGGTATTAACCGTTTAATTTTAAAAATTTATGTTAAGTAGAGTTGCCAATTCCTTATACTGGATGTCGAGATATATGGAGCGTTGCGATGGTATTTTAAGACTATTACGAGTAGATTATGCTTATTCTCAGGATGAGTTTGAACAATTTAGCTGGCGGCCAGTGTTAATGATTTTTACTGATATGCTGCCAATTACCATAGAAGAAACTAAACACGAAGGACGTAAAGTTTTACAGTATATGGTAACAGAAAAACTAAATAAAAACTCGGTTTTAAATTTAGTGAGTAAATCAAGAGAAAATGCCCGTTCTGTACAGGATAATGTTACTAAAGAGCTTTGGCAGTGTTTAAATGAGTATTACCATGCTGTAAGAAATGAAAATATTGGTACTGCTTTAAAGCATGACGACCCCGTTACTGTACTTGATAATTTGGTACAACAAGGAATGCACTATTATGGCACTTGCGAAATTACCATGGCCAGAGGAGAAGGTTATTATTTTATGAACATAGGGAAGTACTTAGAAAGGGCAATACAATCTGTTGATATTTTAAACGTAAAGTTTAGCGAACTCAATTACTCTCTTGAAGAGCCTACAGACCCAACCTATTGGAAACACCTTTTACTTTCTATATCAGGGTACGAAATATTTTTAAAGAGTTACAGATCTGCTTTAGATTCGAGAAATATATTACATCAGATTGTTTGGAACGAACACTTTCCAAGATCTATTGTGTATTCTGTCAAAAGATTAAAACAATCTTTTGAGACCTTAAAAACAGATCGCAACAGCGAAGCTTATAAAGCAATAAGTTTTATGATTGGTAAATTAGAAAGCTATATCAGATACTCAGACTTAAAAGATTTAGAAGAAAATGGATTAAAAGAATACTTGTTTTACATAAAAAAAGAGTTACTTGCAATAGGAAATTCATTAAACCATTACTATTTCGCTTTCAACTAAACTTATAAAATGCCAAAATTTACAGTACACCATATTACCACCTATTCTTACAATTCTTTGGTTTATGATAGTGCCAATCAAATTATGCTTTTCCCTATAAAGGATGAACAGCAAGAGGTATTAGAACAACAAATAAAAATTACTGGCGACCCTACAGTAGATGTTTTTATTGATTATTATGGGAATGAAGTGGCAACATTTACAAATCCAAATGCACATAATCAATTAAAAATTGAGTCTATTGTTGAGGTAAATGTTACTAAAAAAGCACTTCCAGAAACTGATATTTTTCATCAAACGCATTGGGAAAGCTTAAGAAGATCTGCACAGGAAATACCATATATCAATTTTTTAAAGCAAGAAAGTTTTAATGTACAAGCAGAAATATTAAGTGCAATTAACTTACAACAAAAGGAAACCAAATCTCCTTTAGAAGTTGCTAAATACCTGAGCAGTTACATTTTCAAAAATTTTAAATACATTAAAGGAATTACCACTGTAGAAACAACTGTTGATGAAATTTGGAAATTAAAATCGGGTGTTTGTCAAGATTTTGCCCATATTTTATTAGTAATGTTGCGCTACATGGGTATCCCCGCAAGGTATGTTAGTGGTTACATTTGCGCAAATAAAAACGGAATGAGGGGAGAGGGTGCAACACATGCTTGGGTAGAGGCTTACTTACCAAATTATGGTTGGTTAGGTTTGGATCCCACAAATAATTGTGTTGTTGAAGATATGCATGTAAGGTTAGCTGTGGGTCGTAATTTCATAGACTGTAGTCCTGTTAAAGGAACTTATAAGGGTACATCAAAACATTCTTTAGAAGTAAAAGTAACCGTTGCTTATGAAAACGAAGAAATACCATCATTAGAGCAAGCAAAAATTGAGTTAATAGAACAAGATGCTCCGTCAAATTCTTACAGAAAATTTATAGAAATGCAGCAAGAGCAACAACAACAATAACAAGAAGAAGAGTAGTCTGACTATTAGGGTATTAGAAAATTCTGTTGATGTTTGCATGAATTTTAACAGCGTTTTTTGTAAGTAATAAGTAGATACTTCAACTATCTCATTAAACTTTATTACTCGTTTAAGTTTTAACAGAAACTTTAATTACCTTAAAGTTCGCCCTTGTCTGGTGCGGTTAAGATGAAGAAGTTAAAGTACTCCCATTCATAGCATCAGGCGTAGGCGAGAGTTTATTCAATTTATTTATTGTTTTTATAGGATTTCATGTGTTCGCTTACGCTTGGGTTTTGGATACTTTTTTGCCGAAAAAAAGTATCTGCCATTGCTCGGCATGAGAGCAGGCAAGACTGTGGGCTAGGTAAAGTTATTTAATGTCAAAAGAAATTTTTGATTTAAATAACTTTACCCAAACAACAAACTAAAAACCTCTTCTATTTTAGATACTGTTTTTATCTCTATTGTATATTTAGATAAATCAAGTCCTTTTTTATTATAGCTTGATATAAAAATCTGCTCGAAACCTAATTTTTGAGCTTCTGCAATGCGTTGTTCAATACGTGTAACCGCTCTAATTTCTCCTGATAAACCAATTTCTGCTGCAAAGCAAACTTTATATGGTACAGGCATATCTTCGTTTGATGATATGATTGCCGCGGCTAAACCTAAATCAATACTTGGGTCTTCTACTTTTATTCCACCAGCAATATTTAAAAAAACATCTTTTGCGCCTAATTTAAATCCACATCTTTTTTCTAAAACAGCCAAAAGCATATTCATCCTTTTGGTATCAAAACCCGTTGCAGATCTTTGTGGAGTACCATAAGGCGAAGTGCTTACCAAAGCTTGCGTTTCTATCAACATTGGGCGCATCCCTTCCATGGTAGCAGAAATAGTAACACCACTTAAAGGTTCATCTCTTTGCGATAACAATATTTCTGATGGATTGGAAACTTCCCTTAAACCGCTTCCTTGCATTTCGTAAATACCAAGTTCAGAAGCTGCGCCAAACCTGTTTTTAATAGCTCTTAAAATTCTGTAAACATGATGTCTATCGCCTTCAAATTGCAAAACAGTATCAACCATGTGTTCTAATATTTTTGGTCCAGCAATCATACCGTCTTTTGTGATGTGCCCAATTAAAAAAACAGGTGTATTACTTTCTTTTGCAAAACGTAATAATTCGGCAGTACATTCTTTAACCTGTGAAACGCTACCCGGAGTAGATTCTATGTGTGCCGAATGAAGGGTTTGAATAGAATCTATGATCACAATATTAGGTTCTAAAACCTCAATTTGCTTAAAAATATTTTGGGTTGATGTTTCTGTTAGAATGTAGCAATCAGAAACCGGTTTTGGCAAAATTCTTTCTGCTCTTAATTTTATTTGTTGTTCACTTTCTTCGCCAGAAACATATAAAACCTTAATATTTGGAATAATTAAAGCCAATTGTAACATTAACGTTGATTTACCAATACCTGGTTCGCCACCAATTAAAACCAAAGATCCACTAACAATTCCGCCACCTAAAACCCTGTTTAATTCTTTATCAGGTGTTATTAACCGATGGTCTTCGGTATAAACAATCTCTTGTATTTTAGCAGGTTTATTAACCCTTGATATTTGCGTACTTGTTTTCCAATCGGGTACGTTTTTAGATGCTTTTTCAACAATTTCTTCTACAAATGTATTCCATTGCTGGCATGATGGGCATTTCCCTAACCATTTAGCAGATTCAAATCCGCAACTCTGGCAGAAATAAGAAGTTTTAGTTTTAGCCAATTTCTTTTGTGATTTTGTTACAAAAGTAAATGTAAGGTTTATTTCAAATATGAGCTTGATTTGGTATTTTATCTTAAATTTACATAACAGAAAAATAATTAGTTTTGAAAAAATACAACCACATCTTTTTTGATTTAGACCATACACTTTGGGATTTTGATAAAAACGCAGAAGAGACTTTAAACGAGCTTTACCACAGCTATAAGTTAATTAATTTAGGCTTAAATTCTTGCGATACTTTTATAGAAACATACACCAGAAATAACCACCAGCTTTGGGCAGATTATCATTTGGGTAAAATAAGTAAAGAAATATTAAGAGAAACCCGTTTTAAAAAAACATTTATAGATTTAGGGCTTTCAGAAGAGGTAATTCCATACCAGTTTGAAGATGATTACATCAATATTTGTCCTACTAAAACCAATCTTTTTCCGCATACACATGAAACGTTAAGTTATTTACAAGGCAAGTATCATTTACATTTAATATCTAACGGTTTTAAAGAATCTACGGAGCATAAAGTTTTAAATACTGGTTTAACCCCCTATTTTAAAAACGTATTTATATCAGAAATTATAGGCATTAACAAGCCTGATAAAGCTATTTTTCAACATGCAATAGACACCGCCCAGGCAGATGTTATTGGGAGTTTAATGATTGGAGATAGTATTGAGGCCGATATACGTGGTGCATTAAATTTTGGGATGGATGCCATTTACTTTAACCCTAATTTTGCCGAAGCACCACATGATGTTAATTGGCAAATTAATCATTTAAAAGAGTTAACCAGCTTATTATGAGTGTAAAATCTGATCAGAACAACATCTTACAATCTTTGAAATTTTATAGTTCTTTTTTAAAAACTGTAAATGAGGAAGTTTTCTTGAAAACTCCGCAACAAGGTGAGTGGTCTTATTCAGAAGTTTATGCTCATATTTTTAGTGCTCATATTCTATCGGTAATTGCTATTGAAAAATGCTTAAATAAAACAGCAGAGTTGAAAATTAGAAAACCCGATTGGCGAGTAAGGTTAATTTTGTTTTTTGGGCGTTTTCCGCCTGTAAAGTATAAAGTACCAGCTGTTTTGGCAGATGCGGTAAAGAAAATTAGTAAAGAAGATGCTGCTAACCAATTGGTTAAATTGCAAAAGCGAATAGAAGATATTCATGTTGGCTTTTCTAAATTTAATCCTCATTATAAAGTTAAACATCCCCGGTTAGGGTATTTAGATGCCAAAGCTTGGTTACGTTTTATTTTAGTGCATAGTAAACACCACCAAAGGCAAATTAAAAGAATTGAAAAAATGTTGCAAACAATTTAAATGAAGCGCAATATTTACCTTGTTATTTTAGCGCAATTTCTTTGTACTTCTTTGTGGTTTGCGGGTAATGCAGTTTTGCCCGATTTAATTATAGCCTATAATTTTAATAGTGCTTTTTTAGCTCATTTAACCAGTGCTGTACAATTTGGGTTTATAGCTGGCACCTTAGTTTTTGCTTTATTAGGTATTTCCGATAGGTTTTCGCCCTCCTTAGTTTTTAGTGTGAGCGCATTATTTGCAGCTGTTTTTAATTTAGCAATGGCAATAAGCAACTTGCAAGATTACTCATTTTTAATATTCAGGTTCTTTACAGGTTTCTTTTTAGCGGGAATTTACCCCGTGGGAATGAAAATAGTTGCTGATTATGAAGAAAAAGGATTAGGTAAATCTTTAGGCTTTTTGGTGGGTGCTTTGGTATTAGGTACTGCTTTTCCGCATTTACTTAAAGGCTTATTTAATGGAGTTTTAAATTGGGAATACGTGATTTACGGCACTTCAATATTAACTGTTTTAGGTGGTTTATTAATTGCTTTTTTTGTGCCAGATGGACCATTTAGAAAAGCAGGCAGTAAGATAAAATTGAAGGCAATATTCACCAGTTTTAAAACGATAGAGTTTAGAAAGGCCGCCTTAGGTTATTTTGGACACATGTGGGAGTTATATGCTTTTTGGGCTTTTTTACCATTAATACTCTCCACTAATTTCAAGTTAAATCAATCCGTATTAAATGTTAGTATTTTAAGTGCTATTATTATTGGTTCTGGCTTTTTGGCCTGTGGTTTTAGTGGTATTATTTCGCAGCGTTTAGGCGTAAAATTTACTGCCAAATCAGCTTTATTTCTATCAGGAATTTGTTGCTTGCTTTCGCCTCTGTTTATTTTAGGAAATAGCATTTTATTATTAATGTTTTTAGTTTTTTGGGCTATCGTTGTTATCGCAGATTCTCCATTGTTTTCCACATTAGTTGCACAAAATTGCCCTCCTCAGAATAAAGGAACTTCCCTAACTATTGTTAATTGTATAGGCTTTTCCATTACAATATTTAGCATTCAATTGATGCAAATGCTTTCAGGATTTTTGAGTATTCAGTATTTATTTTTGGTTTTGGCAGTAGGTCCTATATTTGGCTTACTTAGTTTAAAGGATAAGAAAATGAGCACCTTTTAACAAAAAAAATCCCTGCTTTTTTAAAAGCAAGGATTGAAGATAATTGGGGTATTTTTATTTAAAATACGTAATGAACAACTGCAAATACAACACCTGCTAAAGTTGCTGATACAGGTATAGTTAATACCCAAGCCCATAATAAGCTGTAAGTAACTCCCCATCTTACTGCTGATATTCTTTTTGTTAAACCAACACCAATAATAGAACCTGTTATGGTATGTGTTGTAGATACCGGAATACCAAAATGTTCTGTAATACCCAAGGTTAACGCACCCGCTGTTTCAGCACTTACGCCTTCTAATGATGTTACTTTAGTAATTTTTGTACCCATTGTTTTCACAATTTTCCATCCACCACTCATGGTTCCTAATGCTATTGCAGCATAACAAGATAGCGGTATCCATTCCGGCATTGGCGAATTAACATCTAATACATTATTTGCCACCAAAGCCATAAAAATAATACCCATTACTTTTTGAGCATCATTACCGCCATGCGTAAAACTTAATGCAGCAGAAGATACCAATTGAAGTCTTTTAAACCATTTTTCGGCAGTAGATGGTCTGGCATTTTTAGAGAGATTTATAATAATTAAATTAATAATTACAGCTATTATCATACCTATAATAGGCGCCAAGACAATAAAAGATACCACTTTAATAATTGGGGTAAAGTTAACCGCATTAAATGCAGTTTCGCCTAGTGTTAAAGCTTTTGCCATACCTGCGCCAGCAAAGCCACCAATTAATGTATGCGAAGAACTAGATGGAATTCCGTAATACCAAGTCAATAAATTCCAAGAAATTGCAGCAATTAAGCCTGATAAAACAACTTCTAGCGTAATATATTGCGCAAAAACCGTTTTGGCAACGGTATCGGCAACTTTATGATCTGTAAAATAAAAATAAGCGGCAAAGTTGAAAGTTGCTGCCCATAAAACTGCCTGAAAGGGCGTTAATACTTTTGTTGACACAATGGTGGCTATTGAGTTTGCCGCATCGTGAAAACCATTTATAAAGTCAAAAACTATAGCTAAAATTATAACAATAACAAGAAGCGTAGTAACCATTTTTTGTTTTAATATTTAAAATTTAAGCGTTTTTAACCAAAATGGTTTCTAAAACATTAGCAACATCTTCGCACATATCCGTGGCTGATTCTAAACCACTAAGTACTTCTTTATACTTCATAATTACTTTAGCATCGTCTTCAAAGTCAAATAAATCTCCAATTGCTTTGTCAAAAACGTAATCAGCTTGGTTTTCAATACTGTTAATACGTACGCAAGAATCTGCAATAAGTCTTATGTTTTTTAAGTTTTTAAGCTCTTTAATGGCTTTATCAACATCAACACATGCTTGTCCTACTAACTCAGCTAATTTTTTAATAGCCTCGGTAGATTCGTTAACGTTATATAATAAAATACGGTTTGAACTGCCATGCATATAATCAGCAACATCATCTAAAGCTGTAGCTAAAGCATGAATATCTTCTCTATCAAACGGGGTGATAAAGGTTTTGCTTAACTCTAAATAAACTTGATGAGTAATTTCATCTCCTTTATGCTCTAATTGCTCAATTTGCTTGTGCAGCGGCAACCTAACTTTTAAATCATCTGTTTCTACCAAAAGCTTAAGTAACACAGACATCTCTACCAAGTTAGCACTTGCGTTTTCGAAAAGAGGAAAAAATTTTCTGTCTTTAGGGATGAAATAAGAAAAAATATTATTCATTTTTAGTTCAATATTATGAACTGCAAAAGTACCACGCCAATGTTAACAGAATGTTAAGTTTTAGTATTAGTCTTGATTAATTAACGGAATATTTAAAACATCCTTATGTTTTTGAATGGTAAAGCCAAAAGTTGACCCTAATTTATGGGTACTTCTCACATTTATAGTTTGATGATGCGCCTCTACAATATGTTTTACGATTGCTAAACCTAAGCCAGAACCGCCAATTTCTCTTGATCGGCTACTGTCTGTACGGTAAAAGCGTTCAAATAACCGAGGTAAATGTTCTTCATTAATTCCAATACCATCATCAGTTATTTCTACCAAATACTGATCGTGTAAACTAAATATAGATATGGCAGTTGTACCGTTTGGTTTACCATATTTATATGAATTATTAATGAGGTTTACCAATACCTGCCTGATTTTTTCCCTATCTGCATAAACCCAAGTGGGTACATCGTATTTTTCTTTAAAAATTAAGGAAATGTTATTTTTTGCCGCTTTTAACTCTAAAGATTCTTTTACCTCTTTAATTAAGGCAGTTAATTCAAATTTTTGATAGTTAATGGGTATTTCACCACTTTCTAGCTTAGATATTTCGTTTAAATCTTTAATTAAGAAACTTAGGCGTTCTACATTTTTAGAAACTTTATCTAAAAACTTGTGTGCCAAATCATGGTCTTCTAAACCCCCATCTTGTAAAGCATCTACATAACCTTCGATTGCAAAAAGTGGAGTTTTAAATTCGTGAGATATATTTGAAAGAAATTCTCTTCTAAATTTCTCCTGCTTTTTTAAATCGTCTATTTCAATTTTTTTGTCTCTAGCCCATTCTTTAACTTCTTGTTCAACATCATTTATCGGGTCTGGACTAACATATTCCCCTAAAGCATCCTTTAAATCTTTACCTAGTTTTAAAGTATGTATCATTTTATAAATGATTTTAATTTTGGAGTAAACGTATTTTTCTATCAAAAAATAGAAAACAAAGTAGCTTACAATGGTTGCACTTACCAAAGATACGCCAGAATAATACCAATTATGTTGGAAATAAAGGTTAACCGCAGCTATGGAAATACCAACCGCAAAGGCATTAATGAAAACAAGGGTACGTAACTTCATAATGCAAGGTAAATATTATTTTAGAATGAATTACCATGAGTTTTCTTCACAATTTCTTGCGTAAGAAAAGGGAGTTTTTTCAAGCTTGCTACAGCAATTTCAGTCAATATGTTATTGCCAAATAAATTTTGAATTCCTCGACCAATTTTTAGGCGTAATGCAAATTGATTATTCCAGTTTTTAACGTAAGCCGCCTCTAGGTTTAATCTTTTTTGTGGTGTTAAACCATTACTGCAATTAGCAATAATTTCTTCAGCTAATATTTTTCCCGAATGTATGGCTATTGCCATTCCGTTTCCGCAAAGTGGGGCAATCATTCCTGCGGTATCGCCACACATTAATATATGGTTTTCTATTAAAGATTTTTTTTCGAAAGATATTTCATTGATGGTTTCGGGCTTTTCCCAAATAAATTGAGAATTTTTAAAATGATTTTTTAAAAGTGGGTTTTGGTAGAGGATATTCTCTTCCATTGCAGCAATACTACCGTATTGTTTTAAGTATTTATTCTCTGCTAAATAACATAAACAGTATAAATCTTTTTCTATTTTACTCAATCCACAATATCCGCCTTTAAAATTATCGAGTTGAATAAGGTCTTTAGCAAAATCTGTTTTGATATGATATTTAACGCCAACGTAAGGACTACGTTGATAAAAGAAATTACGCTTCAATTTTTGATCTAAGTTTGATCTTTTTCCAAAGGCTCCGATAACTAAATCGGCCTGTAAAGTTTTATTATTTAGTTCAACTTCCAAAATTTGATCTTTGAAAGTGACGTTGTTAACTTTTTGCTCTAATAAAAAAGTAACTCCAGCTTTTAAAGCTATTTGGTACAAAGCAATGTCAAGCTCAAACCTACTTATGCCAAAAGCGCCTAAATCTAGATTAGTTTTTAGCGAATTTCCTTTTGGCGATGTAATGACTAATTTATTGATTTTTGCGGCTCCATAATCATTAGGCTTAAAGCCGATGCTTTGTAAAAAAGGTAAAACTTCGTTACTTACATATTCACCACAAACTCTATTAAAAGGATAGCTTTTACGCTCAATAAGTA
This sequence comes from Pedobacter alpinus, assembly GCF_042684645.1. NCBI lineage: Bacteria > Pseudomonadati > Bacteroidota > Sphingobacteriia > Sphingobacteriales > Sphingobacteriaceae > Pedobacter > Pedobacter alpinus. The sequence goes on from NZ_JBHULV010000008.1 coordinate 98,750, forward strand.
CAACTTCAAAATCCTTTTTTGCCAATAAAATTGCACTGGTTAAACCTGCCAAGCCACCACCAACAATTATAATTTTAGGTTTTTTTGCACTCATTTGTATATTCAATCAATTAGTCGCCATAAAGGTTTTCTGCTTTCAGCTTTCCGCCTTATTTATAAATGATAATTTGCCACCTAAAAGCCCACATCCATTTAATGGTATAGTCTTTTGCACCAACTTTTTGTAATAAATATGCTAATTCTGTACGCTTAAAACTTCTTAATACAGAAAGCTTACTGTCATGTTTTACCATTGCCGATTTAGAAAACAATTGCGTTAACCAACCTATAGAATGGTATGCCAAAGGATGGCGATGTAAATCATTGATGACTACCGCTGTTTTTGAAGCAGCAATCATTTTCTTTACCAGTTCTACCCAAGCATCATCATCAAAATGATGTGTAAATAGAGAACTAATTACCACATCAAACTCGTTTTCTTTAAAAGGTTCAGTTAAAACATTGGCCAACCTAAATTTTAAATTTGGATAGTTTTTATTGGCATTATTTGCATAATCAACTGCTGCTGCCGTAGCATCAACACCTATAAAATTTAATTTTAAACCTTTTTTTCTAAAATAGCTGTCTAATACTTTTAAGCTATCGCCACCGCCACAACCCCAATCGCAAATGCTATCACCAATCCTGATGTTAATTTTATCAAAGGCATCGTAAAAAACAGAAAAACCGCCTAATAATTTATTAATGGTTTCCAACTCCTTTAAAACTGGGTCAATCTCCTCTTTAGGTAAAGAGAAATTATCCATAATTTCTTCTTCGGTACTTCTTTGGCTAAAATTAGGCATGTTTTAAAATCATACTTTCAAAAGTTAATCCCGGACCAAAAGCAAAACTCAAAATGTATTCTTCCTCTTTTTTTGATTTTAATTTCTTACTTAATTCATCCAAAACAAAAACTACTGTGGCAGATGACATGTTACCATAATTTTTCAAAACCGAATACGCAACATCATTTTCATTGTTCTTAAGTTCAAAAACTTGGTCGCAAACTTCTAAAATTTTACGTCCGCCGGGGTGTATGGCATAAGATGTAATATCTTTAAATGTTAAATTAGCTTTTTCTAGCAGTTTATTGGCAATGCTTTTAATACCGGTTTGTATTTCTTTAGAAACTTTATTGGTGAGTTGCATTTCATAACCAAAATCGCCAATTTTCCAAGCCATTTCATTTTTTGCTGTAGTTACTACTTCTGTGTAAAAAGTATGCAGTTCAAATACTTTTTTTTGTGTATTCTCTTCATTTTGAACAATCATTGCCGATGCACCATCAGCAAAAAGCGAATTAGCCAACCAATTATCTAAAGTATTTTCTTTTTGAAAATGTAAGGTACAAAGCTCTATATTAACAATTAAAACATTGGCTTTTTTTTGTGCTTTACAAATATAATCGGCAAATTTTAATGCGTTAAAAGCACCATAGCAACCCATAAAATTAATGCAAGTACGTTCTACAGCTTTATTTAAGCCTAAGCTTTCCACAAGTTCAATATCTAAACCGGGTGCATACATGCCGGTACAGCTTACGGTGATTAAATGTGTAACTTCTTTTATTTTAAAATCAGGGAGCTTTTTTAAGCAATCATCAATCGCCGAAAGGCTTAAACTTAAAGCATTTGATTGAAAAATTGCGCCCCTTTGTGCAGTTGTAGGGAACGGCATTAAACCTAAATCATTCCCAAAAAAGCTGTAGTTGCCTCTTTTTGATCCAAAATCATTTAAAACAGAATGTCTTTTATCAATACCCGAAACCTGATAAAGTTTATGTAAGCGTCTTGCGTTTTGTTCATCTAATTGGTGTGCATCTTTCATAAACTCAAAAATTTGCTCTTGAGAAAACTTATTTTTAGGATTGCTTGTTCCAATTGCTGATATGATGCTGGTCATCTAATCTATTTTTATAATTTTGATTATTAATATTTTAAATGACTAAAGGATTTAAATCTGTATTACTGCACCTTAGGTTGCCATTCTCTTTACTGTTGTTGCCTGTATTTTTGTTTGCAATAGCTAATGTTACTATTGTTAACAATACTAGTGCCGTACTGGTTTTTTTAATATTACATTTATTTATTTACCCTGCAAGTAATGGCTACAATAGTTTTTTTGATAAAGACGAAGGCAGTATTGCTTTAATTAAAATGCCGCCTAAAGTTAATTACTCCTTATACATTACGGCAATTAGTTTAGAATGGGTTGGTGTGCTCTTGGCTTTATTGGTAAATATTAAGTTTGGTGTTTGTGTTTTAATGTATAATTTCCTTTCTAAAGCATACAGCCACCCTAGTATTAGGCTTAAGAAATACCCAATTATTAGCTTTTTGGTGGTGTTTATTTTTCAAGGAGGGTTTATTTATTATACAGTTTATACCGCCGTTGCATCAGACTTTATAGCATTTACTGCCGATGATTTTATACCTGCTTTAATTTGTAGTTGTTTGATTGGAGCCTCTTACCCGCTTACTCAAATTTACCAACACAGTGAGGATGGTAAAAGAGGCGATAAAACGTTAAGTATATTGCTTGGTTACAAAGGCTCTTTTGTGTTTGCAGGCTTGGTGTTTTTTTTAGGCTTAAGCCTGATGTGTTACTTTTGGTTAAAGCAGGAGCAATTATTTAATTTTTATGTTTTTGCCGCTTGCTGTTTGCCTTTGTTTGCTTATTTTAATTGGTGGTTTTTTAAAGTGATAAAAGATAATAAAGCCGCAAACTTTGTTAATGCAATGCGCATGACTTTATTAAGTGGTATTACCATGCTTGGCTATTTTACTTGGCTGGTGCTTGCGACCTAATTTTTTCAATATAATCTTCTGGAAAATTGTGAGCTATTGCATCTGAAATAATATTTTCTACATATTTTAAATCGGGATATATTCCTGTTTCGCAATGCGAGCAAATAAATGCGAAGGCTTTTACAACTCCATTTTCTGTAATAATATCAAACTCTTTTAAATTGTATTCTGGTTCTGTTTGTGATAACTGCTCAAACTTTTTTTCATCAATTTGATATAATAAGCCTAAAGTGTATTCATTTTCAGCAGGTTGTAAATTGCCTCTTGCACTACCATCAGGGTTTTTACGACTAAACCTAAAAGCATAATTTTTCAATTCGCCTTTATCCATTAACTTAACAGGCTCGTTTACCCTAAACTCTACCATCGTAAGGTTTAAACCACTACCGTATCCAAAATATAAAAAAGTATTTTCCATTATCGTTTCCCTTCCCATTCTGCAAAAAACTGTTCCAAATACAGTACCATAAAATCATGACGTTGTTTGGCAATTTGCTTCCCGGTTAAGGTATTCATTTTATCTTTTAATAGCAGTAATTTTTCATAAAAATGATTGATGGTTGGGGCTGTAGTGTTTTTATAAGCCTCTTTACTTTGGTTTATTGCTGGTTTAATTGCTGGGTCATATAATTCTCTGTTTTTGAAACCACCATAAGTAAAAGCTCTAGCTATCCCAATAGCACCAATAGCATCTAATCTATCAGCATCTTGCACCACTAACATTTCTGGCGATGTAAATTTAACCTCCCCTAAACTGCTTTTAAAAGACATGTTTCTGATAATTTCTTGCACATGCACAACCGTTTCTTCATCAACATTAATTGATTTAAGGAAATCGCCTGCTTTTTGTGGCCCTATTTCTTCATCACCATCGTGGAATTTTGCGTCGGCAATGTCATGCAGTAAAGCTGCCAATTCTACAACCTTTAAATTTACTTTCTCTTGCTTTGCAATTTCTCTTGCGCTTTCCCATACTCGTTCTATATGCCACCAATCATGTCCTGCTTCAGCATTTTTTAATTCTTCTATTACAAAATCTTGGGTGAGTTGTATTTGATTGTTCATTTTATGATGTATTTACCTAGGTTTTAAATATCGTTATAATTAGGTTTTTAAAATAAGATTTTTAAGTAATTAATTAAGGGCTGATTTTTGTTTTCAGTGCTAAATCATCAAAAGTGACGAGTAACACATAAATATTTGGTTGGTTTATAACGTTTTTAATATCTTTGCTGCTCATTTAACATCGTTTACAGCGATATCAATGAAATATGAAAGCTTACCAAACACTTCTTTATTATTGCTATAGCCACATCCAGGATGGGGAGCAATACACCGCACAACATTTAAAATTTTGTAAAGCACATGGCTTAAAAGGTCGTGTAATTATTGCCGATGAAGGTATTAACGGAACCGTTTCTGGTACTGTTGAAGCTTGTAAGGCTTACATGGATTATGTTTATGCCGATGGCAGATTTAATGCTACCGAGTTTAAAATTGATGAGGTTAATGAACCTTCTTTTATTAAAATACATGTAAGGTATAAATCTGAAATAGTTTATTCGGGTTTAAAGAACCCTAATTATATTGACCCAACTAAGCAAACTGGTAAATATTTAGAGCCTAAAGAATTTGCAGAAATGAAAGACCGCGATGACGTGGTTGTTTTAGATGTACGCTCAAATTATGAGCATAAAATGGGCAAATTTAAAAATGCAGTCACTTTAGATATTGATAATTTTAGAGATTTTCCAGCCATGATAAATGAGCTGGCTCAATATAAAGACAAAAAGATTTTAACCTATTGTACTGGTGGCATTAAATGCGAAAAAGCATCTGCACTATTATTGAAAGAAGGTTTTAACGATGTTTACCAGTTACATGGAGGTATAGTAAAATATGGAAAGGAAGCCGATGGAAAAGATTTTGAAGGTAAATGTTATGTTTTTGATAACCGTTTAGCGGTTGATGTGAATAAGGTAAACCCTGTGCTTATTTCTACTTGCGGCAATTGCGGTACAACTACTCCAAAAATGATTAACTGTGCAAACCCAGAGTGTAATAAGCACTTTACACAATGTGCAGCATGTGGAGAAGAATTAGACGGCGCTTGCTCTATTCATTGTAAAGAGCATCCGCGTAAACGTCCTTATGATGGTACTGGTTATTATGTTAAAATTCCGCAACCGGTAGCACCTAAAGTTGCTAGAGTATAAAAACAAAAAAACCTTAAGAAATTAAGGTTTTTTTGTTTTATGGATACCTATTTTGTAACGTTTATTTCCTTGTATTAGTTAAAACACCCAACTCTGTGTTCTCCGAGTTCTTTGTGGTTAAAACATTTTCACCAAAAAGAAATAGATGTGTGTTAATTTTTCTCCCTCGGATCTCACAGATTTTCGCAGATTCTTAACAGTCGGATAATCCTTCAAAAAACTCCATTTCCTTTGCGGTTGAATGAATCTTTAAACACCCAACTCTGTGCCCTCCGAGTTCTCTGTGGTTAAAACATTTTCACCAAAAAGAAATAGAGGTGTGTTAATTTTTCTCCCGCAGATCTCGCAGATTTTCGCAGATTCTTAACAGTCGGATAATCCTTCAAAACTTTGTTCACTCTGTGTAAAACTTTGTTCCCTCTGTGGTTAAATAAAAACTCCGTTTCTCTGTGGTTAAATAACCCTAAAAGCTCTATTTTAAAGCCAATTTAACCAAAACAGGGCAATGATCCGATGGATATTTACCTTGATAAGTATCACTTAAAACACCCCATTTATTAGTAATAAAATGCTTACTCACAAAAACATGGTCTATAATAGCTGTGCCTTTTACTGATTTACCAAAATTTTGAAAAGAATTATTATTTGCATAAGGATATTTTACTTGCGTGTAGCTATCGGTTAATAAATTACTTTCTGCAATTATTTTATAGGGGTCGCTACTGTGGTTTCCGTTTAAATCGCCCATAAAAATAGCAGGTTTGTTACCCGCTATTTCTTTTATTTTTGCCAAAATAAGTTTACTGCTTTCTTTACGAGCAATTACTCCTTGATGATCATAATGGGCATTAAAAACATAAAACGACTTTTTGGTTTTTTTGTCTTTTAATAAAACCCAAGAGCATATTCTTTTGCAACAAGTAGCATCCCAACCTAAACTTGGTTGTTCTGGCGTTTCTGATAACCAAAAATCTCCTTGGTTTAGTAGTTCAAATTTGTCTTTTTTGTATAAAATTGCAGAGTGCTCACCAGCATCCTTTCCGTCATCACGCCCTTTGCCATAAACAACATAATCTGGTAAAGCAGTTAAAACATCTTGTAATTGGTTTTTAAAAGCTTCTTGTGTGCCTAAAACATCAAAATCATGAAATCTGATTAAATCACTTACCGCATTTGATCTATCGGCCCATAAATTACCAACATCAGATGTGTTTTGTAAACGTAAATTAAAAGTACCTACTGTAAAGTTTTGTGCATTTACAGATAGGATAACTAAAAACAACAAACTAGTGAGCGTAATTTTTTTCATGGTGTTTTGATTTAAAATTTGATAAATAATAGTCCAAATTTAGTTTATAAAATAAAACTAAAAATTAAATTTAGGTTACGTTATTGATTTCTTAATACTTCTAAAGGCGGGCGATACAATACTTTTCTGCTACTTAGAACTCCCGTTAGCACTACCAAAGCCAAAATAATTAAAAACAGTACAAGAATGGGCAATATATCTGGTGTGAAAGTGCTATTAAAACTAAATACAGCTAAAGCCCAACTACCAACAAGTGCCAGTATTATTCCGGTTGCACTTGCAATTATTCCCAAAAATAAATACTCTAATGCCGTAATGGTTAATATTTGTTTTCTGCTTGCACCTAATGTTCGTAGCAAAATGCTTTCTTGTAATCTTTGGTTTTTACTAATCATAACTGAGGCTATTAATACAATCCAGCCTGTTGCCATGCTAAAAGCGGTCATAAATCTAATAACAAAACCAATTTTAGAAAGCAATTCGTCCAAAACTTTTAGAATGAGTTTTAAATCAATCATAGAAACATTTGGAAAAGCTTTTACAATAGCTGTTTGATAGCCTGCAGAGGCTTTGCTATCAGGTAGGTTAGTCATCAATACATGAAATTGTGGTGCTTCTTCCAAAACTCCTGCCGGAAAAACAACCCTAAAATTGGTTTGCATGCGGTTCCAGTTTACTTCTCTTAAACTTCCAACTACGGTGGGCAACAATACTCCCTGAACGTTGAATACTATCTTATCGCCAACTTCTACTTTAATTCTTTCGGCGTATTTTTGTTCTAAAGAAACGTAAACCGGTTCTGTTGGCTTTGTAATCTTGCCAACCCATTCACCATCTGTTATTTTTTCTGCCTGTGTTAAAGTATCTTGAAAAGTTACTCTCAATTCGCCTCTAAAAGCTCTTTGTGATGGTTCGCCTTCTTCTTTTTTGTTTTTTTCTGAAGATAAGCTATCAGCAACAGCTAAATCTGTAGCGTTTTTGCCATTTATAGATTCAATTCTTACGGTAACAATTGGAACTTGATTGATAACTGGCAAATTAAATTGCTTGGTAACTTTTGCTATGCTATCTTTTTGGTCGGGCTGAATATCAAACAAAACCATATTTGGCTGGTCATTTCCGGATGCAAGCGTTACACTTTTAATTAAAATTCCCTGTACAAAAAACAGCGTACAAATAAATGCAGTAGATAAACCAATTGACACTGTTAGCATTAAAGTTTGATTATTTGGCCGATATAGATTTGCAAAACCTTGTCGCCACACATAAGCTAAAGACTGCGGAATGGATTTTTTTAGCAACCACATTAACAATTGCGAAATGATAAATAGCAGTATAAAGGCAATAATTATACTTCCCGTAAACGCTAATGCCTGCAACCAACTGCCCATTTGTAAATAGGTAAAGCCAAATACAAACAAAAAAATGAGTGCATAAACCAATCCTTTTTGCAAATCGAATTTGTTGTTATTACTCTCAAAAGATGCTCTTAGTGCATTTAATGGTGATATCTTACGCACACTTAATAATGCGGGTAAGGCAAACAAAATGGAAATAACAATACCCAAACCTATGCCTTGCGCAATTGCCGACCATGAAATTTGCATGGAAATTTCTACTGGTAAAAAATCTTTTAAAACGGTAGGCAGTAAAAATTGGATTGCGGTGCCTAAAGCGGTTCCTAAAATGCCGCCTAATAAACCTAAAAAGAAAACCTGTAATAAAAAGATTAAAAACGCTTCTTTTGCTTTTACGCCTAAACAGCGCAAAGTAGCAATGGCACTCAGTTTTTCTTTGATATAAACATGGATAGCGCTACCAACACCAATACAGCCTAATAAAAGGGCAATAAAGCCTGCTAAGGCTAAAAACTTACTTAAATCTTTAAAAGACCGCCCTGTACTTTCTTTTGTTGAGGCAATGGTTTCTATCTCAAAACCAGCTTTTTCTGCTTTTGGCTCTAAGCTTTTTATAACTTTATCAACCGCTTTTGCATCTTTAAACTTGAAATAGTATTTGTACTGAATTCTACTACCAATTTGTGTTAAGCCTGTTTCTTCTAAATATTGTAATGGAATGTAAACCACTGGCGCAACAGCAGCAGTGATACCGGTTTGACCTGGTGCTTTTTCTAAGGCCCCAGCAATTTCGAAATTGAGTGACCCAACTTTAATAGAATCGCCAACATTAGCACCGTATTGAAGCATCAATGTTTGGTCAACAATGGCACTTCTTCCTTTCTGAAAAGCTCTTGCTGCGGATATTGGTTTGGTTTCTATTTCGCCATAAAATGGGTAATTTCCTTGTAATGCTTTTATTTGTACCAGCCTGCTATTTTGGTTTTTAATAAAGTAAACCATAGATGCAAAGCTTCTTTCGGTACTTCTCTCATCGCCTAGCGTATCTAATAATTTAGCGAAATCTTTTTCAGCGGGTTTTCTACTTTCAAAAGTTAAATCGGCACCAGCTAAAGATTTGGCTTGGCTATCAATATCTCGCTCTAAATTATCTCTAAAAGAATATACCGCCACCAAAGCGGCTATTCCCAAAACAATAGAAGATATAAATAGTAATAACCTTGATTTATTTTTCCGACTATCTCGCCAGGCCATTTTTAAAACCCAAGCAAAATCAATTCCTTTTCTCTGATTATTCACAATTTAAACAGTTTGATTGATGATTGTAGGATTTTCAAGAGTAGGTTCATCGCTAATAATTTCGCCATTTTTAATTTTGATGATTCTATTGGTTTTAGCGGCAAGTTCTAAATCGTGGGTAACAATTACCAAAGTTGTGCCTGCTTGGGTATTTAAATCAAACAAAAGTTGCTCAATCTTAACACTGGTTTCACCATCTAAATTCCCGGTAGGTTCATCGGCAAATAAAATTGCCGGCTTGGTAGAAAAAGCTCTGGCCAAAGAAACCCGCTGTTGCTCACCGCCTGAAAGTTGAATAGGGTAATGATGAGAACGATCTGCCAGTCCAACTTTATCCAATAAGTCTAAAGCAATAGTTTTAATATTCTTTTCTCTACGCAATTCTAACGGAACCATCACGTTTTCTAATGCGGTTAAAGTGGGCATTAACTGAAAATTTTGGAAAATAAAGCCAATATGCTGGTTTCTTACAGCGGCTAACTCATCTTCAGTTAAGCCTTTTAAATCAATACCGTTTAAAATAACGTTGCCTTCTGTAGCTTTATCCAAACCTGCACACAAACCTAATAAAGTTGTTTTTCCACTTCCGGATGCACCTGTAATAGCAAGAGACGATCCTTTTTTTACAAAAAAATTGATATTATGGAGCACTTGCAAAGATTTTCCTGCGCTTATATATGTTTTATTAACGTTTCTGATGTCTAAAATATTGAAATCTTGCATTCGGTCAGATTATTGATACGATGATTATTTAAACTAATGGCTAAAATATCTGTTTAAATGATAGGTTTTAACATTTAAAGCTCATTTTTGATTTTAATATATAATTATGTTACGAATTACTTCAACTTTATTATTCATCACTTTGTTTGCTGTGGCTTGTGGAAATCAATCTAATAAATCCCAGAACGAAGAAAAAGCACAGGCCGAAAGCCAGAAAACAGCTAACGTTGCAGCCAAGAATATATTATTTTTTGGAACAAGCTTAACTGCTGGCTTAGGTTTAGAACAATCTGAGGCTTATCCTGCATTAATTCAGCAAAAAATTGATTCTTTAAACCTAAACTATAAAGTAATTAATGGTGGTTTAAGTGGTGAAACATCTGCCGGGGGTAAAAGTAGAATAGATTGGCTTTTAAAACAACCTATTGATGTTTTTGTATTAGAATTAGGAGCAAACGATGGTTTAAGAGGAATATCAACAGATGAAACTAGGGCAAACCTACAAGCTATAATTGACAAGGTTAAGCAGAAATATCCTAATGCAATTTTGGTGATGGAAGGTATGCAAATGCCTCCTAACATGGGCCAAAAATATACTCAAGATTTTAAGGAGACTTTTAGTTTGCTAGCAAAAAAGAACGATATGATTTTTGTTCCTTTTTTATTAGAAAATGTTGGTGGAATTGCATCGCTTAACCAAAAAGACGGGATACACCCCACAAAAGAAGGACAAAAAATATTAGCAGAAAACGTGTGGAGCAAATTAGCACCTGCGCTTAAATAAAATATTTTGAGTGTGTTTTACTCCAATGATATACCATATTTGGGTTAAAATTGTAAATTAGTATTCATTTAATAACCAATGAAGCTTAGAGTTTTAGCTTTTGCCATTTATATCTTTATTTCAGTATTGCATGTTTTTGCACAAAACATACAAAATATTGGAGTGCCTTATGTTGAAAATTTTTTTAAGTCAAGCTACCAAGCGGGTAACCAAAATTGGGCAATTGCTAAAGGTAATAATGGCATTGTTTATTTTGGTAATGCAGACGGACTGCTATCTTTTGATGGCAAGTTTTGGCAAACACATGAATTGCCAAATGATTTAATCGTTCGGTCTGTTGCTACTGATCACAAAGGAAGAATTTATACCGGTAGTTTTGGAGAATTCGGTTACTGGGAATATAATCAGGAAGGCATACTTAAATATCATTCGTTAAAAAATTTGGTGAAAGATAAAACCACACTAAACAACGAAATTTGGAAGATTTATGTAGATGGCGACCGGGTTATTTTTCAAAGCTTTGCTAATATTTATATCTATCAAAACAATAAAATAGAATTGGTAGAAGGTAAAGGATCTTTTCTGTTTTTATTAAAAGCTGGAAATAGGTTTTTTGTAGAAGTATCTAAAAATGGGCTTTACGAGCTTAAAGGAAAAAAACTTTTTCAAATACCAAACAATAACCGTTCAGAAATTAACGGAGTACTTTCCGTAATGCCTTTTGGAGATAATAAATTTATTATTGGCACTGCAAAAAATGGACTTTTTATATATGATGGGTTAAACTTTACTGCGTGGAAAAATGAAGCAAGTGATTTTCTAAAAACCTATCAACTAAATAATGGGGTAAAAGTTTTCGGTAAATACTATGCCTACGGTACTATTTTAAACGGTATAATTATTGTAAATCAAAACGGTAATATTTTGCAGCATATCAATAAATCAAGCGGTTTGCAAAATAATACTGCTTTAAGTTTATATGCAGATAGTTTAGAAAACCTTTGGGTAGGTTTAGATAATGGCATTGATAGGGTTGAATTAAACTCCCCATTATATTTCTTTTTTGATAAAAATGGGGAATTTGGAACCGTTTATTCTAGTATAATTTATAATGGCAATATCTATTTAGGTACAAACCAAGGTTTATATTATAGCAGTTGGAATACTGCTAAAAACAATCGCCAATCATTTAATTTTAAATTTATTCCTAATTCTCAAGGCCAGGTTTGGGATTTATCCGTTTTTGACAATCAACTTTTTTGTGGTCATAATAACGGTACTTATTTGGTTAAAGACGGTGTTATTCAAAAAATTGCTGATATAAGCGGTGGCTGGACAATTAAACGGATGAAACTATATCCAGATAAGCTGATACAGGGAACATATACAGGTCTAATTATTTACAACAAAACGGCCAACGGATATTCCTTTTCGCATAAGGTTGCAGGATTTAGAGAACCCAGTAGGTATGTTGAACAGGACGATAGGGGCAACATTTGGGTAAGCCATCCTTACAAAGGAGTTTATAAAATAAACTTAACCGAAGATTTACTAACTGCTAAGCGTGTAAAAGCCTACGATGAAACAGCTGGATTACCAACTACTTATCAAACCAATACTTTTAATTTAGATGGTAAAATTATATTTTCATCATCAAAAGGATTTTATGTTTACAACGATATAAGTGATTTTTTTACGCCATACGGAGAACTGAATTCAAAATTAAAAAGCTTTGCACCATCCAATAAAGTGATTAAAGCTGATGATAAAAGATATTGGTTTATAGACCATGGCAAAGTAGCATTAGCCAATTTTACACAATCCGGAAAATTTACTTTAGATTCTAGCATGTTTAATGTTTTAAACGGAAGAATGGTTCAAGATTATGAAAACATTTCGAAAATAAACGATAATCTTTTTTTAATAAGTGTTGATGATGGTTTTGTGATTTATAACAAACAAAGTTTAATGCAAAAACCGAAAGTATTGCCTAAGCTTATTATTGGTAGGGTAGAAAACATAGCTGCAAATAACTACCTCATTACAGAAAACCCAACATTTTCAAAACAAATAGAGCTTAAGTATGCGCAAAACAGCATTAGAATAACTTATAGTTTGCCTTTTTACAGGCAGGGGAAAATTAAGTACCAATATCTTTTAGATGGTTTTACCAATAACTGGTCATCATGGACAAACGCTACCCAAAAGGACTTTACCAATTTACCTTATGGCAATTACACTTTTAAAGTAAGGGCAGTTGTGAATGATGGTTCTTTATCTGAAATATCGAGCTTTAGTTTTGAGGTATTACCACCTTTTTATGCCACAGTTTGGGCTATGCTTTTTTACTTTTTACTACTGATAATAGCAGTTTATTATATTAGAGTATGGTATTTTAAAAAGTTGAGTAAACATGAAGCAGAAATTCAGTTAAAGCTTCAAAAAGAGCGAGATGAACATTTAAAAGAAGAGGCTTTAATTAACGAGCAAAAATTGATTAAGTTAAAAACTGAAAAGTTACAAGCCGAGATAGATAGTAAAGGCAGAGAAGTGACCAACTCGGCAATGAACATTGTTTATAAAAATGAATTATTGCAAAAAATTAAAGAAGATATAGCCAACCTGAAAGATGCCCAAGGCAAAAAACTTGGAGATGACCAATTAAAACGCCTCCAAAAGATTATTGACGAAGGAATGAATGACGAAAGAGATTGGAATTTATTTGAAACCAGCTTTAACGAAACCCACGAAAACTTCTTTAAAAAACTAAAAGCAGAACACCCAGATCTTGTGCCGAATGACTTAAAACTTTGCGCTTATTTAAGAATGAATATGAGCAGCAAAGAGATGGCTTCCTTATTAAATATTAGTGTTAGAGGAGTTGAAATTAGAAGGTACAGGTTAAGAAAAAAATTAAATTTACCTCATGATAAAAACTTGAACGAGTTTTTAATCGAGCTTTAGCACTACATCATTACCTCTCAAATGTGTACACTAAATATTTTTTTATTAAGATTTAACTGTAATGCTTGATGTAGTTAAAAAAACTTTCATTGGTTCTTAAAAAGGCTTTATTTCTATTTATGACCACTTTTTAAGTCGTATTTTTTGCAACAAATTAAAGCATGATGTAGTGATGTTGAGGTGGTTTTTTTGGTTTATAGTGTAAATGGTATCAATTTTACATAACCAATTAATATTAATTCAACAAAAATTATGAAACGAAAAGCTTTACTATTACTGCTATGTCTTTTCTCTTTTATTTATGTTTCGGCACAAGATGTTAGAATTACCGGTAAGGTAACTGATGCAAGAAATGAAACACTTATTGGAGTAAGCGTAAGCGTTAAAAATTCAACCATTGGCACACAAACAGATGTAAATGGTAATTACGCTATTACAGTGCCTAGCAATGGCACATTGGTATTCACCTATCTTGGCTTTACAACTCAAGAAATCTCGGTGAGTGGAAAAACCTCCATCAATGTTCAATTGATGTCTTCAAATCAAGCATTAGATCAAGTAGTGGTTATCGGTTACGGTTCTCAACGCAAGAGAGATTTAACTGGTTCAATCACTTCAATAAGCGGAGAAGAGATTAGCAAATCTCCTAACTTAAGTCCAATTGCAAGTTTACAAGGAAAGGTTGCAGGTTTAACTATCGTAAATGGGGGCTCACCTGGTGCTTCACCTGTGGTTCGTATTAGAGGTGTAAATAGCACCAACTCTGCTAATCCAATTTATGTGGTTGATGGTATTATTCAAAATACGATTGATTATCTTAACCAAAATGATATTGAAAGCATTGAGGTTTTAAAAGATCCATCTTCAACTGCAATTTTTGGTGTACAAGGTGGTAACGGTGTTATAGTTATTACTACTAAAAAAGCGGGAGAAGGCAAAACTACTATTGCTTTCCAATCTTCTGCTGGTATCCAAAAAATTGTGGATAAAATTGATGTAGTAAACGCAGCTGATTTTAAGCGTTTGTATAACGCACAATTGGCAAACCTTAATGCTGCTCCGTTCGATTATACAAATTATACAGCAGACACAGACTGGCAAGATTTGATCATGCAAACTGCACCAATGTCTAATAATAATTTAACGGTTTCTACAAATTCAGGTAAATCTTCAACCCTTATAAATTTGGGTTATAATACACAAGATGGAGTGGTTAAAAACGGAAGTTACGATCGTTACAATGTGAGATTTAACCAAGAAATACGTCCAACAGATAATTTTAAGTTGGGAGCAAATTTTACTGGTTCTCGTACCTCTTTTAATCCAACGGCTGTAAGTTTAAGTAACGCATTATGGGCAGCGCCAATTGCACCCGTACAGTTAGATGAAAACACTTATTACAGCATGCCAAGTTTTCAAAGGGCACAAGTTGGTAACCCAATTGCTAACTTAAACCGTAATGACAGAACATCTGTTAACAAAAATTACTTTGCAATAGGTACGGTTTATGGCGAGTTAAAAGTGTTAAAAGATTTTAAGATTAGGTCATCTTTTAATGCGGACATGCGTTTTACTGGGTCTAGAGGCTATAGCCCTTTACCGTTTACGTTGATAAATTTAGGTGAAGGTTTGGCGCAAACGGAAAGCTTTTTTGATAGAAATGTTAGAACTAGCGTTAATCAGAATCAGGGAGAGTCTAGGAGTTATCAGCAAGATCATACAATAACGTACGATAAAACATTTAAAGAAAAACATAAAGTTACCACTTTAGCAGGTTTCAGTTCTTTATATAGGGCTGGCCAAAACGTTAGCGGTAGCAGAAGAGACACCACACTAAATATTCCAAACCATCCAGATTTTTGGTATATTGATATAGTGAATAACTCAAATCCAGCGCCTTCTCTTGGTGGCGGAGGTACAGAAACTTCCCAACTTTCTTATTTTGGTAGAGTAAATTATGCTTTTGATAATAAGTACCTTGTAAACGCTTCGGTAAGGAGAGATGGTATTTCGAAATTTGCGCCACAAAACAGATGGGGGACTTTTGGTAGCGTTGGTTTAGGTTGGGTTATTAGTGAAGAAGGTTTTTTTAAATCTAATATTAAAGGGATTGATTTTTTAAAGTTCAGAGGTTCTTGGGGTACTTTAGGTAACGCACAAGGTTTCGCTGAAAACTTGTATTTACCTGGTGTAAGCATTACTGATGTTGGTGTTTTTGGAGATAACGTGTTTACTTCTGTTTCTCCTGCTTACATTGCCGATCCTAATTTACGATGGGAAGTAGTAAGAGGTATTGATTTTGGTTTTGAAGGACTTGCACTTAATAGTAGATTGAACTTTGACGTTGCAATTTATAACAGAACAACTAAAGATATTTTAACCAATGTTATACAGCCAAGTGAGTCATTAAATTTAAGAACAAATATGGGAAATATTAGTAATAAAGGTATAGAAGTTGCTTTAGGTTGGAAAGATAAAGTTGGAAATGATTTTACATATAGTGTAAATCCTAATTTTAGTTATAATAAAAACAAAGTAGAGTCTATTGGTAATAACTTCAATTTTGGCTTATTCGGTAACGGAGGCGTAAACAGAACTGTTAGTGGAGAATCCATTGGTCACTTCTTTGGCTTCCGCCAAACAGGCATCTATCAATCAACAGCTGATATGGATAATGTAGCCACTTTCCCAAATTCTCTACCGGGCGATATTTCATATGAAGATACTAATGGTGATGGGGTACTTACACAAGATGATCGGATAAATTTAGGTTCGCCATTACCAGATTTTTTATACGGAATAAACTTATCATTTAGCTACAAAAATTTTGATTTTCTTGCAGAAGGACAAGGTGTTGCAGGTAATTTTATATATACTCAACGCAGAACCCAGCGTTTTGCTGTAGTAAATTATGAAAGTAACCGACTTAATGCTTATACCACACCTGGTTCTAGCAATATTGAGCCAATTTTAGATAGTACTAGACCAAATAATTATTTTATGAGTAGTTATTTTTTAGAGCCAGGAGACTACTTTAGGTTAAGAACATTGCAATTAGGTTATACTTTTAATAAGAAGCAATTAACAGCATTAGGATTATCAAATATTCGTGTTTTTGTAAGTGGTCAAAACTTAAAAACTTGGACCAAAGCAACGGGTTACACACCTGAAGCTTCTGTGGGTAGCATTTTAGGTGGTGGTGCTGATAATGGCGTATATCCAATTCCAGCTATTTATACCGTTGGACTTAATTTGAATTTTTAATCATTAAAATAAGATATAAAATGAAAACATTTTTAAAGCTGAAATTTGGCCATTTTGTACTTGGTACATTGGTGGTTGCTCTAACTCTTGGTGCTTGTCAAAGAAACTTCTTAGATCTGCGCACTCAAGGTGAGTACAATATAGACAATTATCCTTTTCCTGGTGGCGCTGGTCCTTATGATCAGTTTATAAACGGAGCATATTCAGACCTTAGAAATTTTGATGTTACAGTGCAGGCATTTGTTGGTATAACCAATATAAGAAGTGATGATGCTGATAAAGGTAG
Source organism: Pedobacter alpinus (assembly GCF_042684645.1). Lineage (NCBI taxonomy): Bacteria > Pseudomonadati > Bacteroidota > Sphingobacteriia > Sphingobacteriales > Sphingobacteriaceae > Pedobacter > Pedobacter alpinus. The sequence goes on from NZ_JBHULV010000008.1 coordinate 115,802, forward strand.
CACTCCATCAGATGGTGCAACATTACAAGAAATGGATGCTTTTACCATGACTCCTGCTAACGGTTTAATTAATGGTTTTTGGTTAGGCCATTTTAGATTAATTTCTAGTGCTAACTTTATTTTGGACAGGATTAAAAATGATCCAAATCCAAATACGGCTCCATCTCTTAAAATAGATGCAGAAGCACAAGCTAAATTTTTTAGAGCCTATGCTTATTTTATGATGGTACGTTCTTTTGGTGCAGTACCTATTATAGATAGCGTAACAACTGGTACCGTAGGTTCAACCAATGTGCCACGTAGTGCGCCTTCTTTAGTTTACGCATTTATTGAAAACGATTTACGCTTTGCCGCTGCAAATTTATTGCAAAAATCTGCCTATGATAGAAGGTTTATTGGCAGAATTACAGCTGGTGCTGCAAATGGATTGTTAGCCAAGGTGTATTTAACACAGGGTAAATGGGCGCAAGCACAAGCTGCTGCAGATTTGGTAATGAAATCTGGAGAGTATGACTTATCTGTTTCGTATCGTGATATTTTTGAAGAAGCTGGCGAAAATTCTAGAGAGTCTATATTAGAAGTGCAAGCTACTGCAGATGCTGCAAACCCTACGATTTTCGGCTCTCAATATTCTCAAGTTCAAGGAGTAAGGGGCGCTGGTGATTGGAATTTAGGATGGGGCTTTAACGTACCTAGCACAGCTTTAGATGCTGCTTATGAGCCAAACGATCCGCGTAAGGCGAGAACTATTTTATACAGCGGTGGTACTTCTCTTTACGGCGAAGCTGTTCCGGCAGGCTTACCAAACCCAAGATACAACAATAAAGTTTCAAGCCCTAGATCCCGTCAAACTCAAGTAAATAGTCGCTCTGCTTTTTGGAACAATGTTAGGCTTTTACGTTATGCAGATGTTGTTTTGATGTATGCAGAAGCAAGTAATGAAATTGGTGGTACACAAAATACTACAGATGCACTTGCTGCTTTAAATAGCATAAGAGCAAGAGCAAGAAGAGGGGCAGTTGCAGGTACTTTACCAGATGTTACCACAAGAGATCAAACGCTCTTACGTGATGCAATTCATTTCGAACGCAGAATAGAATTTGCAATGGAGCATGAACGCTTTTTTGATTTGGTAAGATGGGGAACTGTTGCTGTTGTGATGCAAAACCATGGTAAAGCGTTTGTTCCAAATAAACATGAGCTTTTACCCGTACCGCAAGTTCAAAGAGATTTAAGTAGAGGTGTTTTAACTCAAAATCCTGGCTATTAATTTTAAAAAAATGAGAAATTTAAAATATAATATATATAATTTATTTGTACTAGGTGCAATGGTTATTGCTGTTTCATCTTGTAAAAAGGATGGTAACCCAAACAATTTACCAAGTGTGTCGGCAAGCAGTTACGAAGGTAAAATTGATGGTTATTTAAGTTCGGATGAAGTTTATCCCAAAAACTTGGTGGCTTATTGGAGTTTTGATACTGATAATAAAGAGACTAAAAGTGGTGTTGCACCTACAACAGCTGTAAATAGCTCCCTAGTAGATGGCGGCGTAAAAGGGAAAGCATTAAATTTAAGCGCTGGCTATCTTTATTATGCTACACAATTAAACGCCTTTAAAACCGATTCTTTAAAAAGTTTTACAATAAGTTCTTGGGTTCAGATTTTGAATAACGGATCTAAAAGAACGATGCTATTTACTATAGCTCGTCCCGGTATTTTTAACGGGAGTTTAGATTTTAGGTTAAACACAAATAGTTTCCCGTCTACAACTACAAATATATTAAGAGTAGGTCCAAGATTTACAACTGTTGGTGGTGGGTCACAAGATAATTTAAACAATAGTTTATCACCTATAATTGGTGCTGATAAATGGACTCATTTGGTATTACGTTACGATGGTACAACAGGTGTATTTAATATTTTTGGCGACGGTGTGAATATTGGTTCTTTTAATAACCGTGGTGTAGGTAATAATTTATTTAAATCCTACGAACCAGGAGAGATTATTATTGGTGCACATTACAATAATATACCAGGTAAATCTACCAATGCCGATGTAACATTTGCGGCCATGACTGGTAAGATAGATGAAATGCGTGTTTACAATACAATATTACCAGATGCTCATATTAAAGCCCTTTACAACTTAGGTATAGCAGGTAAATAAATATTTACTTAATAAGGCTGTCTAAAAAAGTTTTAGGCAGCCTTATATTTATAACTCATCTAATGAAAAATAGCAGTCTAACAGGTTTTAAGCTTATCGTTTTTTTTTGTTTTTTGGCTTTCACAAATTGCAAAAAACAAGCAGAAACACCCGAGTCACAAGATGCAAGTATTTCATTTACTGTTGATGGAGTTTATAACGGCACCTTAACCTATAAAGATGTTAAGGTAAATCCTATTATAAGGATAACTTTTACTGCGCCAATTATACAAACAGTATTACCACTTATTACCTTAAAAGCAGCTAGTAATCAAAATGTACCTATTAATTATACCTTATCTCCAGATGGTTTGGTGCTTAGCATAAGTACCCAAAATACTTTAGAGTCTTTTAATAATTATGAACTTCAGGTGCCAGCATCCCTAACCACTCAAAGTGGAGGAAAACTAATAAACCCTTTGCGTATTTCTTTACAGGCTGGTTTAAACGATAATGATAAATTCCCTCGTATTACAGATAATGAATTACTAACACTTATACAGAGGCAAACCTTTAAATATTTTTGGGATTTTGGGCATCCTAATAGTGGTTTAGCCAGAGAAAGAAACACCTCTGGAGACTTGGTAACCACTGGCGGCTCTGGCTTTGGCATAATGTCCATTGTGGTAGGCATCAACAGAAACTTTATTACCAAAGCCGAAGGCTTGGCTCGCTTACAAAAAATTGTAGGGTTCTTAAAAACTGCCGATACCTTCCTCGGAGTTTTTCCTCATTGGCTTAACGGTAATACCGGTAAGGTCATCGCTTTTAGCGCAAAAGATAATGGTGCCGATTTGGTAGAAACTTCATTTTTGATGCAAGGATTGTTAGTTGCAAGACAGTTTTTTAATGGTATCAACCCTATCGAAACCCAATTGCGGGCAGACATTAATCAAATGTACAATAACGTGGAGTGGAACTGGTTTACAAAAGGTACAGGAAACAATTTGTATTGGCACTGGAGCCCAAATTTTGGCTGGGATATTAATTTGCGCATTAGGGGCTGGAACGAGTCTTTAATGGTTTACGTTTTGGCTGCATCATCAAGCACTTACACCATCCCTAAAGTTGTTTATGATGAAGGCTGGGCAGGTAATGGCAGTATGCGGAACGGGCGTACTTTTTATAACACCACTTTACCATTAGGTAGCGATAATGGCGGACCTCTATTTTTTGAACATTACTCTTTTTTAGGCTTAAACCCAATTGGTTTAACAGATGCTTATGCCAATTATGAAACGCAAACCGTCGCCCACAGTAAAATCAATTACAACTACTGTGTGGTAAATCCTAAAAACTTTACCGGTTATAGTGAAAATTGTTGGGGGCTAACTGCAAGTGATATAAACGGAGGCTATACCGCAAGCTCTCCAAACAATGATAGAGGCTATATTGCTCCTACAGCAGCTATTGGTTCTATACCTTACACCCCACAAGAGTCTCTGCAGGCAATAAGATTTTTTTATTACAAACTTGGTGATAAGCTTTGGGGAGAGTATGGTTTTAAAGATGCTTTTTCTTTAAGCGACCCTTGGTTTGCAAATTCGTTTTTAGCTATTGACCAAGGACCACAAATTGTAATGATAGAAAATTACCGTACTGGACTTATTTGGGATTTATTTATGAGTTGTCCAGAGGTGAAACTTGGACTTGTAAAACTAGGATTTAAAAGTCCTAAAATTTAGTTTAGATTATGAAGAATATATTTTATTTGGTTTTAATTGTTTGTTTAACAGCATGTAGTATTAATAAAAAAAAACTGAATGTACCACTAACAGATAACCAACTTTTAGATACCATTCAGTACCATACTTTCCAATATTTTTGGGATGGTGCAGAAGTAAACTCTGGAGCTGCAAGAGAACGTTTACATATAGACCAACCTGATTATGAAAACACTGTGGTAACCACAGGTGCTACGGGTTTTGGCATCATGGGCATTATTGCTGGTATAGATAGAAAATTTGTAAGTAGAGATGCTGGAGTTGAAAGGTTAACAAAAATCTTAAATTTTTTAGAAAAAGCCGATAGATTTCATGGGGCTTGGCCACATTGGATTTATGGCGATACTGGTAAAACTAAACCATTTTCTAAGTTTGACGATGGTGGAGATTTAGTAGAAACTGCTTTTGTTGCGCAAGGTTTGGTTTGTGTAAAACAATACTTCAAAAACGGCAATCAAAAAGAAAAAGAATTAGCTGCTTTGGCAGATAAACTTTGGAAGGAAATTGATTTTGATTGGTATAGAAATGAAAAAAACGTTTTGTATTGGCACTGGAGCCCAAAAAACGAATGGAAAATGAACTTACCAGTATATGGTTTTAACGAATGTTTAGTGATGTATGTGATGGCGGCCGCATCGCCTACACATGGTATAAATAAAATTGTTTATGATGAAGGTTGGGCTAAAAATGGGGCAATCAAATCGCCATCAAACTATAAAAATACTCCGTTACAATTCAAGCATCAAGGATCTAAAAACGGAGGCCCATTATTTTGGGCACACTATTCTTTCTTAGGTTTAAACCCAAACGGTTTAAAAGATGCTTACGGAGACTATGGTATTGAAGCTAAGAATCAATCTTTAATAAATTACCAGTGGTGTGTAGATAATCCTTTGAGTTATAAAGGTTATCATTCTCAAAGTTGGGGTTTAACCTCTAGCTATTCTGTTAAAGGTTATGCAGGCCATGCGCCACAAACAGAAAAAGACAAAGGCGTAATTGCACCAACAGCAGCCATCTCATCAATTGTTTATACCCCAAAAGAATCTATGGCGGCTATGCGTTATTGGTATGAGAATAAAAAAGATAAGCTGTGGGGCAAATATGGTTTTTATGATGCCTTTAGTGATACCGAGAACTGGTATCCCACAAAATATTTGGGTATAGACCAAGGGCCACAGGTGGTAATGATAGAAAATTATAGAACAGGCTTGTTATGGAAACTTTTTATGCAAGATGAAGATGTACAAGCAGGGTTAAAAAAACTTGGATTTGAAAGCCCGCATCTTAAAAATTAAAATATGAGGGTATTAAAATATATATTTTTTGTCGCAATATTTTGCAGTGCTTTAAGTACTACAAAAGCCCAACAACAGCAAATGCAAACCTATTGCAATCCTATAAATCTGGATTATACCTACATGATTTATAATTCGGACAAAAACATTTCTTACCGCTCTGGTGCCGACCCAGCAGTAGTTGAATTTCGTGGAGAATATTATATGTTCGTCACTCGCTCTTTAGGTTATTGGCATTCATCAGATTTAGCCAATTGGGATTTTATTAAACCCGAGAAATGGTATTTCCAAGGTTCTAATGCGCCGGCAGCACATAATTATAAAGACTCTGTACTGTATGTAACCGGAGATCCCTCTGGTGCGATGAGTTTATTATATACCGATAATCCTAAAAAAGGAGATTGGAAAGCGGTTCCGTCCATTTTAACTAATTTACAAGACCCAAGTTTTTTTATTGATGACGATAATAAAGCTTATATGTTTTGGGGTTCATCCAACCTTTACCCAATTTATGGAATCGAACTTAATAAAAATGAAAGATTTATTCCAATTGGAAAAAGAGCCGAGCTGTTTAATTTGGTAGAAGAAAAACACGGTTGGGAACGTTTTGGAGATAACCATGTCTCCACAATGGAAGGTTATATGGAAGGCGCTTGGTTAACCAAACATAACGGAAAATATTATATGCAATATGCCGCACCAGGCACAGAATTTAATGTGTATGGCGATGGTGTTTACATGGCCGATAAACCTTTAGGTCCTTATACTTATGCACCAAACAATCCGGTTTTTTACAAACCAGGAGGTTATATCAATGGTGCGGGGCATGGAAGTACCGTGGTTGGTCCGGGTGGGCAATATTGGCATTTTGCTTCAATGGCTTTATCGGTAAATGTAAACTGGGAACGTAGGTTATGTGTTTTTCCAACTTGGTTTGATAAAGATGGCTTAATGTATAGCAATACTTCTTTTGGCGATTATCCGCATTACGCACCTTCATTGCCTGGCAAACAAGGCGATTTTACAGGTTGGATGTTATTATCTTACAAAAAACCAGTAACCACTTCATCTACCATTGATACTTTCAAAGCAAGTCACGTAACGGATGAAAATGTAAAATCTTTTTGGGTAGCTCAAAAAAATGATGCTAAACAATGGTTACAAATTGATTTAGAAAAAGCGTCTAACGTGTATGCCGTTCAAATCAATTACCACGATTATAAATCTAATTTATACGGCAGACCAGATAGCATGTATCACAGATATACGGTTGAAGGTTCTTTAGATGGTAAAACTTGGTTCAATTTAATTGATAAAAGAAACAGTTTTAAAGACGTTCCTAATGATTATGTAGAATTAGAAAATCCTAAAAAAGTAAGGTATGTAAGATATAACAATATCAAAGTACCGACTACAAATTTAGCCATTTCTGGTTTTAGGGTTTTTGGAAAAGGAGAAGGAAAATTACCTGCTACCGTTAAAAATTACAAAGTAATAAGACAAGCAGATAAAAGAGATGCCATGCTTACTTGGGATAAAGTAAAAGATGCACAAGGTTATAATATTAAATGGGGCATTGCGCCAGATAAGCTGTATAATTCTTGGTTAGTTTATGATGAAAACCAATTGGATTTAAAAAGTTTAAATATTGACCAAACTTATTATTTCAGCATCGAATCTTTTAACCAAAACGGCGTTTCTAAGTCTTTAAATCCATTAAAAGCAAATTAGTATGAAAAAAATAAATCTTTTAATAATGCTTTTATTTGTAGCTTTTTTATCGGAAGCACAAGTAAAACACCGTTTTGATAATGCCATGGTTGATTTTAAAAAATTAGACCAGCAAAATAAAACACCAAAAGGAGGTATTCTCTTTATAGGCAGTTCGTCTTTTACTTTTTGGAAAGCTTTAGAAAATACTTTTGCCAGCTACCAACCTATTAACAGAGGTTTTGGAGGATCAACTTTGGCAGAAGTGATCCATTATGCCGATGATATTTTATACCCTTACCAACCAAGGCAAGTGGTGATTTATTGTGGCGAGAATGATATTGCAGAAGGTAATTCGCCAGAAATTACGGTTGATAGGTTTAAAATACTTTTCAACTTAACACGTAAGCATTTGCCAAATGCACTCATCAGTTTTGTATCTATGAAACCAAGTGTAGCCAGAGAGAAAATGATGCCCGAGTTTTCTTACACCAACCAGTTGATAGAAAGATTTATGGCAGCGCAACCAAACACCAGTTATATTAATGTATATGATGCCATGTTGCAAGAAAACGGAAAGCCTTTAACCGATATTTTTGTTGCTGATAACCTACACATGAATGCCAAAGGTTACGATATCTGGATTAAAATAATTACCCCATACTTGCTAAAGAACAATTAAAATTATGAAAGTACTAAAATATATTTTTACCATTGGTGCATTAACAGCCGTAGTAGCATGTGCACAACAAAAACCTATTGCGCAAACAGCATCCATCGCCTCAAATTCTAAAATGGATGTTTTCATTTCAGATTTGATGTCCAAAATGACGGTAGAAGAAAAAATTGGGCAATTGAACCTATTAACAGGTGGCGAAGCCATTACAGGTTCAACTGGTAATTCAGACATCGAGAAGAAAGTTAAAGCAGGCCAAGTAGGTGGTTTTTTTAGTTTAAGTACTCCAAAAAAAATACGTACCGCACAAGAATTAGCAGTAAACAATACGCGTTTAAAAATTCCATTAATTTTTGGGATGGATGTGATACATGGTTATAAAACTGTTTTCCCAATTCCTTTAGGTATGGCCGCAACTTGGGATATGGCTTTAATAAAGCGTACAGCACAAATTGCTGCCGAAGAAGCTGCCGCAGATGGTATTAACTGGACATTTTCGCCCATGGTGGATGTTTCGCGTGATCCGCGTTGGGGACGTTTTTCTGAAGGTAGTGGAGAAGATACTTTTTTAGGATCTGAAATTGCAAAAGCAATGGTGCAAGGTTACCAAGGAGATGATTTAACAAAAATCAACACTTTAATGGCTTGTGTAAAACATTTTGCTTTATATGGTGCAGCCGAAGCTGGTAGAGATTATAACACTACCGATATGAGTTTGGTGAAAATGTATAACGAATATTTGCCTCCTTACAAAGCTGCTATTGATGCAGGTGCAGGTACAGTAATGGTTTCTTTTAACGATATCAACGGAACTCCGGCCACAGCCAATAAATGGCTTTTAACAGATGTGTTAAGAAATGAATGGGGTTTTAAAGGGATGGTTGTAACTGATTATACAGGCATTAACGAACTTACAGCACATGGTTTAGGAGATTTACAACAAGTTTCTGCTTTAGCTTTAAACGCAGGTGTTGATATGGATATGGTGGGCGAAGGCTTTTTAACCACTTTAAAAAAATCTTTAGAGGAAGGAAAGGTTAAAATTGAAGATATTAACAGGGCTTGCCGTTATATTTTAGAAGCAAAATACAAATTAGGTTTGTTTGAAGATCCTTATAAATATTGTAATGATGAAAGAGCAAAAACTAAAATCTTTACAGCAGAAAATTTAAAGTTTGCTCGTGAAGCAGCTACTAAAAGTTTTGTATTATTAAAAAACCAGAATAATTTATTGCCATTAAAGAAATCAGGTACCATTGCATTAATTGGTCCATTGGCAGATTCTAAAGTAAATATGCCTGGAACTTGGTCTGTATCTACAGATTTAAGTAAAGCCATTTCTGTAAAAGCAGGTTTAGAAAATGCTGTTGGCAGCAATGCTAAAATTATTTATGCGGTAGGTTCTAATTTAGTAGAAGATGCAGCATATCAAACAAGAGCTACCATGTTTGGACGTGATATCAAAAGAGATACCCGCCCCGAAGCTGTAATTATTAAAGAAGCTGTAGATGCTGCAAATAAAGCTGATGTTGTTGTTGCTGCTTTAGGTGAAAGTTCTGAAATGAGTGGCGAAAGCTCTAGCCGTACAGATATTAAAATTCCGGCTATCCAACAACGTTTGCTAAAAGCTTTATTAGCAACTGGTAAACCAGTGGTATTGGTGGTTTTTGATGGCCGTCCTTTAGATTTATCTTGGGAAAATGAAACTGTACCTGCAATATTAAATGTTTGGTTTGGCGGTACAGAAACAGGTAATGCTATTGCAGATGTTTTATTTGGAGATGTTAATCCATCAGGAAAATTGAGTGCAACTTTCCCACAAAATGTTGGTCAAATTCCAATTTATTACAGTCATAAAAATACTGGACGCCCAATGCAAAAAGATGAGTGGTTTAAAAAGTTTACTTCAAATTATTTAGATGTTACCAATGAACCGCTGTATCCATTTGGTTATGGATTAAGCTATACTACCTTTGATATTGCTGCACCAATTTTGGATAAAACTACCATTACATCAGGCGGAAACATAACGGTTTCAACAACTGTTAAAAACACAGGTACTAAAGACGGAGAAGAAGTGGTACAACTTTATATTAGAGATTTAGTAGGCTCAATCACTCGCCCAGTAAAAGAATTAAAAGGCTTCCAAAAAATATTTTTAAAAGCAGGCGAGTCTAAAAAAGTAACTTTTACTTTAACAGAAAACGACCTTAAATTTTACAATGCTAATTTAGATTTTGTAGCCGAACCAGGTGATTTTAAAGTGTTTGTTGGAAACAGTTCTGCAAATGTTAAGGAGGCTGATTTTAGACTCGTAAAATGAAAAAACTAATAGCATTAACTATATTTTGCGTAGGCTTCATTAGCTTAAATGCACAAACAAAAAGCGATTTTGTTAAAACTGCCTTTGTGATGGATGGCGATACTTTACCAGTAAGGATTTTATATCCCGAAAATTTTGATGCTAACAAGAAATATCCAGTAATGCTGTTTTTACACGGACGTGGTGAAAGTGGTAATGATAATGAAAGGCAATTGGCAAATGGCTCAAAAATGTTTTTAGATCCAGAGTTTAGAAAAAACTATCCAGCAGTAGTGATTTTTCCTCAGTGTGGCAGTGATAGCTATTGGGCAAATGTTGAGATTGAAACAGTGAATACCAAACGCTTTTTTACTTTTAAAAAAGGAGCAAAGCCCACTAAAGCCATGAAGCTTTTAACAGCCTTTACCAAAGATTTTTTTAAGAAAGATTTTGTTGATAATAGTAAGATTTATGTAGGTGGTTTGTCTATGGGCGGAATGGGAACTTATGAAATACTACGTCGCGAACCTAAAACCTTTGCAGCTGCTTTTGCCATTTGCGGAGGAGATAATATTAAAAATTGCAAAAAGTATAAAAATGTGCCTTTATGGATTTTCCATGGTGGATTAGATGATGTGGTTACGCCACAATTCTCCTATAATATTTATAAAAAATTAAGGGACTTAGGACATGTGCCAAAGTTTAACCTTTACCTAAAAGCCAATCATAATAGTTGGGATTCGGCTTTTGCAGAAAAGGACTTATTACCTTGGTTATTCTCGCATAAAAAAGATTAAAAATTTTGTTTAGGTTGGTTGTAAAAAGACCGCTTGTTGCAAAACAGCGGTCTTTTTCCTTGCTCAGTTTCTTAAAACTGAGAAGCCCTATTTCACAATTAAAACACTCCCTTTATACAAATTATTAGTAGGAGCTTTGGTGTCAATTATATAATAATACATGCCAGCAGGTAATATTTTACCATTCAGTTTTGCATCCCAAGCTTTTTGGTAACCTTTAGACTTATAAACTATTACCCCGTACCTATTAAAAACTTTAATGTCAACTTGTTGGTTGCCAATTAATGTTGGTATTACCCATAAGTCGTTTACACCATCATCATTAGGCGTAAAAGTATTTGGTATTTTTATTACCGTTTCTACACTTACAAAAACATCGTCTTGGGCGGTGCAACTAGTGCTTAAATTGGTAACCGTTAATGTATAATTTGTGCTTTGTAATGGTTTAACTATTGGGTTAAGAATGTTTGGGTTTGATAAATAAACACTTGGAGACCATTGATACTGCAAGCCTGTTGGCGCAATAGCATTTAAATTTATTGATTGATTTTCGAGTACTGATAAATTTGTGCCAGCATTTACAGTAAATTTAGGTTCAGTTTCAATAGTAATTGGTTCAGAAAAAACCCTACAACTTTTACTATTCATATTCTCTCGCTCGGCAACAGCCAACCTAAATTGGTAGCCATTTAAATTTGCATTTTTTATTTCGGCAGCATAGTTTAGATTGGTTGAATTTGCAATATCATTCCAACCATCTCCATTGTTTAAATTTATTTGCCATTGATAAGCAGGAGTGCTAAAGCCGCTAGAAACTACCGCACTCAAAGAAAAAATATCATCCTCATTTTCACAAATCCTTAAAGTGTTTGAACTGATATTACTGGACGAACCTGCTAAAATTACTGGCCCGCATGGTCTAAATGTAATATCGTCAATTGCAACATCGTTTCCGCAACCTCCACCAGAATTATTGATCATTTTTAAAACCACTTCCGAAACACCAGTAGGTGTTTCAAAGAAGAAACCATATTTTTTCCACTCGGGGTTATTACCTTCATTTATAAAGCCGGTATCAAAAGTTTTAATCACAGTTCCGTCTGTTTTTTCAACTGAAAACGTAATGTTAGGCTTTGTAATAAAACCACAAGGAGCAGTAGGTTTTATAAGGTTAATAATAAAAGAGGAAAATTCGTAATTTGTTTTTGGACATAAATTAACCACAGAAAATGAGTAAAAAATACCAGAATTATTTGTTGCATTAACCACCATCATATAGCCATTTGTATCATCTGGAGTATGGTCTTCTGTAAGAGTATGCCATGAATTACTAAAGCAATTATTCGTTCGGTTTAAAATACTGTAAAAACCATCATCTGGGCAATCTCCATTTTTAAACTGATAGCCTGTACTTACGCCAGATAAAGGAGGTCCAACTCCTGCGCCTTGTCCAAAATTTATAACAACAGTAGGGTCTCCTAAACTCCCGTTACATACTTGTGCAACAACATAAATGCTACTTAGTAAAACACATACTAGCGTTAAAAATTTCTTAAACATTGCATCTTCAAATTCAACCTCTCGGCCTTTACTTCAAAATAATACCTCTATTTCAATACCCCCATTTTTAAAAAAGCGTATAACAAACCAGTAACATGTAAGGCTTGCGGAATTTCATTTTTAACTAACATTTGTTTTACTTCATCAATGGTATAAAACTCAATGTCAATATCTTCATGTTCGTCTAAATCTTGTTCTTGTACTTTAATACCACCTTTAGCCAAATAGCAATAAGTAACATTATTAGAAGTTGCTGGGTTTGGGTAAATGGTACTTACCAACTCAAAATCTTCAAATAAATAACCTGTTTCTTCCAATAGTTCTCTTTTAGCGCCGTCAACTGGGTTTTCATCACCATCAATAACACCACCAGGTATTTCTAAAGAAACAAAACCACCGCTATGGCGGTATTGCTTCACCATAATCACTTTTTCATCTTCGGTAATGGCAACCACATTTACCCAGTTAGGGTACTCCAAAACGTAATATTCGCTGGCTACACGGCCATCTGGAAGTTCACATTCATCAACCCTTAAAGTTGCCCAAGGTTTTTGTACTATATATTCCGAAGAAATTGTTTTCCACTTTAAAATGCTCATGCTCTAAAAATAAAAAATCCCGAAACAATATCGGGATTTATAAAATATTATATTTCACTACTCAAACTCAAACTTACCATATAAGCAAGTCCCCTCAAAGGGAATTTAGGAGCCTACCAACTTCCGCTAGAACCACCTCCTCCAAAACTTCCGCCTCCAAAACCACCGAATCCACCGCCGCCAGATGAGCCACCACCAAATCCTCCTCCGCCACCACCTCTGCCACCTAAGCCAGAAAGTAATGACCAAAACACAATATCTGCTGCACCACGGCTACCAATTACATTTCTTCCGCCACCGCCGCCTTTGCCACCTCTACTTATCAAGAAAATAATTCCAACTACCACTATTATAATTAACCCAACCGGAAAACCCTTTTTTCCTGTTTTTTTAACCTTATCATTTTTATATTCGCCTTTGGTATAACTTATAATTGCATCAGTACCAGCATTTAAGCCAGCGGCATAGTCACCATTTTTATAATTAGGCTTAATTTCATTTTCTATAATTCTTTTGGTAATTGCATCTGGCAAAGCACCTTCCATCCCGTAACCAGTTTGGATACTTACTTTTCTATCACCAATAGAAGTTAAAACTAATATACCTGTATTTTTTTCACTTCCACCAATGCCCCAAGCTCTACCTAATTGGTAGCCATAATCATTAATATCATAACCATCTAAGCTTGCAATAATAACAACCGCAACTTGTATAGATGTAGAGTCGTCAAAAGCAACCAATTTTTGCTCTAATTGTGCAATTTGTGCACTGCTTAAAGTATTGGTGTAATCGTTAACTAAAGTGTTTGGTTTAGACGGAAATTTTTGCGCATAACCTAAAAAAGAAAATAAGCTTAAGCATGTAATTAAAAAGAAATTCTTCATGTATTTTTCTTTATTAGTTTAAGAAAACAATATCATCTGATAATTCGTTGGTATCATCGCTTTGGTAAGGGAAATATTTTTTGAGTTGTTTTCCAGCTTCAATAATGCCTACGCTTATACCTTCTGCAATATCTTTGGCTTTAAATTTCTCAAGCATTAGTTCTTTGGTGCTATTCCAAAAATCATCGGCAACTAAAGTATTTATACCTTCATCGCCAATGATAGCAAATTTATGATCATCTAACGCCACATAAACTAAAACGCCATTTCTCAACTTTGTTTCTTCCATTTTTAAATCGTAAAAGCATTCAATTGCTCTTTCATAAGCATCAATTTTGCAGTTGTTTTCTACACAAACTCTAATCTCGCCACTGGTCGCTTTTTCTGCCCATTCAATAGAATGTTTTATTTTTTCCTGCTCTTTATCGCTTAATGAACTCATAATTTAAAAATGAAATAGCTAAAATATTTTTATTAAAATTCAACCCAAGCCGTAAAGGCTTTCCTGCCCTCATGCCGAGCAATGGCAGATACTTTTTTCATTTTTTGTTTATTTCCTTTTTATGCATTCAAGAGTGCTTCGCAATTTTTTCCGCAAAAAAGTATCCAAAAAACTCTCGCCTACGCCTGATGCTATGAAAGTCAGTGCTTTAGCAATTTCATCTGTACCGCACCAGCCAAGGGCGAATTTGATGGCAATTAATGTTTATGCAAAGCCGAAATTATTGAAAATTAATAGTCAAATATAGGGCTCAATTTAATAACTATTAATCCTCAATTAAAATTCAACTTTTGGAGCTTTATCAGCGCCAGCTTCAGCAGCAAAACTACCTTTTTGTTGAAAACCAAACATTCCAGAAAACAAGTTGTTAGGGAAAGTTCTAATATTGGTATTGTATTCTTGCACAGCAGTATTAAAATCTTTACGGGCAACCGCAATTCTATTTTCTGTACCTTCAATTTGAGCTTGTAACTCTAAAAAGTTTTGGTTTGCTTTTAACTCAGGGTATTGCTCAGAAACCACCATTAATCTGCCCAAAGCCTGAGATAATTGTCCCTGTGAAGCCTGAAATTTTTCTAATGTTTCTGGTGTTAATTTATTTGGATCAACCTGTATAGAAGTAGCTTTTGCTCTGGCTTCTATAACCTGAGTTAAGGTTTCTTTTTCGAAATTTGCAGCACCTTTAACAGTTGCAACTAAGTTGTCTATTAAGTCAGCTCTTCTTTGGTATTGGTTTTCAACCTCGCCCCATTGCGCTTTTACTTTTTCATCTAATGTTACTGAGCTGTTGTATCCACAAGAGCTTAAAGAAGCTACAGCAAACAAGGCAACTATGCCTAATACTAATTTTTTCATATCAATTTTAAGTTTTTTCCAATTTAATCATTTGGACACAAATTTCATACCTTTGTTACACTTTGGGATAAAAACCCGACAAATTATCATGGTAAAAGAAATTGACCTCGTCATCAGTCCCGATTTTATTCTGGATATAGAATTCATTAAAACAGCTATTCTTAAGCAAGAAAGGCTTAAAGCAGATCAATTAAAGCATTACACCATCCGTAAAAGGTCTATTGATGCTCGAAGTAAATTCCCTGTTTATAGGCTTAAAGTGCTTTTGTATATCGATGAAAATCCGCAAACAGAAATATTTAATGTTAATTATCCATCTGTAAAAGATGCCAAACCAGTAATTGTGGTAGGTGCTGGACCAGCAGGTTTATTTGCAGCATTAAGGTTAATAGAGTTAGGCTTAAAGCCGATCATTATTGAGCGTGGTAAAGACGTAAAAGACCGAAGACGAGATTTAGCAGCCATTAATAAAGAAGGAATTTTAAATCCAGAATCTAATTATTGTTTTGGCGAAGGTGGTGCAGGAACCTATTCTGACGGAAAACTATACACCCGATCTGATAAAAGAGGCGATGTAACTAAAATGCTCCAAATTTTGGTGGCTCATGGCGCAACAGAAGATATTTTGGTAGATGCTCGTCCGCATATTGGCACCAATAAATTGCCTCAAATTATAACCGCCATTAGAGAAACCATTTTAAATGCCGGTGGCGAAGTGCATTTTAATACCAAACTGATTGATATAGACCTAAAAAATCAGCAATTTAATGCTGCTATTACTAACCAAGGCGATTTTAAGGGAGAGGGATTAATTTTAGCAACGGGGCATTCGGCCAAAGATATTTATCATCTTTTACAACAAAAGGATATTTTATTAGAAGCAAAACCTTTTGCTTTAGGCGTAAGGATAGAACACCCACAATATATTATTGACCAAGCACAATATAACTGCGAAACCCGCCATCCAAACCTACCGCCATCTTATTATAGTTTGGTAACACAGGTAGAAGATAGGGGTGTTTTTTCTTTTTGCATGTGCCCTGGCGGGATTATAGCGCCATGCGCTACCGCTGATGAAGAAATTGTGGTAAACGGTTGGAGTCCGTCTAAAAGGAATAATCCTTATGCAAACTCTGGTACGGTGGTGCAAATAAATTTAAACGATGTTGCCGGAAAAGAAACAGACCCTTTTAGGTTGCTGAATTTTCAGGCAGAAATTGAGAAGAAAGCATTTTACGCTGGTGGAGGTAAACTAAAAGCACCCGCACAAAGAATGGTGGATTTTGTGAACCATAAAATTTCATCAGACTTGCCAGAAAACTCTTATTTACCGGGTTTAACTTCGGCTAATTTACATGATGTTTTGCCAAGTTTCATTGCTAAACGCTTGCAAAAAGCTTTACCGCAATTTGGAAAAAAAATACCAAGTGTATTTGGGAATACCGGTTATTACACCAACGAGGCGGTTTTGGTTGGCGTAGAATCTCGTACCTCTTCCCCAGTTCGTATTCCCAGGGATAAAGAAACTTTACAGCATCCACAAATTAAAAAAATGTTTCCTTGTGCCGAAGGAGCGGGTTATGCTGGTGGCATTATTTCTGCTGCTATAGATGGGCAAGCTTGTGCCGATGCGGCATTTAATCAGATAAAATAAAGGTTAAATAATTACTTTTTAAATTTTATTGAGTATTAACTTTCATAATTTTAGCTAAAGTAGAAACATTAATTACCGCAAAATTCGCCCTTGTCTGGTGCGGAACAGATGAAACTGCTATAGCACTAACTTTCACAGCATCAGGCGTAGGCGAGAGTTTATTCAATTTGTTTATTGTTTTTATAGGTTTTCATGTGTTCGCTTTCGCTCGGGTTTTGGATACTTTTTTGCGGAAAAAATTGCGAAGCACTCTTGAATGCATAAAAAGGAAATAAACAAAAAATGAAAAAAGTATCTGCCATTGCCCGGCATGAGGGCAGGAAAGGCTGTGAGGTTTTGGACTTTATTTTTAATTTAAATAGAATTATCAAAGAACATAACCCTTATTAATCAGATAAAATAAATAGCTATGAAAAAGACTTTAATAATAGGAGCAACTCCAAACCCTAAACGTTATGCCAATAAGGCAGCAAATAGTTTGGTACTACATGGTCACCAGATAGTGAATGTTGGGATTAAAACTGGAGAAGCCGCTAACCAACCCATAGAAAAACCTGAAACTGTTTATACAGATATTGATACGATAACACTTTATGTAAATCCGGATAACCAGAAAGATTTGTATAACTATATTTTAGCTACCAAGCCAAAGCGCATCATTTTTAACCCCGGTACAGAAAACGCTGAATTAGAAGAAAAAGCTAATGCAGCAGGTATTGAAACTTTAGAAGCTTGTACTTTGGTAATGTTAGCTACTGGGCAGTATTAATTTAACTCCGTCTTTTCGACGATTTAGTCCTAGCAGGGTCTCTCTTTTCGAGGACCCTGTGCTATTAAGATTAAAACAAGTCTGTTCTTTATGGAACAATGAATAACAGAAATGATATTTTTCAGTAATTGATATCATACAAGTATTAACAGATAGTAGTATTCCTAAACGTTATTGGAGCGATTTAAAAAAGAAATTAGCAAAGGAAGGAAATCAATCGTACGATAAAATCGTACAATTGAAAATGATAGCGGAAGATGATTTAATTTTTAAATAAAAATACTTATGACAAATTTGAAGTTATTTGAGAATAAGCAAATTCGTTCTGATTGGAATGAAGAAGAACAGGAGTGGTATTTTGCCGTGGTAGATGTTGTAGCAGTTTTAACCGATAGCGCAGATGCGAAAGACTATTGGTACCGCATGAAAAAGCGTGAAAAGGTTTCTGGTTTTGATTTATCGACAATTTGTCGAAAACTCAAATTAGTAGCTAACGAGGGTAAAAAATATAAAACTGATTGCGCCACTAAACAAGGTCTTTTGCGTATCGTTCAATCAATACCTTCGCCTAAAGCCGAACCTTTTAAACAATGGCTGGCACAAGTAGGTGCAGAACGTATTGCCGAAATAGAAAACCCAGAATTGGCACAAACTCGTATCATTGATTGAAGAGTATGAAGCTTATGCGGGGAAGCTTTTTTCGGGGTTTAAAAAGTAAAATAAATTATCATCTATTAAATTGAATATGAATAGGAAAACCCCCGGTGTTTACATCACCGAGCTAGAAAATATTGCTTTTACAAAAAATGCAGACGTCCTAGTTACACAAATTTCTTTATTGGTAGCAGATTTGAATCGCTATATGAAATCTGTAACGAATGTGCAAGGAAGATTTGGTGATATTGGCCACACTGGCAGAAGCGGATGGTTCACTTAGTGTAGCAGCTCAAAATAAAGTGGTGTTGCAATTGGTGAATATGCGTTATGGGCAAGAAGAGGGAAACGATATCGCTTTGATCGCAAAACTGTTGGTGACCATTAATTTTTTGGAACATTCAGTATCCATCAATCACTTAACAAAAGTGGCTGATTACTTTCGGTTTATTAGTCCGCAAGGGAATATAAAGTATTTAACAGCTGACAGCGCAGAAGTGAAAATTGTGAACTTAGCTAAAACGCAAGCGGAGTGGGCAGCCTTGTTTCAGTCTTTAGGAACCACTTACAAACCGTCTTTAGCCTATCAATTAACAACAGTTTTACCCAAATTTGCACCCCTTAGTGTGAACTTAAATGGTGAGCCTTTTGTTTTGGTAAAGGATGCCATAAAAAGTAATGTGGATTTTCTGTTTCAGCAGTTTATTTTTGCACCGAATACCTATTCCACCTGGCTAAATATGGAGTATCTGGTGGATATTTATTTGTATGGCTTGTGGGAGGCAGGAGATTTAAAGGGTGAAACCGCTGCAGATGCTTATCGAGTACAGATTGGCTTGGGAAAAACAATGACTGCGGAAGATATCTTAAACAAAACAAGTAGGTTGGCCTTAACGGTTTGTTTGGATGAACCCAACGATTTTACGCAATTGACTTTTAGTAGGCAATTGGCAGACTAAATAAAGTACCTGTTATGATATTTAAGGCTTAATAGAATTTAAGTGTTTTTAACTAAGATAACGTGAGTTTTGGTTCTGTCGGTTATCCAGCCTAAGCACTGGCCTTAATTGAGCTCTTTTCGCCCTTGTCCGCCAGCCGGCGGAGGAAATGATGAAGAACTAATAGCACTAACATTGTAGCAAATGTCGCAGGCGAGAGTTTATTCATTTATATATTGTTTCTTGATAGCTTTCATGGGTTCGCTTCGCTCGGGTTTGGGAACTTTCTTTGGAAAAATCTCCAGTTAACATAATTTTAAGCAAGATGCTATTTATGGAAAAGAACCAAAACTCACATTAGGATTAAACCACAAGATAGTTAAAGCGAGACCTGCTTTGACAAAAAAATAATCCAAATATGTTAACAATTTAAGCCTCTTCTGATTTTCAGGAGAGGCTTTTTTGTTTATAGATAAACTAAAATTGAATAATTAGTAACCCATATTATTTTAAAACCTGTATCAGCAGAAACTGGGATAATAGCGTTTATAAGGGTTTAAATACTGTTTTTTTAAATTGAGTTGTTTTTGAGTTGCCTAATAATTTTACTTAATCACTCTTTTATTTACTTTCAACGATAATTAAATATGGGTTTATATGAAAAAGTATGTCCTCATCCTGTTCATTGTTTTTGCATTGCTAACAGGGTGGTTAATTTGGTGCTGGTATGAACGTCAATTGAATAAACTTGATCATGAAATTCAAGAAGAAGAATCGTCCATTATTCGCTAATTCTCATCTTACTTTAAGATGATTAAAATTTATGAAGAATGAGAATATTTAATTGTAAAAATTCAATAAACAGGCTTTAAAGCTCAAATATAATTCAATAATAAATACAATATCAAATGATGAAAAAACTACTACTATCCTGTATAATTTGTTTAACAAGCATTGCATTGTGGGCACAAATTGTTCCCAATGGCAATGGAATTGTTTATGTGAAGGCTACGGCGGTAGGTTCTGGCAACGGGAGTAACTGGGCAAATGCTACTGGTAATTTACAAAATGCTATAAATGCCACAGGCGTTAGCAAAGTATATGTAGCGGCAGGTACTTATCAAACAGCTAGTGGGGTTTCCTATAACATGAAAAACGGTGTAGCTATTTATGGTGGCTTTCCTAATACAGGAACACCTGTATTTGCAGACCGAAATACCACAGCAAATGAAACTATATTACAAGGAAATAATGCCTCGGTAATTAAAAACTTAAATTTAGATGCTACTGCTGTTTTGGATGGGTTTACCATTACTGGTGGTAATGCTTTTGGAGCAAATGGCACAACATCAGCTGGTCCGCCTTTGTTTCCTGGATTTCCTGGCCCTGACATTGTTAAAAATGGAGAGAATGGTGTAGGCGGTGGGATTTATAATGAAAACTCCTCGGCCAGCTTTAGCAATCTTATCATTAGCAACAATACTGCAAAAGGTGGTAATGGTTTTTTAGGTAATGGTTCTGGAACACCTGGTGCTGGTTTAGGTGGTGGAATGTATAATTCTAATTCATCGCCAACACTAACTTATGTAATTATAAAAAACAATACTGCTTTAGGAGGAAATTTTATAAGTGGTGGTGGTTTTGGTGGTGGTGGAGGTATTTTAAATACCAATTCATCTTCGCCTATTTTAACCAATGTGGTGCTAAGCGATAATACAGCCCAAAGTGGTGAAAATTTTGGCAGTGCAAATGGTGGTGCAATAAAAAATCAAACCTCTTCATCTCCTATATTAACCAATGTAACTATTGTAAATAATAAAGCACTCGTGGGGACTAATAATGGGGGGACACAAAATACAAATGGCGGAGCAATAATTAATGAGAATTCATCTAATCCTATCATTAGAAACTGTATTGTTTACGGAAATAATACAGGAATTACTAATTCTGCTTCTACCCCAGTAATTACGTATAGTTTAGTACAAGGTTTAGCTGCGGATGCAGTAAACCACAATATAGATGGAGTTAATGATCCATTGTTTACAAGCGTATCAGATTTTACTGTGAAAATAGGTAGTCCGGCTGTTAATTTAGGTAACCATACCTATTATGCAGCAGGGCAAACTCCAAATCTTTCTGCCATTAATCTTGATTTAGCAGGAAATGTCCGTATCCAAAAAGGAAAAATTGATTTAGGTGCTTACGAAAGTCCTTTCGAGATCGTCATCAAACCAGATGCAAATGGTGTTATTTATGTTAAAACTTCTGCAACAGGGTTAAGTAACGGTAGCAGCTGGGCAAATGCTACCGATAATGTGCAGGAAGCTATAAATGCCACAGGTGTTAGCAAAGTATATGTTGCGGCAGGTACTTATCAAACAGCTAGTGGGATTTCCTATAACATGAAAAACGGTGTAGCTATTTATGGTGGTTTCCCTAATACAGGAACACCTGTATTTGCAGACCGCAATACGACAGCAAATGAATCTATATTAAAAGGAAATAATGCCTCGGTAATTAAAAACTTAAATTTAGATGCTACTGCTGTTTTAGATGGTTTTACTGTTACTGGTGGTAATGCTTTTGGAGAAAACGGTACCATAACATCTCCTCCTTTCAACCCTATGAACCCAGGTAGTAATTTTCCTACCATTAGAAATGGAGGCAATGGTTATGGAGGGGGTATTTATAATGACCGTTCTTCAGCCACTTTTAATAATCTTATCATTAGAAATAATACCGCAAAGGGCGGGGATGGAGCTTTTAACGGTGCTTATAGTTCATTTCCTGGTAGTGGTTTTGGAGGTGGAATATATAATTCTAATTCGTCTCCCAAAATAACCAACGTAACTATTAAGGGCAATGAGGCTAATGGAGTTTCTTATATTAATGGTGGCTCCCATGGTTTTGGTGGAGGAATTTATAATACTGCATCTTCATCACCCATTTTAACCAATGTGATCGTTAGTAATAACAAAGCCCAAGGTGGTTTTGGCGGTGCTGGTGGTTATGGCCAAGGTGGAGGCATCAATAATCAAGGTGCGTCTATACCTGTTTTAACCAATGTAACTATTGCTAATAACTCGGCATTAACAAGTTCTTTTTTTAATAGTAATGGTGAGGGTGGTGCAATTTACAATGCGGGCTCTTCTAATCTTATAATTAAAAACAGTATTATTTATGGAAATAATACAGGTGTACATAATAATTCTTCTTCACCTGTAATTACTTACAGTTTAGTACAAGGTTTAGCTGCCGATGCCACAAATTATAATTTAGACGGCGCTACAAACCCTATGTTTGTGAGTTCATCAGATTATCAACTGCAGATTAATAGTGCGGCTATTAACAAAGGCAGTAACAGCTATTATGCGGCAGCACAAACTCCAGACCTTTCTAGTATAACAACAGATATAGCAGGGAATACCCGTATTCAAAAAGTAAAAATAGATTTGGGAGCCTATGAAAGTCCTTATGATATGGCTTTAAAACCAGATGCAAATGGGATTGTTTATGTAAAAACCGCTTCAACAGGAACAGGAGATGGTAGCAGCTGGGCAAATGCTACTGGAGATTTGCAACAAGCTATACAACAAACCACTGCTAAAGTATATGTGGCGGCAGGTATTTATATGCCTAACTATACTCCTAATGATTTGACCCTACAAACTCCTAAAAACAGAGATAATTCTTTTGTACTTAAAAATAACATCAAAATTTACGGAGGCTTTAGTGCTACAATGCCAGAAGCTAACCCAAGTTTAAGAGATACCAGCGCAAGCTCAACCAACAAGAGTATTTTGAGTGGAGATTTTGATGGAGATGATGTGGACATATTTGCTCATAATGCAGAAAACGCTAAACACGTAGTTTATGCTGAAGGTAATGTGGGTACAGCTTTGCTAAATGGTTTCACCATCAGCGGTGGAAATGCAGATGCTAGCTCAAGTGGTGGTGGAATATTTTTAAGCGGTAGCAATCCAACCTTAACTAACTTAACCGTTATAGGTAATCATGCTGCTAGCAATGGCGGTGGTATTTATAACAGATATAGTGGGACCAATAGCAATCCTATCCTTATAAATGTAATCATCAGTGGTAACCAAGCTGGAAACATTGGTGGAGGAATTTATAATGATAGTGGAACAATTATCATCACAAATGCGATCATTAGTGGAAACGTTGCAGGAGTATCTGGTGGGGGTTTACAAAACGGAGATGGAACAGTAACCATTACCAATTTAACCATGAGCGGCAATGCTGCTGCCAATGGAGGAGGTTTATTTAACCATATTGGTAGCGTAAAAATTCGTAATAGCATCATATATGGCAATAGTTCTGGTGTTGATAATGGCGATTCAAAACCTATTATTAGTTACAGCATATTACAAGGAAGTGGAGGCAGCAGTGCTTGGACAGCTAGCAAAGCAACCGATGGTGGAAATAACTTAGATGTTGACCCTATGTTTACCAATGCACCAAATTTCTCTACAGCACCATTTATTGGCGGTGATTATACTTTACAATTAGCCAGTCCGGCTTTAAATACCGGTAGCAATACCTTTTATGCTGCCGGTCAAACACCAAGCCTAGTATTAATAACTACTGATTTAGCTGGTAAACCAAGGTTAAATACTATTGTTGATATGGGTGCTTATGAAAAAGAAAGTGCTTTACCTGTTAATTTACTAAGCTATACTGCAAAAGCCGAAGCCAATGGAGCGAGATTAAACTGGCAAACTGCAAGTGAGCAAAACAGCAAATTATTTATCATTAGCCGCAGTATAGATGGTATAAACTTCGAAGCTATTGGTAATGTGAATGGAAAAGGTGATAGTAATAGTTTAAGCAATTACACTTTCTTAGATTTATCAGCTTCAAAAGGCAATAACTACTATAAATTAGTTCAAGTAGATTTAGATGGTAAAGTAAAACAGTTAGGCGTTAAAGTAGTAAACCTTAGCTTAGCTCAAAGTAAGGAATTGCTAATTTATCCAAATCCAAGTACAACTATTGCTCATGTAAAATTTACTGCAGGAGTATATGAAAAAGTAGCTTTACTGGATTTAAGCGGCAGAATTTTACAAAGTAAATCTATTGGTAAAGAAAGTGATGTAATCAGCTTTAATTTAACACAGCTCAGTAGCGGTACTTACCTGATTAGGTTGACTGGAAATAATGAAAGTGTTTCCAAATTATTGATTAAACAATAGGAAATCGTTTCAAATACAAAAAAGCCTCTTTTTAGAGGCTTTTTTGTTTTATAACACTATCGTAAATATTTGAAGATTCTAAGAGCCTATTTAAAATTTATTGAATAACCTGAACTCGATTATTATTAAGCATTAATTTCCTTCTTTTAGTCAATGTACAAACCTTATTTAACGTAAAATTCGCCCTTGTCTGGTGCGGTTGAGATAAAAATTAAAAGCAATCCATCATCCTAAAGCACACAACTCGCTTATTGTCATGTTTGTATGCGCTATCTTTGTCCGTAATATCATTTTCGTGGTGTATATTACCCAGTTTTATTATATTTGGCAACGTTCGGATATCCCAAATCACGCCATCTATTTAATGACACACCTTTACAAGCATCTTTTTAAAACATTAATACCTTTTTTGGTTTTTTACGGTTTTTTTTGTCAACCCTTATTGGCGCAAGCTAAGTATGAGCAGTTATTAAATAAAACCTTCGCACAAAGAATATTCCAGCTTAAAGCGATAATTGATGGAGATGTGGTGGACGTACCAGATTCGGCAGTTGCTTTTGCTAACATTGCTAAATTCAAAAAATTTGCACTAGCCCATAAAGATGAAGAGTTGATTTTAGAAGCAGATTTATTGGTGGGTTACTATGTAGTTTGGCACAGAGGAGAAAATACTGCTTTGGTGGTTAAAACTTTAAAGACTATAATAGAAAAGGCAAATGGTGAGGACAATATAGTGATAGAGGCCAGGGCTAGAGCTTTACTAGCCAACTACTATTTTAGGGATAAAAACTATTATGAGCTAGGTTTTGAAGTGTATTTTGAACTCGAAAAATTTTTGGAAAAGGTGCCAGCAGCGCAATTGCCAGACAAACTGGTAATTACTTATTTAATTGGAGAGTGCTATTATTACTTTGGAGAATATGAAAAAGCTTTAGCATATAGTAAGAAGGCTGTAGCTTTAAAACCAGCGCTAATTAATAATGGAACTTATAATAATGCCCGTAATACTATTGGACTTTGCTACCAATTAATGGGGAAATTAGATTCTTCTGATTATTATTTAAAAAAATTATTAAACAAAAATGACCCTAGTTATAACGCTGACTGGGAGGCGATTGCTAAAGGAAATTTAGGTTATAATTGCTACCTAAGGGGAGATTACAAGCAGGCCGTCCCTTTATTAGAGGCTGATGTGAAAGCTGCTGTAGCGAGGTATGATTGGGGCTTGGCTTCTGGATCGTTAATTCCATTAGCCGACATTTATTTAAAGTTAGGCTTGAGAGACAAAGCCGAAAAATTAGTCTTCCAAGCTAAAAGCTATGCCGAACTTTCTAAACAGTACCATCGTTACGCTACGTTATATCCGGTAATGAGTAAAATGTATGCCGCAAAAGGAGAGTTATCATTATCAAATCTCTATGTAGATTCTGCGATATATGTTAAAGACAGTTTGGCTAGAAAATTTAGTGCTATGCAATTATTTAGGGCTCAGCAAAAGTTAGCATTACAAAAACACCACTTAGAGCTAGATAAAGTGGTTTCGGATAAAAGGATGAAAACCTTTGAGCGTAATTTATTGCTAATGATTTTGGTAAGCTTAATCATATTAGCCATTTACGTTTATTATAACCAAACCAAAAGACATCAACAACAGGCGCTAATTGCAAACCTTGAACTTGAGAACAAAGAAAGAAAGCTAAAAGACCTTAAACAACAGCTATATGCTTTTGCAAATAATATCATCGAAAAAAAACAGCAGATAGAGTTGTTAGAGAAAGAGTTTGGTAAAATGAGTGATAATACGATACTTGAAAAACTAAGACAACAT
Source organism: Pedobacter alpinus (assembly GCF_042684645.1). NCBI lineage: Bacteria > Pseudomonadati > Bacteroidota > Sphingobacteriia > Sphingobacteriales > Sphingobacteriaceae > Pedobacter > Pedobacter alpinus. The sequence continues at coordinate 141,972 of NZ_JBHULV010000008.1, forward strand.
ACTATTATTACTGATGAAGGTTGGGAGCGTTTTCGAATAATTTTTAGTCAGGTACATGTAGGCTACTTCCAGCGTTTAAAGGATAAAATACCAGATCTAACGCCTGCTGAAACCCGGTTTATGGCTTTAAATAAACTTCAATTATCCAATAAAGAGATGGCCGCTGTTTTGGGTATATCTATTCAGAGTGTGCGTAACATTAGGTCTCGTTTACTTAAAAAACTGAACTTACTAGATCAAGAAAGTTTTGAGGGTTTTGCGGATGAAATTTAAAGAATAGCCTTTAAGATTTACAAAGTAAGTTGCACATCTTTTAATTGTTTATGTAAATAATGTTCAAGTTATATTAAGAATGCAGTTTATAGCAAAATAATTAGATCTCTGTTAGTGGAGGAAAAACCTTTAGGGATCTCGCTTTTGCCAATTCAGTAATTTTTTTCTGCGGGTATCATAGCTTGGGTGGCTGTGCTCTATAAAAAACCTATCAGGTTTAGTGGCTGTGAACTTAGGCTACATTTTTAAACGATAGCGGACAACCTTATAGGTTTTAGAAACCTATAAGGTTTGGATTTAAGCAAACCAAAGATTTGGCGATAGAGGTTTCAATTTACCGATTCAATTTTTTTTAAAAGTGAAATCCGGAGAAAAACCGCTAAAAAAGTATAGCTATTGATTTTAATCTAAATCAACCTATCCTTAATTACCATAGTATCCGCAATTTTATCATGCAGGGCCTGTTGTTGTTTATTTAAAAATAGATACAAATAACCAAAGAAAACAGTAACGGTACTGATAATTTTAGCTAAATTTCTGATGACAACCTGTTGAAGGCTAGGTTTTAAACCTTGCAAATTTACCACCTTAATTTGCAGTAATTTTTTACCAAAAGTAGCTTGGTGGTTATGTTCCATGTAAATTTGATAAATCATTTTTATAATGGGTAATAAAATTGCGCCCATTAAAATAATAAAAAGGGTGGTGCTTTGCTGCTCAAAATAAAGGGCAAGCAATAGCTCTATAAAAGCAGCAATAGCAAATAAAATAAACCAATCTATTACGGTGGCTAAAAGCCTTAAATCAAACCCTGCAAAATATTGCGGACTAGTAAATGATTCATTAAACCCAAAAAAAGCCCGCAGTTCTTTTAACTCGTGGGCTTCTTTATAATCGTCCATACCTGCGGTACGTATAAATGAATCGGGTTTTATATTTTTTTCTTTTAACGCTGCTAAGGTAAACGGGCCTTCTGGTTTACCGTTAATTACCAGCGTATATGTTTTTTCTTCCATTTAGTATCGGGTCACTTCAAAATCGCTTAAGCCACCTTTTAAGTTGATGTAAATTTTATTTTTTGCGGTATCAAAATTAGGGGAAACATATATTCCATCACTTTTTTTAACAAAATCTTCAAAATCTTTTGATGATAAACCTGTACTAGTTTTTATCTCGCAAGCAGCATCTTGGGGTATTTCAATACTTACTTTTGCAATTCCAGTTTCGGCGTTTAAATTAATTTGCTCACTTAAACTGCCTAATTTAATATTGAAATCTGCAGCACCACCTTTTAAATTAATAGTGTTTATTTTGTTGTTAGATAAATCAAAATTTACTTTGCCAGCACCCATGTTTAAATTAACATCCCAAGTAGGTTGTGTATGGAGCTTAATTTTTACATCACTAAATTCTGTATCCTTAAAATTGAAACCGTTCTTTTTATTTTTAGAGTTAAAGCTTAATACAACAGTACTATCGGTATCGGTTTTCTTTAAATAATACCTGCTAATGGTCTCTTTGATTTTAGATTCAAAAAGTTTTTCGCTGCCGCTTTCAATACTAAATTTACTTGCACCACCATTAATACTTAATGTTGCGTTTTTATATTTTGCATTGTAATCTTCATTATAAATATTGGTGCTAAATTCTTTATTTTCCTCATTATTTACTTCATCCTCATTATGCGACCATTCCCATGGCACATCATCTGTTTTTTGTGTTCCTGTTAAACCTTTAAATGTTAAAAAAGCTAAGGTTGCCGTGGTTATTAAAACGATGATGATTACTCCGGTGTTTGATTTAGAGTCTTTAAAAACAATGTTTACCCCAGTTATTACCAGTAATAATGGCCAAAATCTCCAAATATCTCTCCAACTAAAATCAATAACACCAAAGTTTTCTAAAAGGAAAACTGTTCCAACAAAAATGAATACAATTCCCCAAAATATTTTGTCTGCTTTCATGGCTTATTTATTATAGTTTTCTGGATTGTTATGATTTACAATTGGTTCATCTGGTTTTTCATCTGGTTTTTCTTCTTCGGTCACATTATTAACATCTACCAGTTTTTTCCCTTTAAATAAAATGGTTATACCTATAACTACTAAAACCAAAGGCCATAATTTTCTTAATTTGAACCAGTAGGGTAATAGTTCAAACTCGCTTAACATAAAATACGTACCCATTGCAATTAAAAGAAAGCCAAACAAGAAGTTAACGTTGTTTTTATTCTTTGCTTTAAATGCAGGTGGAGTAAAAGGTTGGTCTTTATCAACCCTGTAATCTGTATAGGTAAAAGGAGATTTGTATTCTTTTGGCACTGCAATCCATAAAATAATATAAATCCACAATCCGCTACCACCAAAAAAGGCAGCTAATGCAAAGGCAACCCTAACCCAAGTAACATCTAACTGAAAGTAATTGGCAATACCCGCAGCAACACCTGCTACCATTTTATTATGGGTATCTCTAGTTAATTTCTTTTCCATATTTTTTTAATTTAAATCTGTCCACTTTGAGGTGTAATTAACAGTTGATCAACATTGGCGCCATCACTTAATTGCATAATGTGATGGATACTTTTTGCTACATCTTCTGCTTGTATAAATTGATCAGGAGAAATAGTTGTACCATCCCAAGATGAAGTTAAGGTAGAGCCCGGCAAAATTGCGGTTACTTTAACTTTAAATGGTTTGGTTTCTTCTCTCATGATATTGTTAAGACTGAGCATCGCTGCTTTTGTTACACAATAGGAGCCAGCATTTACAATTGTTTGTAAACTGGCTACAGAACAGATATTGAAAATATGCCCCTTTTGTTGTTTAATCATCAATGGAGCTAGTTTTTTATACAAAATGTAAGAGGCAAAAACATTTGTTTTAAAATGAAAATCTAATTGATCATCATCTTCATCTAAAATATTTGATGGAGAAAATACCCCCACATTGTTAATTAAAACGTCAATAATACCAATTTGGTTTATCACATTACTTATAAAGCTTAAAAGTTGCTCCTTATTACTACAATCAGTTTTTGATAAGTATATTTGGCTTTTAGGGTTTATTGTTATGATTTCTTTTTTTAAAGCATCTAAATCTTTTTGGTCTCGGGCGCATAAAGCTAAGGCGTGGTTTTGCTTTGTCATTTCTAAGGCAATGGCTTTTCCTATACCTTTTGTAGCTCCTGTTATTAAAATATTCATTGTTTTTTAATTTAAGGCAATTTAGGTTTAATAATTGCAATTGATAAAAAAGCTTATTTTTACACAAATTTAATAATATGGTATTTTATAGTTTCGGGAAATATATTTTAATGCTTAAGGCTGTTTTTAGACGGCCAGAGAAAATGAGCATCTATAAAAACGAAGTTTTTAAAGAAATGGTTGATATAGGCTTGGGTTCTTTAGGCATTATAAGCATCATTTCTGTTTTTATTGGTGCTGTAACCACGGTTCAAACCGCTTTTCAGCTTACCAGTGATTTAATTCCTAAATCAATTATTGGAGGTATTACCAGAGATTCAACCATATTAGAGTTAAGCCCTACAATTTGTTCTTTAGTTTTGGCAGGTAAAGTTGGGAGTAGTATTGCATCGCAAATTGGTACCATGCGTGTTACCGAACAAATTGATGCTTTAGAGATTATGGGAATTAATGCACCAGGATATTTAATTTTACCTAAGTTATTGGGCGGTGTAATTATGATTCCGATGCTTGTTATTGTTGCCATTGCATTAAGTATTACTGGTGGTTACTTAGCGGGTACGGCATCTGGAGCGGTTACAGCGGCAGAATTTATTCAAGGTTTAACCACAGATTTTATTCCGTTTACAGTTGTAGTAGCCATGGTAAAAGCACTTATTTTTGCATTTATTATAACAACAGTTTCTGCCTACCAAGGTTTTTATACAAAAGGTGGAGCTTTAGAAGTTGGCGCTTCAAGCACTAAAGCAGTTGTTGTTAGCTGTATTGCCATATTGGTTTCTGATTATGTAATTGCACAACTTTTATTATGATAGAGGTAAAAGATATATACAAAAGCTTTGGAGATAATGAGGTTTTAAAAGGGATAAGTGCCGATTTTAAACCTGGAGTTACTACATTAATTATTGGAGGATCGGGTTCTGGAAAAACTACCTTGATGAAAAACATGGTAGGCTTGCATGAGCCTAATAAGGGTACGGTTACTTATGATGGAAGAGATTTTACTTCTATGAATATGCAAGAAAGGATAGAAATTAGAAAAGAAATTGGAATGCTTTTCCAAGGTTCGGCACTCTTTGATTCTATGACTGTTGAAAAAAATATTCGTTTTCCTTTAGATATGTTTACCGATCAATCTAAAGCAGAAAAATTAGAACGCGTAAATTTTGTTTTGGAGCGAGTGAATTTAGCAGGCAAAAACAAATTGTATCCGGCAGAGCTTTCTGGTGGGATGATGAAAAGGGTTGGTATTGCAAGAGCTATTGCTATGCGCCCTAAATATTTGTTTTGTGATGAGCCAAACTCGGGCTTAGACCCTAAAAGTTCTATTATGATTGATGAATTGATAAAAGAAATTACGGAAGAGTATGATATCACAACGGCTATAGTTACCCATGATATGAACTCGGTAATGGGAATTGGAGATCATATTATTTTCTTACATCAAGGGCAAAAATGGTGGGAAGGTTCTAAAGACGAAATTACATCAACAGATAATAAAGAGTTAAATGAATTTGTTTTTGCCACTAAACTGATGGAAACGCTTTTGAAAAAGTAGTTTTAATTTGAAGATAGTTCAATTCGAATATTTGAAGATGAGTTAATTTGAAGATTATTAATTTGAATATTTGAAGATGAGTTAATTTGAAGATGATTTGCGTAATTTTGAACAAAGTCATTAATGCAAACACAAAATAAGCATCATCATTTAGTAAAAACAAAACAAGCATCATCAAATCTTCAAATCGTCACATTTTCAAATCGAACATTCAAATCATCAAATCAATTAAACACAATAAAAGCATCATCAAATCTTCAAATCGAACATTCAAATCGTCACATTTTCAAATCGAACATTCAAATCATCAAATCAATTAAACACAATAAAAGCATCATCAAATCTTCAAATCGTCACATTTTCAAATCAATTAAACATGCAGCCAAATATACAAGCCTTAACCCCAACACATTGGAAAGATTACGAATTGATAGATTGTGGAGATTTTGAGAAATTAGAAAGGTTTGGCGATGTAATATTGATAAGACCAGAACCCCAAGCCGTATGGAGTAAGTTACTGCCGGAAACGGAATGGCAAAAACTGCATCATATTAAATTCAAAGGAAGGTCGGCTACTTCTGGCGAATGGGTAAAAAAGAACCCTAAAACACCAGACCGTTGGCACATAGAATATAAAAATGAGGATGTTAAAATTAAATTCCGTTTAGCTTTAACTTCTTTTAAACATGTCGGTATTTTTCCAGAACAATCTGTAAACTGGGATTTTATCTCCTCCTCCATCAAAAAATTTAAAACGCCTAATCCTAGGGTATTAAACTTATTTGCCTACACAGGTGGTGCATCTTTAATTGCCAAAGCTGCCGGTGCAGATACCACACATGTTGATTCTATTAAACAGGTGGTAAGTTGGGCAAATGAAAATCAAGAAATTTCTGAATTAAAAGATATCCGTTGGGTGGTTGAAGATGCTTTAAAGTTTGTGCAACGCGAATTAAAGAGAGGGAAAACTTACCACGGAATTATTTTAGATCCTCCGGCTTATGGCCATGGCCCAAAAGGCGAAAAATGGAAGCTAGAAGATTTAATAAAAGAAATGATGAGAGATGTGGTTCAGTTATTAGACCCTCAAGAACATTTCTTGATTTTAAACACTTATTCTTTAGGCTTTTCTTCCATAATTGTAGAGAATTTAATTAGAGGAGCTTATCCGCAAGTGCAAAATTTAAACATTGGAGAACTATATTTGAAAGGCCGTAGCGGAATTAACTTACCATTAGGGGTTTTTGGTAAATTTAGTTTATTTAATTGTTGAAATCTTTTGTAAAAAACACCAATAGTTAGTCTTAATTTTCACCATAAATAATTCAGAATGTTAAATCATAATAAATACATCTTTTTGCCGCAATTGGTAATTGTAGCAGCTTTGTTTTGCGCTTGCAATGGTACAGATGGTAAAACTTCACAATCTGCTTCGGGTGGAAAAATAGATTCTTCCAATGTAGAAAATGTTGGACAAACACAGGAAGATATCACTAAACCAGTTGATTCTGCAAAATACTTTCAATTACAAAAATATTTAGCTAATGGCGATACCACCGGCAAATGGCCAGTAAAAAACGATGTTTTACCAATTGATGGCGCTATTTTACCTTTTAACAGAATTATTGTTTACTACGGTAACCTGTATTCTAAAAAAATGGGTGCTTTAGGAGAGTATGCTCCCAAAGAAATGTGGAAAATGCTACATGCCGAGGTAGCTAAATGGAATAAGGCAGATACCGTAATTAAATCAATTGCTGCAATCCATTACATTGCAACAGTAGCAAGTGGTACACCAGGCAAAGATAATTATTACATTAACCGCATGCCAGATAGCCAAATAGATTCTGCTTTAGCTATTGCTAAAATGCACAATGCCATTGTGTTTTTAGATATTCAGGTTGCTTTAAGCACCATACAAAAAGAATTACCAAGGTTAGAAAAGTATTTAAAAATGCCGCATGTACATTTAGGTATAGACCCGGAGTTTTCTATGAAAACCGGCGACAAACCAGGTAGAAAAATAGGATATTATGATGCTGCAGATATAAATTACGTAACCGGATATTTGGCTAAATTGGTAAAGGAGAATAATTTGCCTGCTAAAATATTGGTGGTACATCGTTTTACGCAAGGAATGGTAAAAAATTACCAGGATATTAAAAAGCAAAAAGAAATTCAAATTGTAATGCACATGGACGGTTGGGGCGAACCTGAATTGAAAAAAGGGACTTACCGTCATTATTTATACAGAGAGCCAGTGCAGTTTGTAGGTTTTAAAATATTTTACAAAAATGATTTGAAAAAAGCACCTAACAGGTTGATGACTCCTGATGAGTTAATGAAACTAACACCAAAACCTATCTATATTCAATATCAGTAAGGTTATAAATATTATTTTTAAAGCGATTTGGTTAAAACTGAATCGCTTTTTTTTGTGCTAAAAATTAAACTGAATTTTAGATACTAACATTCTTCCGCGTAATGGGTATTGAAAAGTTGTTTGTGTTTCTAAGGAAGAAATTGCCACTTCATAATTTTTAATATTAGTGATGTTTCTTACCTCAAGTGAACAGTCTATACGATGTTTTTTAAATTTATAAGTACTCTTAAAATCAATAAAACAATAGTTGCTATTTAAACCTCTGTTATTTTTGTTATTGAAAACAGATGAGTTAGCTTTAAAATATAATCTCTCGGTTGCGGTGTAATATACATCCATTTTATGTTGCAAATTACTTGTTTTTATTGGTGCTAAACTGGCTGCTGTTTGCTCTGGTTTGTTGGTATAATCAAAGTATTGAAGCTCGTAGTCATAATTTAATTTATCACCTATTTTACCGTTCCATTTTGCGCCAACTACATTCGATTTACTGGTAAAAAGGTAAAGCTGCGCATTATTAAATTGGCTTCTATCCGCTAAATTTTGGCTGTAAGATAGCGTTACCGATGATCTTAAATCATAAAAATATTTACTAATATCTGCCGAGAAATTGAATGTAGTTTGTTGGTTGTTCAAATTTATGGTTCTATTAAAAGATAAATCTCTACTAATTTCACCTACACTTATTGTATTTAAATTGTTTTTCTGATACAGCGTAGAGAAGTTGAAAAATATCATTTTAATAGGGTTTTTATAGTTCAATATAAGTCCTGTAATATGTTTTTTTGTTATAGTAAACACCTCTTTATTTTGTGACAGAGAACGATAATTATTTAGTACAATGCCTTCATAAGCTTCTGATAACCTACCTGCTGAATTTGTTTTGATATAATATAAATTAGCAGAGATTCCTTTGTCTCTTTTATATCTTATATTAAAATTATGATTAATTAGCAGTCGGTTGTCATTTAAGTCAGATTGGAAATTTGCATCTGTCGCTTCAATTATTTGATACCTTAAAGGAACTTTTGCCGTAATTCTAAAATCCCCTTTTTTCCATTCAAATTCTGGCTCTAAAAATATTTTGTACTCGTTCCATCTTAAATCATTAGCAGAAGAATCGGGTTGCAACATTTGCATACTTTCATCAATAGCTTGTAGCGAAGTTTTAAATTTTTGAAAGTTAGCAGATGTTCCTATTTTGTAACTTTGAATGATATGTTTACCTCCTTTTTGCAAAGTGATATAGTTGTTGGTAAAAAAGGTAGGAATATTTACTGTTTGATTTATTTGAGTTAATAAATCATCAGTTACAAATAAAGAATTAAATCTTCCGCTATCAATAGAAAAGTCTTCTGGTTTATTTTCAAAACTTAAGAAAGAATAGTATTGTACAAGTAATTTTCCTTTAGGTGTTTTAAGTTGATCAAATTCATTTGAGAAACTAAAATTTTGTGCGGTATAACTTTGCGAATTATTAAACTGATTGGCTAAAATATTTGAATTTGCATCCTTGTTGAAATACACAAAAGAAGTTTTATTATTTAAATAATAATCACTTTTGTTTTTATAAATAATGATATCACTGTACAAATTTTGTGGCAAAACTGACTGGTCTATTTGCTCAGTATAGTTTATTAAGTTATTTGGCAGTAAAATGTTTATTTGGTTATTTGCCTCTTGTTTTCTTTGGTCATACTCATAATAAACTTTAGACTTTAAAACCACATCTTGTTTTAATTTCCATAAGTTGGCACTTGTAGCTAAACCAGAATGGTTAAATAAATAACGATCTTCACTAATGGGTATTTTAGCATTACCGCCTATACTTAACGCCGAATTTGGAGAAACATAGCCTCTTTTTGCATTTTCTTTAACCTCATTTAATGATAAAATATCGTTACCCAAAGAATTTGCAGTATTATTAAACTTTACAGAATGAATTGCTTTATAATTATTTTTTAAAGAAATCAAATTAGCTTCCTCTTCGTACAAATTTGGTAAGCCTGCACCAATATCTGCCCTGCCAAATAATTTTAATTGAGCCTTATTTTTAAATGTGAGGTTAATGTCAACATCATCACTAAAAACTTTTCCTTCTAAAGCTTTTATACTTTGGTGATTTTCTAAAATTTGTATTTGGTTTACCACATCATTTGGTAATGTTTTGGTAGCTAAATTATACTTGCTTTCCAATAAATCATCTCCATCCAAATACAGTTTACCTACATTTTGCCCATTAAATTTTAATTGCCCATTATCTGCTACTGTAATTCCGGGTATTTTTTTTAAAACATCGCCAATGGTTCTATCTTGTGCAGTGGCAAAATCATCTGCTCTATAAGTGGTAGTATCTCCTTTAAATTTAACAATAGGTTGTTTGTTCTTAACAATTACTTCCTTTAGTTCAAATAGCCCTTCTTCTAAAATAAAATGATATTCAGATTGGTTTGTAGCAATGTTAATTATTTGAGTAACATAACCCAAAGCCTGTACCTTTAATAAAAAGTTTTCTGAGGTTTTTTGTTTTAAAGCGTAGTTAATTTGAAAACTTCCATCTTTATTGGTTTCACTAAAAGCCACAATGGTAGAATCTGATTTTTGCAGCAAAAGTACAGAAATACCCGCTTGCTTAACCTTTTTGTTATCTGTTACTGTGCCTTTAATGATGGATAAATCTTGTGCGTTTAAACCTTCTATAAAACAGATAATTAGGCTTAAAAAACCTGATAATAGTAAAGTTTTATAGGAAGGGAGAATTTTAACCATAGATAGATTTTGCAATGTTATTCAAGTAATAATATTTTACCTTATTTTATTGGATGGTATAAAACTTTACAGCCTCTAAAGGAAAATTAATCATCTTTTTAGGTAATAATGGGTTATGATGGCTAAGAGGAGAATTGTTAGGTAAGGTAGTTTTTAAACCAAACTTTTTATCTATATAACCTATTGGGTCATCTTGAATTGATTTTGACATTTTCACATAGCTATCCCAGCTAATTTCTTCAAACTTCGTGTCGAAAAAAGTTGTTTCCGACGAATTAGCGATAGATTCAAAACTTGTTAATGAAAATTCTATTCTATTAGTAATATCTTTAGCTTCGATAATTAATCCAGGTAACCCAACTAATTTCCAAGGTCCGGCTTTAAAAGGTAGGTCTTTACAAAACCAAGCAGTAAAATTTCTTCCATGAAACTCGCCTACTGCTTTCTGACAATTCAAATTGCTTATTATTTTAGTTTCTGATTGAATATTCCATACTATATTTTCAAAACTTCTTTCAACATAATATTTACCTACTATGGAATTTGTTGCGCTAAAAATTTTCTTTTGTTTAAAATTAAAAAATATTTGTTCGTCACTAAATCTTTTTCCACTAGGTGGACTCATAGATTTAGTTTTCTTAAAATTTGCATACATTATTGAATCTTGGATTTGCCTATCCAAGCTTTTATAAAGCGAGGTGTTTTTACCGAGCAGTAAAATATAATTTTCTGATATGATTAATGATGTGTTGGCAGTATCATAATTATGTGTTAACGTATATTTAGCTTTAGCAGTGATGTTTTCTGGAGTTTGTGCGATTAATTTGACACAGAACATTAAACTGAATAAGTAGAGTGTCATTTTTTTCATAGGTAATTATCAAATTAAATACTAATAGTTAAGAATTACATTGAGTTAATTTATTGTTGTATAGTATAAAATTCTAATGCCTCTAAAGGGAAATTGAAAGCTTTTTTTGGCATTAGTGGATTTTGTGTAGGAATTGGTTTACCGTTAACAGAAGTAATTACGGCACCAATCCTTTTTTCTGTAAATCCTTTTGGGTCATCCTGATAGGCTTTAGCTAGTTTTTTATACTCGTCCCAAGTGATGGTGCTGAGCTTTTTGTCCCAAATTGTTGTTTCTTGGCTATTACTAATGTTCTTGAAAGAAATCAATTCAAACTTAATTCTATTGGTACTGTCAATTGCTTCTAAAATTAACCCAGGTAAATTATTTAATTTCCAAGGCCCTGCATTAAATGGCAACTCTAGCGTAAACCAAGCTGTATAGTTTCTTCCATTAAAATCTCCCACTGCTTTTTGTGCTTGGTAGCCAGCAATTACTTTATTTTCGGGCAAAATTTCCCATTTAATTTTAGGATTACTGCGTTCTACCATATAGTTACCTACAAGTAGGCTTGTAGTTGTAAATAGTTTTTGTTCTAGTTTATAAAAATAAATCTCTTCTCTATTTGCTTTCCTTCCTTGTGGCGGTGCCACAGCTTTTGTTCTGGCAAATTCAGCCCTCATGATAGAATCTTGAATAAATTTATCATAGCTTTTAAAAACAGAACTATTTTTTCCAAGTAGTAAGTCGTAGTTTTCTTGTGTATTCAAAGTTGTATTAGTGGTATCATAATAATGGGTGAGCTTGTACCTCGCTTGCGCTATTATGTTTTCTGGGGTTTGTGCAAATAAGTTCGCACTTGATAATAGGCTGAATAAGTAGAGTGTTAGTTTTTTCATAGACAATTCTCAGTTTAAATAAAATATTAACAGTGAAGTAGTATGTCGAGTTAGCTTATTATCGTATTGTGTAAAAATCAAACGCTTCAAGTGGGAAATTTATGGATTTCCTTGGCAACATAATGTTAATATGATTTGTAGGAGCGTTCTTTGAAGTAGTTGTAATTTTTCCTCCAAATTTTCTTTCTGCAAATCCAAGAGGATCATCTTCAATTGCTTTTGCTAATCTTTTAAATTCTTCCCATTCTATTAATTGGCTTTTTTTACTCCAAAAAATTTGTTGATTTGAAGTAATGCTATTGTTTTTTAATTCTATTAACTCAAACTTTATATTTCCGGTAATGTCTTCAGCGTTAACTATTAATCCTGGAAGTCCGTTTAATTTCCAAGGACCTAGTTTAAACGGTGTATCCTTAGAAAACCAAACTACGTATTCCCTCCCATGAAAATTACCTGTAGCTTTTTGACATTTTAAGCCTAAAATTACTTTAATATCTGGTAAAATTTTCCAATTAATGTTAGGGTAGCTTCTTTGAACAACATAATCTCCCATAATCCTTGAAACTTTAACAAACTGTTGTTTGTTTGAAGTAAATGTAAACACCTCTTCATCACTTGCTCTTCTATTTATAGGAGGCATCATTATTTTACTTTTGTTGTATTCAGATTTCATAATTGAATCTTGAATACTAATTTCATGACTTTTATAGTGAGAAGAATGCTTTGACATAAATAAATCAAAAACTTCAACATTAACTTTTCCAATTCCGGAGGTGTCATATTGATGAGTAAGTTTATAGGAAGCAATAGCTAAAACTGAATCTTTTGATTGAGAATAAAGTAATGTTGGTAATAGTGTAAATATTAAATAAATAGTTTTATTTTTCATAAGTCAATTTCTTAGTTTAATAATTCTGCTAAAGCTTGATTAAAGCTTTAGCAGAATATGTTAGTTAAATCCGCAGAGTACAAAATCTTCCCACATCCACAAATCAATTTCGTCGTTACCTCCTATTGCATCGCCACAGTACATATATCCTTCCCCACAACTTGTCATACCAGCAACGCAATCCACTTCGTCCTCTTTTTGAAGAGGAACATTTTTTAGAGCTTCTTTTAAATGCTTTTTATCTAGATCATTATTAACCTCTTCCGCAAAAGAAACAGCACTCAAACCTACTAGCATAAATGTTACAATAAATACTTTTTTCATTATTCTTTAATAAATGTTTTTCTCCTACTCTTTAGCTTTTCGGATTCAGCTAGGTAAATTTTTTTCTGGCCAGATGATTAACCTATAACAAACTTAATTATAGGTATTTACAAAAAAAAACATTTTTTAATAAATAAATTTATTAAAAATACAGTTAATTAAATAATCTTATAAAAAAAAATAGACATTTTTATTTCTATTAACTTAATATTTTTAGATATTGTGAATGAGTTTCATCTCCAGTAATTTTTTTTTCTCTTTTATATTATCTTAGCCACATGAAAATTGGGATTATAGGATTAGGAGACATGGGAAAACTGTATGCCCTTACTTTTGCTAAAGCAGGATTAAGTGTACAAGGTTGTGATTTACCCGATAGATTTGACGCATTAAACCAAGAACTTTTAACACAGGGTGTAACTGTTTTGAAAGGTGCCAATGAAGTTGCCCAAACCAGCGATTTTATATTTTACGCCGTGGAGGCAGAAAAAATTGCGGATGTAGTTGCCAAAACAGCTTTATCTGTTAAAAAAGGCGCTTTAGTAACGGGTATGACTTCTGTAAAAACACCAGAAGTTGCTGCATTTGAAAAATACTTAAACCACGATACCGAAATTATACTTACCCACGCTTTGCATGGACCAGGTTTTTCCACCAAAGGACAAAAACTAATAGTTGCGCCACATCGCATCAGTGCAGATAATTACCAGAAAGCTTTAGAAATTTTAAGACTATTAGAGTCAGAAATTATAGAGTTAGAAGATTACCATCAGCATGACCAAATAATGGCCGATACGCAAGCTGTTACCCACATGGGTTTTGAAAGTATGGGTACCGCTTGGAAAAACGCAGGAACTTATCCTTGGGAAAGTGGCGCATATGTATCGGGGATTGATAATGTAAAAATTTTAACCACTTTACGCATATTTAGCTATAAAGCACATATTTATGCCGGTTTGGCGATATTGAATCCGTATGCATCCAAACAAATACAGGCTTATGCCGCTTCAGAATCTGCTTTATTTAAAATGATGATTCAGGAAGATGAGCAAAATTTTAGGGAACGTATTTATAAAGCCAGAGATTTTGTTTTTCATGGGCAAACTAATTTAATTTTGTTTGATGATGCCATCATGAAAGAGTTTAGCATTGGCACTAACCAAGCATTAGAAAAAGCAAACTCTCACTTAAGTTTATTAGCTATGGTTGATGCTTGGCATCAGTTAAATATAAATCCTTACGATAATATGGTTTGCCAAACGCCGCCCTTTAAACTGCGTTTGGGTATTGTAGAATACTTGTTTAAAAACGATGATTTATTGGAGCGAACTATTGAAGCAGCATTGTACGATAAAAGCATTAGGGGCGATGATTTAGAGTTTCATACCGCAGTAAGAGAATGGGCTTCTTTAATCCATTATAAAGATATGGAGGGTTATAAATCGCACTTTATGCAAGCCAAAACTTTCTTTGAACCATTGTTAGAAAAGGGGAGGGCGCAAAGTGCGGAGTTGATAAAAAGGTTATCTTCGTAAAGGTAAATTAGAAAATTGCCAATAAGTCTTCAGCTTTATGCCTTCAGCTTTTTGCCTTCAGCTTTATAAGCTTTCAGTCTTCTAACCCAGCCTTTTCATTAATAGTTCTTCAACTTTTTTAAAGAATTGCAAAGGTTTTAACTGTCGCCAATTTAGCTCGTCAAGCTCACCACCAAAATTGATGTAATAATCTATATTATTAGTTTTAAATTCATCAATAACGTGTTGCCTAAAGTTTACACCAGCAATCCAGCCGTCCTCAATTTCTTGAAACCATTCTTCGTAATAACAATCATCAGAAGTATGAAAGTTTAAAATGTTTTCGCCAATTAAAATAAACTTATCAATCCCTTCCCCCATAACCGACTCTAAAATCTCTCTTTTCAACAACATAATGTCATTATCAATAGCATCATTCCATTCGCCAATTAATTCAATAATGGCATAATTGCGGTCATAGTCAACAAAAATAATTTTTAGGTATAAAGTATTTGAGCCAAAGAAATCCCACTGTGGGTGTAGTAGGTAATTGTAAATTTGTTTATCAAAACTAAACTCGTTGTATTGGGTTTCATAAAACGGAGAACGCTCATCTTCTGCCGCTATATAATCATCTCGCCATTTAAAATACGGCTCTATTTCATGCATATTTTTTCTTATTGTAAGCTTGCCAAATAGGCTTCAACCGCTTTTCTAACACTACCAAATTGATCTAAAAGTTTTGAAGCAGTTTTTTCATCAACATCAATTTCTGCCATAATCATTTTAGTTCCTCTGTTCACCAGCTTTGTATTTGTTAACTGCATATCAACCATTTTATTGCCTTTAACACGTCCTAACTTTATCATTAAAGTAGTGCTAATCATGTTTAAAACTAATTTTTGTGCAGTTCCGGCTTTCATTCTTGTGGATCCGGTAAGATATTCGGGACCAACAATTACTTCAATTGGGTATTGGGCAGCTTTGGCAATTGGGCTATTTTCATTACAAACTATGCAGCCTGTTAAAATGCCCTTTTCGTTGGCTTTATTTAAACCACCTATTACGTAAGGCGTTTTTCCAGATGCAGCAATCCCTAACAAAACATCGTTAGCGGTAATATTGCATAATAATAAATCTTTCCAAGCTTGTTCTTTATCATCTTCGGCGTTTTCTACTGCTTTTCTTATGGCAGTATCACCACCAGCAATAATCCCAACAACCATGCTTGCAGGCACACCAAATGTTGGAGGGCATTCAGATGCATCTAAAATCCCTAATCTACCACTTGTGCCAGCACCTATATAAAATATACGTCCGCCTTTCTGCATTTTAATTGCTGCGGCATCTACAAAAGCCTCAATTTTTGAAATTACCTTTTCAACAGCTAATGGAACAGTTTTATCTTCTTGATTAATGTTTTTTAAAATCTCTTTGGTAGATTTTTTTTCTAAATCAGTATAAGTTGAATCCTGCTCTGTAATTTCGATGGTCATAAGAATGATGTTATAAGGCTACAAAAATCGTAAAATATATACACTAAAAAAAATATTAATAATAAGCTGTCCAAATTTTCGCTAATTACCTCAGTTCGATTATTAATTTATACTTAAAGTGCTACCAATCTTACATTTGAAGTTAAACCCAAAACCGCACAAGCTTTCCTGCCCTCATGCCGGGCATTGGCAGGCACTTTTTTCCGAAAAAAGTTCCCAAAAACTCTCGCCTGCGCCTGATGCTATGAATGGAAGTGCTTTTACTTTTTTTATCTCAACCGCACCAGACAAGGGCGAATTAACGGTAATTAATGTTTGTACTTTTACTAAACGAAGGAAATTAATGCTTAATAATCAAGTTTAAGTTAATTACATTTTAAAACATCATCGAAATCATTTTTGATTGCCTTGCTTTTTATAATTGATTTTATGGAGTATTTCTATTAAATATTACCTGTGTTTTTTCAAAACTCAAATTTTAGCACACAAACGAAAATAAAAACAACAATTATGCATTATTTTCTGATTAGCAGCGTAATTATTAGTTATTTTGTATTTAAATGAACTCAAAAAACAATCACTTTTTTACTTATTTTTTAATTACAATTATTGCCGTAACATTTGGGGTTATTTTAGGTGCAACTTATCAACAAAACAGGGTTAATAATTTTCAAAATGGTTTTCCTAATTTTTCTTTTAAAAACGATGAAAAACTAGATAAAATTTTAAGAGTTATAAAAAGTAACTATGTAGATTCTGTAAATACAGATTCTTTGCAAGAACTAGCTATAAACGATATTTTAAATAGTTTAGACCCTCATACCGTTTACTTACCACCAGTACAAGCAAAAATTCAAAACGAAAGTTTAGAAGGTAATTTTGATGGCATTGGGATAGAGTATTTTGTTTTAAATGATACGCTTTTTGTAACGCATGTAAGAGAAAAAGGACCGTCAGAAAAAGCGGGCTTAAATAGGGGCGATAAAATAATTGCCGTAAACGGCGAAAGTTTAGTAGTAAAGGGGAAGCAGGCGGAGATTGTAAACAAGTTGAGAGGAAAAAGTGGAAGCAAAGTAAATGTGAGTATTTTACGTTACGGAGCAGAAAAACCACTATCAATAGATATTGTAAGAGGAAAAATTACTGTGAGCAGTATTGATGTTGCTTTTATGATTGAACCGCAAGTTGGATTTATAAAAATTAGCAGGTTTGGTGCAAATACTGCCGAGGATTTTGCTGATGAATTGAATGCTTTACAAAAAGCGGGAATGAAAAACCTAATTCTAGATTTACGAGGAAACGGTGGTGGATATTTGAATGCGGCAACTGCCTTGGCAGATCAGTTTTTAACTGATAACCAATTAATAGTTTATACCAAAGGATTGCATGAGCCCCGTACAGACTATAAAGCCACGGCTGATGGGATGTTTGAAAAAGGAAGCTTGGTGGTTTTAATAGACGAAGGCACCGCATCTGCTAGTGAAATTTTAGCTGGAGCTATACAAGATTTAGATAGAGGTTTAGTTATTGGGAGGCGTTCTTTTGGTAAAGGTTTAGTACAAGAGCAGTTTGGTTTTGGAGATGGTTCTGCCATGAACTTAACCATTGCAAGGTATTATACCCCAAGCGGTAGGTCTATCCAAAAATCTTACAGTAAAGGAAAAGAAGCTTATAAAGAAGAAATTAACCGAAGGTTTGAACACGGAGATTACACTTCTTTAGACAGCGCTTTAAATGATAGTGCTTTTGTTAATCAAAAAAATAACAAACAAATTTTTAAAACCGCAAAAGGAAGGGTCGTTTACGGAGGCGGTGGTATAATGCCGGATATTTTTATTTCTTTAGATACTTCAAAATATAGTCCTATGTATCAGAAAATAATGACGATGGGTTTAATTCAAGAATTTGTTTATGGTAAAATGACTACAAGTGTAAAAATTAATAAATTCAAGAGCTTAAAAGATTTTAGAGATAATTTTAAATTTAGTGCAGAAGATTATCAAGCCTTTTTAAATTATTGCAACAATAAAAAATTGGTTATTAATTTAAAAGATGCAACAACATCAAAATCTTTAATTGCAAGTCAAATTAAAGCCATGTTAGCAAGATATTATTACGGAGAAACTGGTTTTTATAGTGTTTACTCAATTAATGATGACTTCGTAAATACGGCCTTAAATAAAATAAAGAAAGCAGCTTAAGCTGCTTTCTTATTAAAAAATGTTGTGTGTTTTTAACTAATTAGCTAAACTATCAACTACTACACTATCAGTTAATGTAGTATCTGCTTCTAAAGCAGCATTCAATAAAGAATCTGCAGAAGTTTGGTTTAAAGAATCAATTTCTTGTTCTGATTTTTTGTCACTATTACAAGCTGTAAAAGCTAAAGCCACAGCTAGTACAAAAATGGTTGTAAATTTTTTCATGTTGATTTGTTTTATGGTTATTAATGTTAAGTCAGCAGTCAAAAGTCAGCTGTCCGTTGTTTGGGGGCATACTTATAATTGCCTTCAATTAATTTTTTTAAGTCCGAAGTTTAAGTTCGATAGTCAGCAATTTGACAGCAAACTTTAAACTTCGGACTTACTTTTATAATCCTCATTTCAGGTTATCGCTCTCCACTTCGGACAACGGACTCCTAAACCTCGGACTTACTTTTATAATCCTCATTTCAGGTTGTCGCTCTCCACTTCGGACAACGGACTCCTAAACCTCGGACTTACTTCTGTCTAAAGAAAATCTGAATTGGCACTCCTTCAAAATCAAAATGCTCTCTTAATTTATTCTCAATAAACCTTTTGTAAGGTTCTTTAATGTATTGAGGTAAATTACAGAAGAAAGCAAACATTGGCGATGTAGCATTAATTTGCGTAATGTATTTAATTTTAATGTGCTTTCCTTTCATTGCCGGTGGAGGTGTTTTCTCAATAATTGGCAACAAAATATCATTTAATTTAGAAGTAGGTACTTTTTTGATTTTATTTACATAAACCTTAGCAGCTGCTTCAATTGTTTTAAAAATTCTTTGTTTCTCTGTAACCGATGTAAAAATGATTGGAATATCAGTAAAAGGAGCTAATTTTTCTTTAATCTTATCGGTAAATTCAAGAATGGTTTTGTGGTCTTTTTCTACCAAATCCCATTTATTTACAACAATAACAACCCCTTTTTTATTCTTTTCTGCTAAATGAAAAATATTTACATCCTGAGATTCGATATTATCTAGCGCATCAATCATTAAAATAACAACATCAGCTTCTTCTAAAGCTTTAATGGTACGCATAACACTGTAAAACTCAATGTTTTCATGCACTTTGGTTTTCTTTCTTAAACCCGCAGTATCAATCAGCATAAACTCATGCCCAAATTGGTTGTAGTGGATATGAATAGAGTCTCTTGTTGTACCAGCAATTTCAGTCACAATATTTCTATCGTTACCAATCAAAGCATTAATCATTGAAGATTTACCCACATTTGGGCGACCAACAATTGCATAAACTGGCAATTTATTCTCTTCTTCAGGAACCTCATCAAAATGGGTAATTACCGCATCTAACAATTCTCCAGTTCCAGAACCACTCATAGAAGAAAGGCAATAAATCTCGCCTAAACCTAAACTGTAAAATTCTGTAGCGTCTGATTGTAATTGGTGGTTATCCACTTTATTTACAGCAACATAAACTGGTTTAGTGCTTTTTCTTAAAATTTGGGCAATATCTGCATCCAAATCTGTAATTCCTGTAGTTACATCAACCATAAAAAGAACCACATTGGCCTCTTCAATAGCAATATGCACCTGCTCTCTTATTGCTTTTTCAAACACATCTTCAGAGTTGGCTACATAACCACCAGTGTCAATAACAGTAAAACTTTTATGGGTCCATTCGGCAATGCCGTAATGTCTGTCGCGGGTTACACCGCTTTGGTCATCTACAATTGCCTTTCTAGTTTCTGTTAAACGGTTGTAAAGTGTAGATTTTCCTACGTTCGGTCTCCCGACGATCGCTAATATATTACTCATAATGTGGGGTTTCCCGGTCTTATCTTACCGGCATAATTTTTTTGCAAAGTTAGTTAAAATTCTGAGATTTTTATTTAGGGCATTTCCCTTCCCATTTTACAAACCCATTGCTGGGGTCAGGCTATCCATTCATACTGCTCTAAGCATTATCCACGGGCCGGTATCCATTTCTATCCTTAATGCTTGGTGAGACTGAAGTCAGGTCTCGGAAGACGGCAGAGTTTTGTTTGTTAACTTTTAAGACTCAGATGTCCGTGGTGGCAGTCAGATGTATCTATAAACTGGAAAATAGTCAAATGTCCGCAGGAGGTCTGCGTCGCTCGCTCGACTTCTATCAGCGGAATCGGGCACCCATCCTCCGACTCAAATTTATTCCGAATATCCAAAGCTCTTTAAATAATTCTCACGGTTTCTCCAATCAGGAATCACTTTCACAAACATTTCTAAAAACACTTTTTTCTTTAAAAATTCTTCCATGTCTTGGCGAGCGTAAGTACCAACTTTTTTAAGCATTGAACCTGCTGCACCAATTAAAATGTTTTTTTGCGAATCTCGCTCAACTACAATCTCTGCACTTATTTTTATAATGTCTTTAGATTCTTTAAAAGAAGTAATCAATACTTCGGTACTGTAAGGAATCTCTTTCTTATAGAATTTAAAAATCTTTTCCCTAATCATCTCCGATACAAAAAAACGTTCAGACCTGTCCGTTAATTCATCTTTTTCGTAATAAGCAGGGTGTTCTGGTAGGTTTTCTAATATAAAGCTCATGATTGGCTCTGTGTTGTAGGCATGCAATGCAGAGCAACCAACAATCCCCTCAGGATTTAACTTTTCTTTCCAATAATTTATTTTCTCATCAATCAATTCGTTTTTAGACTCATCAATTTTATTAATTACTACTAAAACCTTAGCTGTACTTTTCTTTAATTTTTCTAAAACATCTTCTTCGTCTTGCTTCTCATTAATATCAGTTACAAAAACTAAAATGTCGGCATCCACTAAAGCATCATCCACAAAATGCATCATATTTTCCTGCAATTTGTAGTTGGGTTTAATAATTCCTGGTGTATCAGAAAAAACTATTTGATAATCATCATGGTTTACTATACCTAAAATACGGTGCCTAGTAGTTTGAGCTTTTGGCGTAATAATAGCCATACGCTCGCCTACAAGCTGATTCATAAGGGTAGATTTACCCGCGTTTGGCTTACCAATAATGCTAACAAAACCTGCTTTATGTGTCATGTAAATTATTTTAAAAAAGATTTGGAGTACAAAGAAACGAATTATATCTTTGCAGACCAATTAAGAATGAGTATTTGTTCTTAAGAAGATAAGAAATAGAAAGTGTTTCTTATAAAAATTTGAAATATTAAAAGTTAAAATATAGTGCGGGGTGGAGCAGTTGGTAGCTCGTCGGGCTCATAACCCGAAGGTCATAGGTTCGAGTCCTGTCCCCGCTACCTAAGAGAGGTTAAAGGAAAGCAGCGATAGAGTTTAAACACTCATCAGGCTCATATCCGCCAGCAGGCGGACATAGGTTCGAGTCCTGTCCCCGCTACCAGAGAGAGGTTAAAGGAAAGCAGCGATAGAGTTTAAATGCTCATCGGGCTCATATCCGCCAGCAGGCGGACATAAGTTCGAGTCCTGTCCCCGCTACCAAAGAAAGCTAAAGGCTTTAAGCTAAACGCTAGAAGCTAGGCAAGTTTTCATTTAATGGCCCGTTCGTCTAGGGGTTAGGACGTTAGATTTTCATTCTAGAAACAGGGGTTCGATTCCCCTACGGGCTACAAATTAAAACCTATAGGTTTTAAAAAATAATACCAATACAGAAAGAAAGTTTCTGTAAGAAGATTAAAAATACAGTGCGGGGTGGAGCAGTTGGTAGCTCGTCGGGCTCATAACCCGAAGGTCATAGGTTCGAGTCCTGTCCCCGCTACCAAAGAGAGGTTAAAGGAAAGCAGCGATAGAGTTTAAATACTCATCGGGCTCATATCCGCCAGCAGGCGGACATAAGTTCGAGTCCTGTCCCCGCTACCAAAGAGAGGTTAAAGGAAAGCAGCGATAGAGTTTAAATACTCATCGGGCTCATATCCGCCAGCAGGCGGACATAGGTTCGAGTCCTGTCCCCGCTACCAAAGAGAGGTTAAAGGAAAGCAGCGATAGAGTTTAAATACTCATCGGGCTCATATCCGCCAGCAGGCGGACATAGGTTCGAGTCCTGTTCCCGCTACCAAAGAGAGGTTAAAGGAAAGCAGCGATAGAGTTTAAATACTCATCGGGCTCATATCCGCCAGCAGGCGGACATAGGTTCGAGTCCTGTCCCCGCTACCAAAAGGAGTTTGAAAGACAACTCTTTTTTATGGCCCGTTCGTCTAGGGGTTAGGACGTTAGATTTTCATTCTAGAAACAGGGGTTCGATTCCCCTACGGGCTACTTATAACAATAACAAAAAAGCTTAAAAGCCTGCAAATCAAATGATTGCAGGCTTTTTTGTTTTACTTAAATGCCTAAATTATTCATATTTTCACACTATTCTAGTGAGTAATTGGTGAGTACTTAGGATTACTTAAAAGGTACTCACCAGAAGTAGCGTAACTAATTGATTTATAATTAGTTTAATCACTAAACATCTTGATTAAAAATAGTTGCAAATGTAGATTTGTTAACCTTTAAATCATGTTATTATGCTAACTAATTTTCAAGTGCTTTTTTACCTTAAAAAGCCTAAGCATTATTTATCTGGTCCAATGCCTATTTATTTACGAATCAGCGTGGACGGTAAGCGCTCAGAAATCTCTATTGGGCGCTCTTGTCTACCTTCAAGCTGGAATCCTCATGCTGGAAGATCGAAGGGTAATATGTATATTTCGGAGAAACTGACCATGTGATTCCGTGGCAAACTGACCACCTAATTTGCTGGCGAACGAACGATTCAAATGCTATAGCTGCGTTAATAAAAGTAGTGATTTAAAAGTATTTTTTATTTGAGCTATTTTCTATTGCTGAAGCCCTTTTCTTTCGCATCGATTCTCCCTGGAGTTCCATACGGTGTGCGTCATGAACAATCCTGTCCAATATAGCGTCTGCAATAGTTTTTTCGCGAATTACCTCATGCCATTTACTTAACGGTAGCTGAGAGGTAATGATCAATGAAGTCTTGGCATGTCTGTCCTCTATAATCTCCATCAATGCCGCCCTACTTTGTGCATCGAAAGGTTGTATGCCAAAGTCATCAAGTATCAGTAATTGCTGTTTTTCAATCTTTGCAATCTCTTTGATGTAAGAACCATCAGCCTTTGCCATTTTCAATCTGGCAAAAAGCTTTGGTGTACTGGCATACAGTACCCTGTAGCCCAACATGCATGCCTGATACCCGATTGCCGAAGCAAGGTAACTTTTTCCAATCCCCGTACTTCCGGTAATGAGCAGATTCTCAAATCGGTCAATAAAAGTGCAGTCGGCCAGCCTCATGACCTGATTTCTGTCAATACTTCGTTCTACATGGTAATGGAGTTCCTCTATCGAAGCTTTATAACGGAATCTGGCGTACAGAATCTGTCGTTCGATGCGTCTGTTCTGGCGGTAGTCCCATTCGGAATCGATAAGGTGCGCCAATAGTTCGTCTGAGGTATATTGGTCGGTCTGCCCGGTTTCTATACTGCTCTTAAAGGCATGGAACATGCCATAGAACTTTAGTTTTCTCAATTTGTCGAGTGTGTTCGTGTTCATTTTTTATCTATTTTAAGGGTTATTGATAATAGTCTTCGCCACGGATATTATCATGGGTGGGCATTGTCAATTCATCCGCAAAAAGGCTTTCGGGATGCTGGTCCATATTCTTCTCTAATATCATCTGTATGGTTTTGTAGGAGTAAATACCAAAGCCCAGTGCTCTTCTACATGCATTGATCAAACGCTCGTTGCCAGCTTTTTTGGCAAAACCAAGGATACCAACACACGATTTGTAGGCCTGTTCGGGATGTTGTTTGCGTTCCAGTACTTTCACTATATAGAGTCTCACATCGTCATGGATGCTAGTTGCCCATTCCAGAAAGCGCTCTGGAGTCCAATCGGTCACGAACCTGTGAGTGGTAGCCATATGCTCCCGGTCGGTAGTATAGTTGTATGGGCTCTTCATCCGCTTATGCATCGCAATGCGCTCATAATGGTAGAATACTTCAACATTTGAACTACTGTACAGGATCTTGACCTTTTTGCCGATGAATCGGAATGGTACGCTGTAATAGTGTTTGTCAACCCCAAGGTTCACATGCCCGTTCTTCATAACGGTAGCATAATGTTGCTTTTTGAAAGCATAGCGAAGTACAGGAAGAGGATTGAGTGCCTCACGCTCAATTTCTTCGAACTGTAGCCTCCTGCTATAGTTCCTCCCTTTCAGTAGCTTTGTGTTATGAGATTCCAGTGCCACTAATATGGCTGAATTGAGTTCGGATAGCGAATGAAATACCTGTTTATTCAATGGAGCGTAGATACGGCTGTAGGCTATCTTTACTGCTCCCTCCACCAAAGCCTTGTCTCTTGGGCGGTAGGCTCTGGCTGGAAGTATGGTCGTTCCGTAATGATCCGCAAAATCGGCAAAGGTATCGTTAAGAGTAGGTTCGTAACGGTTGCTCTTGGTAACGGCCGCTTTAAGGTTATCGGGTACGATGGCTGCAGGTACACCGCCAAGATAGTGGAGTGTATTCTCACAGGCCGAGATAAAGTCCTCTTTCTGCTGACTCATCACCGCTTCTACATAGGTAAGCTGACTAGCGGCTAGGATAGCAACGAAAACCTCCACCTCGGACACCTCGCCGGTATCTTTATCTACGACGGTAAGCTTTTGGCCTGCAAAATCGATAAATAGCTTATCACCAGCCTTATGGTCTAGGTGCATAACGGGGTTAACTCTGTTTTTCCATTGGTTGTAGTAAAAGCAGAACTGGGTATATTGGAAGCCGTCCGGAAACTCTTTTATATAGGATTCCCACAGCAGCATTCGGGTAACTCCGGTACGTTTCAACTCCCGGTCTATACTGGGAAAACAGCGCTGAAGAGATAACAAACGGCTATTGGGTACATGCTCACGACTCTTGCCGAAGAAATCCTCCAGCTGCTTGTCGTTAAGAGCATCGATCTGCTGAAAACTGCAACCACTGGAAATGAATGCCTTTAAGTAAACTTTAACCGTATTACGGGAAACGCCAGTATGGGTAGCAATGGAAAGCTTGCTACGGCCCTGGGTGTACATTCTGAGTATCTGTCTTATCTTGCTCATGCTTATAGTGGAATTTGCCATTTCGATGGGTTATATATCCATCAAAAATAGGCTTACCGCTATTGCATTTGACTATCGTTCGAACTGGTCAATTTCCTCCGAAATCGGATGGTCAATTTCCAGCGGAATAGGTGGTCAGTTTAAACCGAAATGTGGTGGTCAGTTTCAGCGAAATCTCCACTAAGTGATTCTTTTTTAAATAAAGGATTTTCAAAGGTGACCATGTTACTGCAATTTTGACTTTCTCCCAAAGATACATTGTTCAAGTGACTACATAAATATTGAAGACATCTGTTTTCATCATATAATTGGAGTTCTTATGGCTATGAAAAGATCACTAAATTGATGGGCCTACTACAATTATAATTTCAAAGGCTATTCATTAACTTTATAAAATCTTTAGCTCCTTATTCAAATCAAATTTGTGAACAACTTAATTCATTCTTTATCAGCTTCTTTTTCACCTGAATATTTTTCACCACCTGTCGAAACAAGGCAACAAGAGCTGCCATTTTCTGAAATTTCATGGGAATATTTTGAAAAATTATGTTTTCGACTTGCAAATAGTGAAGGAAACGTAAAGGATGTGAGGTCTTATGGTACAAAAGGAGATAAACAGGAAGGAATAGATATTTATGCTTACGACGGGAATGGAAAATATATTGTATATCAATGTAAAAACGAAAAGGGTTTTATTCCTGCAAAAATTAAAAAGGCTGGAGAGGAGTTTTTTGCGGGAAAATGGGCAAATAATGCACAAAAATTTGTGCTTTGCACTCGAGAGGCACTTAACAAACGAAATCGTGAAGACGAAATAATAAGACAGCGTCAAATTTTTAAAGATCGGAATCTTACGTTTGAAATTTGGGATTCATTGAGATTGAATGATAAGCTTAGGGAAAAGCCGCAGCTCGTTGATGAGTTTTTTGGAAGAGACTGGGTTAGAGTTTTTTGTGGAAAAGGTATAGCTGATTCGCTTTCTAATGTAACATATCCCAAAAGAAATCATTATGACTTTCCCGAAGATTACATTCCAAGAGAGGTCTCTAGCACAGAGGAAGGTTCAGTCCTCTCTTCATTTAACGCAGGTTCTTCACTAAAAGAAGCACTTTTAGAAAATAAAAGAATAGCATTATTAGCTTGGGGACAACATGGGAAATCGACAGAGTTACAATTTTTTGCAGCATCACTATCAAAAGAAGATGATATGTTTCCGTATCTGATTAGATTAGGGGACTATACAGATGAGGATATTATTTCTTATATACCTGATATTAATAAGATTCCTCAAGATAAACTGGTGATTTTAATTGATGGTTTAGACGAAGTGTCATCTCTACATTTTGAAGTAACGTCAAAGAAAATCGGAAAGTTTGCTGGGGATTTTCCGAACTGTAGTATAGTGGTTTCGTGTAGAACAAATTTTTACACTTCTTTTGAAGAGGATAAATCACTAAATACGGTCACAGGATTTAGTTCCTTTCGTCTGGATGAACTAAAATACGATTCCATTCAAAACTTCTTGAACCAACACCTTAATGAGAACAAAGAAATTTTTTTGAATGAAATAGTTAAAAAAGGACTTTCTGATACGCTCAAAACACCATATTATCTGATTGGATTTGCTAAAGAATTTCAAGAAACAGGAAAAGTCACCAATAGTAAAGCGGCATTTTTTAAAAGGGAAGTTGGTAGATTAATAAAAAAGGACATTCATCGGGTTTATAGAACTGATCAGGAGCAAAAGGAATCGGAGTTAAGAACCTTGCTTTGTAAAGTTGCTTTTACCATGAAAGCATCTGGACAAACCGTCATAGCGAATCAGGATTTATTGGAAATTATTTCAAGAGATGATTTTAAATTATTAAGAGAAGCTGGAAGTCTTCTACAAGCTACAGATAAAACTGAGAAAAGCTGGAAATTCAATCAACAAAGTATTCATGAATATCTGGCAGCCGAAGTTTTATCTCACCATAATTATATCTCTTTAAAAAAACATGTTGGGATTCAGCCCAAATTACTTAAAATATCACCTGTATGGTTGAATACCATTTCTTTTTTAAGTGGCATTTTAGATACAGATAGCACCCTTAAAACTAATATCACAATTTGGCTAACAAAACATAATCAAGATCAGGTGATTAAACTAGAGCCTGAATTATTAACAAATGAGTTAAGGGATCAAACATTCAAGAATATTTTCAATTTTTTCAAAAAGAAAAAAAGGAGAATCAACAGAACCATTTATAAACCAGAGCAACTAGCAAGATTTGGAGAGAGCGAATCCACCTTAGAATTTTTATGGCGGGAAACAAAGTCCATTAGTAAAAAGGAGATTATTGCCAATATTCTAGATATTATCAATTCTTTTCAGATTCAACTTTATCCAATATATGAGCAAAGATTTAAAGAGTTTTATGGACGTATTATATTCAAAGATGATGTTGATTTGCAATACCTCGCACTAAGAGGATATACCAGCGTTTTCAAGTTAACACCAACAGAGTTCGAGGTTATTTTTCAAAAATTTAAATATCATGATGATACCTGGATTAGGTATAGTTTATTCTATGCAATTTGGAATAAAGGTCATGCAAATGAGTATATTGATTATATTTTGTCGCAGGCAAATTTCCTAATTAATGAAGAAAAGAAGAATTTCAATAAAAGCAATTCCTCAAATCTGAGACTCTCCAATGAAAATACAGAAATAAAGCATTGTATTGAACATATAGATTCTGAAAAAGGATTACTAAAGTTGTTTGAAACGTTGAAAACAAAG
The DNA here is from genome assembly GCF_042684645.1 of Pedobacter alpinus. Classification (NCBI taxonomy): domain Bacteria; kingdom Pseudomonadati; phylum Bacteroidota; class Sphingobacteriia; order Sphingobacteriales; family Sphingobacteriaceae; genus Pedobacter; species Pedobacter alpinus. Next base: position 170,216 of record NZ_JBHULV010000008.1, read on the forward strand.
CTTGTTTCTTTAGCGAGTTCTAATTTTTTTAATGCCGCTTTAATCAAGTCAATAGAGCGTGCTAGTTTATTTGTCAGTAGTCAGGAAATGATTCGATCGCTTCAAGAGGTATTCTTACTAAACCAAACCTACATAATCAATCAGGAGAAGTTTAGAATAGTTTTTATTGATTTTTTTAAACAGGCTCAATGTGTTGATCAGCTATGTAAATTGATTTATGATCCAACAAATATTAAAAGTGCAGAAATGATAAGTCGATTAGGAGCGTTAGCAACCCCTAAGTTTATAGATTTATTAAAGAATGATTTTTATAATGGACTAATAGATCAAAATTCAATCACTCGTTTGGAACATTTTATGCGCAATGCGAAAAATGAAAATATCAGTTATTTAAGAAGTCAATTCAATATTAAAGTTACTCCAGTCAAAAATTATACAGACTATAAAAAACAAGAAGAAAAGGCTAGGAAAAGAGATCTGAATGCACTTTTTAATAAAAATATTTTTATAGAGGAAGTGAAATTGATTTTTAAGGCATTTAACACTGACAAATTAAACAAAAATGCTATTTATAGTGACACAGATCCTGATTATTGGAGTAGTGACTTTTGTAATGTAGCTCGTGATTTTTTGGACATTCGATCAGATTCTAATGAGGTTATTTTAGAAGAAGTGATTCAAAGTTTAATAAATAGTTCTGACAAAGATTATTTCCAAATTTACGAATACGTTAAACAATATAATGAGGCTGTTTTAAATGATGTACAATTAGAGGAAATTGTAGGTTGGTGTGATGATAAAGTAAAAATCGTTGATTTTAAAAAGGCGATTATAAAGGAATCAGAATTAGAATGGTCTTATAACACTGATGCTTTATTATTATCATTTTTTATTAGACGATTCAATTTACAAACATATTCTAAAATTCTTTATCTAGATATGCTTTCATTTACTGAATATGGAGAGTCCATCATTAAGATATTTGAGTTTGTGGAAACAGTATGTTCAAAAGCAGAAATCACTTATCAGGTTCTTCAAAATTTACATAATGGCATAGACAATTTCTCATGCTTCAGCAATCACTTAAATTATGTAACTGCACATAAAATTGTTCAGTCTCTGCCTTATCTTAAAAAATATTTTGAGGTTTTTAAGGATAATTATGATCTCCTTAAAAGTTATTTGTCTCTAAGTGGTAAAATAGATGATCTGGAAGTAGTTTTACTTTCATCTACAGGTTATTTTCGGGATTATCTCATTGAACAATTTATTACTCACCAAAGTTCCATCATTCTTAACTATTTAAATAATCGTTTTAAAACCGAACTTGATATTAAGGAAAAGTTATGTTTAGCAAAATCTCTTATAAAATTGCAAGATAAAAAGGGAATAAAATATTACATCGAATATATTCAAAAAAGCAAGCAGGTTCCAGACGATTCTTCTCAAACCAATCCTCTGTATCAATTAAAAAAGATTTCAATGGTACATTCTATATTGGAACTCCTAATTCTTTCATATGACCCTGAAATTAAATTCGATTATTTTAATAATTTAACTAGTATTTGTATTAACGCACTGAGGAATATTGCTTTAGCAGAGGGAAATTTTCCTAAAGCACACCGTTCTATAAAATTGTTTTTACTCTTAAAAAGAATTGAAAATTGTTTTTCAAATAATAAATTTCCTCAACTATTTTTCTCTGATTTAGAATTTTACTGGGAAGGAATTGAACAACAGCACCTAGTTAATCTTTCTGTTCCACTTAGTCTTTCAGAAGCTATTATTTCCTATAAAAAGTTCGCTCTTTGAATCAGAGATGATATTTAATCTTAACTCTTGATTAAAGTCATTGTGATTTGGGTAATGTAATCTGATTTTCCGAATTAAATAATGTCTTTTCTAGCGATAATTCCTTAAATTCTTCATACATAACTCGATTAGAAATGAGATTTGGATCTTAAAGATTTAAAAACCAGAAAACCTATTTTTGATTTTTAGCAAATTAACAATTACAGAGAAAATATGTGCAGTATCATCTAATATAATCAGCTAAATAAATGAGGATTTATATATTATTTTATTATCATATTTCGCGAAAAAACCATTAAGTTATTGAATCTAAATTAATAAATACAGACAAAAATATTTTTATTAATGTCTTAATTTTGCTAGCTTTAATAACATTTTCAATTAAAATATATCAAGATTAAAGTGAGTACTTGGTGAGTACTTGATTCAAAAAGTCACAAAAAACTGATTTACAGAGTTTAAAAGCATAGGTTCGATTCCCCTACGGGCTACACGATTAATCATAAAAACCTGCAAATCATAAGTTTGCAGGTTTTTTGTTTCTAAATCATTTTCCACAAAAAAAGCTGCTTCATTTCTGAAACAGCTTTTAATATTTAAATTTTTTTGTATATTATTTAATATCAACCAAAATACCTGTAAAAATCATACGGCCTAATTGTGGACCGCCCCAAATTTGCGTGTTGTAAGAATTGGTTAAGTTGGTGCCACCAATTTGTATGGTTGATTTTTGTTTTTCAAACTTATAACTTAAAGATGCATCTAAAGTTCCTATGTTGTCAATAGGGCCAATATCAAATGGAAACTCATAAATGAAGCCTTGTTGCCATCTGTAATTTACGTTATAACTGATTTTCTTTTTCAACTCACCATCAATACCTAAGTTAAATTTGTTTTCTGGGGTATTAAAGAAAGCCAAGAAACCAGCTGGTAAATCGCCAATTTTATTGTAGCTGTAGTTACCACTAAAGTTAAGTTCGCGTTTAAAGTTATAGTTTAAACCAAAACTAACACCTTGTGTGGTTACTTCTTGTTCGCTGTTAAACCAAACTTGTATTATTCTGGTTGGGCTTGTTGGGTCGCTAAGGCGATTTCTTGGCTGCGGATCAGACACAGGTCCAGGTGCAGCACCTACTGCTACCGCTAACTGACCAACCGTTGGTCGTGTTCCATCTGTATTACCTACAAAGGGTTGGGCACCTATAAAATTTGTATATCTACTGTTGAAATAAGCTATATCAAAAAACAGCTTGTCCAATAAAATGGTTTTGTAACCAATCTCAAAAGTATTAACCTGTTCTAAATCTAACTTTTTAGCCTCATAATTGAATGCTGTTGAACCACCTGCCACAGCGCCAATATTTGCAGCAGCACCTGGTGAAGCTGTTAAAAGAGTGGTGTTATAACCTTGGAAACCATTTCTTACGTTACCTAAAAGCAATGCACTACCAATGTCTAATCTAATAAACTGGTCTATTTGTGTTGGACTTCTAAAAGCAGTTCCGTAACTCGCTCTAAAGTTATTTTGTCTTTGCTCTCCAAATGTGTAAACAGCAGAAGCTCTTGGTGAAAACTTAGAGTCGAAATTTTTAAAATTATCTAATCTACCTGCAACTTGAATTTTTAAAGCTTCGTTAAATAAAGTTTTTGCAGCCTGTCCGTAAAAGCCATACTCGTAATTTTGTATTCTATCGCCACCCGGAGTGTCTTCAAATACCGCACCTTCAGATGCTAAACCAAAAGAACGGTAAGCAGCACCAACAATAACATCAACTGGCTTAAATTTAAAGTTATACTGCCCACTAATATCAGACATGATAGAGTTTACAGGTAACCTAGAACCTGCTGGTTGGTTTAGTTCTGCATTGTATTTTTTTAATGCGTTAAAACTTGCGGTACCTTCTTTTGGCCAAGTTGCTTCTGCTGCTGCATAAGCTTGTACTGGTGTAGCACCTTGTTGTAAAGCACCTCCATAAGTAGTGAAAAATTGTTGAGTATAACTGGTGTATGGCTGTCCTGTTGTTGGGTTATTAGGTAAAGCTGGCAATCCTGCCGCAGTTGGGTTAATGGTAGCCATTCTTGCTCCTAAAAAGCTTAAATCGTAAGAATCTGCACCGTTATCTTCTGTTCTAAACCCACGGATAAACCAATTATCACTTTTCAATTCGGCTTTAAACTGATCTACATATAAATTCTTTAAACGATATCTACTTGTAGATTGGTAAGTGGTAGTTCCTCCAGCTCTTTTATAATCTATGGTGGCTTTTAATTTATCGGTAATTAAGTAAGATATACTTGGATTAATACGGTAAGAATTTGTTTTATTGTCATCGCCAATTAAACCAGCTTCGCTCCAACCCGGTGTGTAAACTTGCTCATTAGGTACTATACTTGTGCCGGCTTGTGCTGTGCTTATTTCACCGTATTTGTTTAAAGCATCATAGCCAAAACCAGAACCCGGTTGATAATTTTTTGCAGATGTTATTCTTTTTGCAGAAAAATCATTTGCCAACCAGTCATCAGCTGTAAAGTAAGAAGCATTAATTTTAAAGGCTAATTTATCGTTCAATTTTTTTGCATACCTAACTTGTCCGTCAAATAAACTTCTGTTGCCACCTTTTAATTTTAAAGACAAACCTTCTGTGTAAAAAGGATCTTTAGAATTTGTTAAGATAACTCCGTTAAAAGCATTGGCGCCATATAGTGCAGATGCAGGGCCATGTATAATCTCAACATTGCTAATGTCAAGTTCGGCAACGCCCAACATATTACCTGCGTTTAAATTTAAACTTGGTACTTGTATATCTACATAATCTGCTAATTGGATAATCCTTTCAGATTTTGGACTGTTAAAACCTCTGGTAGAAACCGAGGTTAATAACATAGAAGAACTATTAATATCAATACCTTGAAATTTACTTAGTGTTGCGTAAATATCGGCTCCGCTACTGTTTAAAATTTGCTTACTTGAGACCTTAGTTACTGTAACTGGTGCTTCTAAAATGCGTTCTTCTACTCTAGAAGCAGATACTACAACTTCATTAAAAGAAATTGTGCTTTCTATTAATTTTACATTGATAGTTGTTGATGGCGCATTTAAAGTAATTTTTTGTGTTTCGAAACCTAAATAGGATATAACTACAACTAATGGACTGTTTTGAAAATCCAAGTTTAAAGCAAACTCTCCGTTCACGTTTGTAGTTGTACCAATAAATTTCCCTTGTAATACAACACTAGCGCCAATAATTGGTTGGTTGTCACTCGAAGTTACTTTACCTTTTACGTTTTGCGCAAGCGAAGTAAAAGCTAACGAAACAAGGCATAGCATGAGTACGCCAAATCGTATTAATTTTTCCATATAAAATTGTATTAGTTTATAATTGGTTTGCTATGTTAGCATAGCATTCTATAAACTTAAAGTAAATAAATCTAAATAACAAAATAGATGATCACTTTTAATCAAAATAAATTTATAGACTAACCTTAAACTCACGCTAACAGCTTAAAAAAACGATTCGCTTATTAGAATAACTAAAATCATAATTAGGGAGTAATCGCTTTCAAACTCATTTAAAGCGTTATGCATAACCTATTAATTAAATTAAATAATAATCAAGTTAATATGTAGTAGAATAGTTTTTTAGCTTTAAGCTTTGCGCATATTACTTTTGGGTTTTAATATAAAGCTGTATTTGCAACAATGCTCAAACTACCCCCTTTTCCACTTGTATTTTATATTTGTTGCACTATTTCCTTTTCTGGTATAATATTTATCATAAGTGTTATTTATCTTTAAAAGCAGGGTTGTTAATTGTTAAACTTTGTTTTATGTAGGTGAACTTCAGAATAAAATTTATGAAAATATTTCAATGTGGTTTTTGCAACCACCCTTTATATTTTGAAAATGTGCAATGTGAAAGCTGTGGTCATTTATCTGGCTACAGAGACGCTGATCTTAAAATGCTCACATTTAATCCGGCTAACAGTAAATTTGTTGCAGATGGAGAAAATAAGGGTTATAAATATTGTAAAAACAAAACTTATGAAATTTGTAACTGGGTATTAGATGAAAATGATGAAGCTGAGTTTTGTTCTGCCTGTCAACTCAACAGAACAATTCCGAATTTAGCGGAAGCAGAAAATTTTGATAAATGGAGAAATTTAGAAATTGCAAAGCATCGCTTGGTTTATCAATTACATAAAATAGGATTGGAATTACCCAGCAAATTAGCAGAGAAAAGAGGCTTATGTTTTGATTTTGTGGCAAAACAAAACAACCCAAACTTAATGACAGGGCATGCCGATGGTGTAATTACCATACTTTTAAGTGAGGCAGATTCTGTATTGCGTGAACAAACTAGAAGGCAATTGAGAGAACCTTACCGCACTTTAATAGGCCATTTAAGGCATGAAGTGGGCCATTATTTTTGGGATCAATTGATTTTCACCAAACAAGATGAGCTAAATCAATTCAGACAAGTTTTTGGAGATGAACGAGAAAATTACTCTTTTGCCTTACAAAATTATTACGCAAACGGAGCGCCTGCTAATTGGCAACTTTCTTTTATCAGTAAGTATGCAGCATCACACCCTTGGGAAGATTGGGCAGAAACTTGGGCACACTACTTACATATAATGGATATGGTAGAAACAGCTTACTTCTTTAATTTACAAGTTGCGCCAAATGATATGCAGCAAAAAATGAATACTACAGCCACATTTGATCCCTACACAAAAAATGACTTTGATGCTGTAATTAACACCTGTGTCCCACTTTCTTTTGCAATGAATAGTATCAATAGAGCAATGGGTATTCCAGATGTTTATCCTTTTGTTATATCTCCCTTAGTTGTAGAAAAAATGCGATTTATCCATAAATTATTACTTCCTTTTCGCGTGTTAATATAAATTTTAATAGTCCTCTAATTATAATAATGTAAAACGTAAATATACTATGCTTGCATAATATATTTAAAAATCATTATATTTGTTTTTAGGCTTACATAGTGCTTATTTTATTAGGCTTTAAACCTCTAGAACCAAAAATATAAATTATGGATTTTCAATTATCAGAAGAACACCTACTTATACAACAAGCTGCCAGAGATTTTGCGCAAACAGAATTAAAACCAGGCGTAATTGATAGAGATGAACATCAGAAATTTCCTGCAGAACAAGTTAAAAAGTTAGGTGAACTAGGTTTTTTAGGAATGATGGTTGACCCAAAATACGGAGGTGCAGGGATGGATGCAATTTCTTATGTGTTGGTGATGGAAGAACTGTCTAAAATTGATGCATCTGCATCTGTTATAGTTTCTGTTAATAATTCTTTGGTTTGTTTTGGTTTAGAAAAATATGGAAATGAGGCTCAAAAGGAAAAATATTTAAAACCTTTGGCCTTAGGAGAAAAGATAGGAGCTTTTTGTTTATCAGAACCAGAAGCAGGATCCGATGCTACATCGCAACATACAACTGCCATTGATATGGGGGATTATTATTTGGTGAATGGTACAAAAAACTGGATTACCAATGGGAGTAGCGCATCAACTTATATAGTAATTGCACAAACAGATGCCAATGAAGGAAGCCATGGAATTAATGCCCTAATCCTTGAAAAAGGAATGGAAGGCTTTACCATTGGTCCAAAAGAAAATAAATTAGGTATAAGAGGTTCAGATACCCATTCTTTAATGTTTAGCGATGTTAAAGTACCAAAAGAAAACCGTATTGGAGAGGATGGTTTTGGATTTAAGTTTGCGATGAAAACTTTAGAAGGCGGTCGAATAGGAATTGCCGCACAAGCATTAGGAATTGCATCGGGTGCTTTTGAACTGGCTACCCAATATGCTAAAGAGCGTAAAACTTTTGGAAAACCAATTGCAGAACATCAAGCTATAGCTTTTAAATTAGCAGATATGGCTACAGAAATTGAGGCCGCAAGATTGATGGTTTTTAACGCTGCTTGGTTAAAAGATAAAGGTTTACCTTATGCCAAAGCAAGCTCAATGGCAAAATTATTTGCATCTGAAGTAGCTATGAAAACTACTGTTGAAGCGGTGCAAATACATGGTGGTTATGGTTTTGTTAAAGAATACCATGTAGAGCGATTAATGCGTGACGCCAAAATTACGCAGATATATGAAGGTACTTCAGAAATACAGAAAGTTGTCATTTCTAGAAGCATTTTAAAATAATAACAAAATATTTTTTAATCTTTAGGGTATGAAATTAAAAACACATGCCCTAAGTTTATTTCTTTTAACGTTTATATTCTTAAGCGCTTGCGATAAACCTTCACATCAATTAAGTACCGGTGTTTGGCGTGGTGCATTGATTACTGCTTCTGGCGCAGAAATACCTTTTAATTTTGAAGTTATTGATAGTTTAAATGCTTATACTATTTATATTATTAATGGCGAGGAAAGATTTGAGGTTAAAGAAATTTCTACAGATGGAGATTCTATTCATATTAAAATGCCACTTTTTGATTCTGAAATTAAAGGCATTCTAAAAGACAATAAAATTGAAGGTGTTTGGACAAAATTCCTAGCCGATACCAATGTTGAAATGCCTTTTTATGCCAAAACCAACACCAATTGGCGCATAAGCGAAAAACTCTCTTCTTCAAAATTTAATGTTAACGGTAAATGGGCAACCACTTTTATTACTGATGATGGCAAAGACACCACTTATGCTGTTGGTGAGTTTCACCAAAAACAAGCTAAAGTAACCGGTACTTTTTTAACAAGTACCGGTGATTATAGGTATTTAGATGGCGCTGTAAGCGGTAATAAACTTTCGCTATCCACTTTTGATGGCTCACATGCGTTTTTATTTACCGCAACCATTAACCCAGATAGCACTTTAAGTGATGGCAAATTCTATTCAGGATTGTCATACATTGAAAATTTTACTGCTAAAAAAGATTCAACAGCTAAATTACCAGATGCTTACGGACTCACATTCTTAAAAAATAATGATGAAAAACTGCATTTTAGTTTTCCTAATTTAAATAAAGAACAAGTATCCTTATCTGATGAGAAATTCAAAAATAAAGTAGTCATTCTACAAATGTTCGGTTCATGGTGTCCTAACTGTATGGATGAATCTGCGTATTTGGCAAAGTTTTACAGTAAATATAAAAATAGAGGTGTAGAAATTTTAGGCTTGGCTTATGAAAGAACAAGAGACTTTGAGAAATCGAAAAAGAATGTTGAACGTATGAAAAATAGGTTTGATATGGATTATGATTTACTGATAACCGGTTTCACCAATGATAAGGAAGATGCTGCCAAAAGTTTACCCATGCTAAATAAAGTTATTGCTTTTCCAACTATGATTATTTTAGATAAAAAAGGAGATGTCCGTAAAATTCATACTGGTTTTAGCGGACCCGGTACAGGTAAACATTACCTTGAATTTACTCAGGAATTTGAAAAACTGATAGATGATATGATAAAAGAGTAAGTACTGTTATATTACTCTTTAACTCTTATAATTCCATTCCTGTATAAATCTAAAGCTTGTTTTAAAATGTGATTAAGGTTTTGGATAGGTAAATCTTCATCAGAATTAATCAGCATTATTTTCATTCTTTTACGTTTTTCTTGTAGCAGATACGTTTCTTCAAACCTATGTCCTTCTACAAAACCAATATATGGTTTTCTGTATTTATTATGATACCACAAATAACAAAACATTTTATCTTTATAACAGAAAAATGGTAAGCCATACTTTAGTTGTGTGGTGATGTTTTGGTCTTGTTTTAGAATAATAGCTCTTAATGCCATCATACAACTTTGTATGGGTTCTTCTTGTTTAAGATAAAAAGCGTCTATTGGTTTCAATGCTAATTTTTTTCGGTATTAAAGGCACCAAAAATCATTTTAATAATTGCTAAAACAATCGCAAATATCATTGCAGAGAAAAAACCTGCAGTATGAAAGCTATCCATCACATTATCAACCAATAAAACCATTAATACCGTAATAATAAACGACATTAATCCTAAGGTTAAAAAATTAATTGGGAAAGTTAACAGTCGTAAAATAAAGCCAATTGTGGCATTTGCCAAGGCAATTAATATACCAGCAATAATTGCGCTACCAAACCCATCTACGCTTACACCCGGAATTAAATATGCTGCCAATAAAACAGCTAATCCCATCATCAAAATTTCTATAATCAGTTTCATTTTTTAATTTTATAAAATGTGGAAATACAATTTAGTAATTATTTTATTCTTAGCAGTTGCTTGCCAAAATAATTCTAGCAATTTATTAGCCAATAAAATTGAAATTATTGTTTCTAAAGATTCTTCGGCATTAATATTAAAAAATATTGATGAATATATTATTAAAGAATTAGCTGCTGACACTTTAAGCACCGCACAATGGCAAAGCAACATAGCAGTTTATAAAAAGGTAGAGGAAGATTTACAAGATTTGGAAAACCCTTTGGCAGGTAAGTACGCTATTGTAAAAAATAACATTGTTTTTAGACCAAGTCAACCTTTCAAAAAAGCGGAATACTATTTGGTAGCTATTTATATGCAAAAACCAGATGATAATTTATTGAATCATTTGAAAGGAACAAAATCTCTTTTTAACAATCAACCCATACAAAAAACTATAAAATTTTAAGCAATGGCATTATCAGATCCACTAGCAGAACGTATGCGTCCAAATTCTTTAGCTCAATATACTGGGCAGCAGCATTTGGTAGGCGAGGGGGCAGTTTTGCGCAAGGCTATTGAGAATGGGCATATCCCATCAATGATTTTTTGGGGTCCTCCGGGAGTTGGTAAAACTACCTTAGCTTTTATTATCTCTCAAAATTTAGACCGTCCTTTTTTCTCTTTAAGTGCCATTAATTCGGGAGTTAAAGATGTAAGGGATATGATAGAAAAAGCGGCTCAATATAAAAAAGGTGGTATTGTGCCCGTTTTGTTTATTGATGAGATTCACCGTTTTTCTAAATCGCAACAAGATTCTTTACTAGGTGCTGTTGAACGAGGTTTGGTTACTTTAATTGGTGCAACAACAGAAAACCCATCTTTTGAAGTCATTTCGGCATTATTATCTCGTTGCCAAGTATATGTATTAAAAAATTTAAGTGAAAACGAGCTGATCAATTTGTTAAACAATGCAATAAAAAACGATGAGCTGATTAAGCAAAAAAACATAGAATTAAAAGAAACTGAAGCTTTAATTAGGCTTTCTGGTGGAGATGGACGTAAGCTTTTAAATATTTTCGAATTGTTGGTAAATGCAGCAAACAATAAAAAAGTAACCATCACTAATGATTATGTTTTGAGTCATGTACAACAAAATATGGCTTTGTATGATAAAACTGGAGAACAACATTATGACATCATCTCCGCATTTATTAAATCTATTAGAGGTAGCGATCCTAATGCTGCTGTTTATTGGTTAGCTAGGATGATTGAAGGTGGCGAAGACCCAAAGTTTATTGCCCGCAGGTTGTTAATTTTAGCATCCGAGGATATTGGAAATGCCAATCCTAATGCACTTTTATTGGCTAATAATTGCTTTCAAGCAGTAAATGTAATTGGTTGGCCCGAGTCGAGAATTATACTTTCGCAAGCGGTTACCTACATGGCTTCATCTGCAAAAAGCAATGCAGCTTACGAGGCAATTGGAAAAGCACAAGCTTTGGTTAAACAAACTGGAGATTTAGCTGTGCCTTTACATTTGCGTAATGCACCAACCAAACTCATGAAAAACATGGATTATGGTAAAAATTACAAATACGCCCATGCTTTTGAAAACAACTTTGCCGACCAAGAGTTTTTCCCTGAAGAATTAAGTGGCACTAAACTATATGACCCTCAGCAAAACCCTGCTGAATTAAAAATTAGAGAATATTTAAAGAATTTGTGGAAGAAATATGGGTATTAGTAAAGAGTATCAAGATCTTAGTATCAAGTGTCAAGTATCAAGAGCCAAGAATCATGAGTCAATAATTAAGATTTCTTTTAGTGCCGAATTTTTTTTAGAAATTTTAAACCGTAAACCTCAAACCTTTCTTAGTATCCCATTCTTTTCAATCCTTCTTTAGCTTTAGATTCAATGCTGTTTTCGTATTCGTGGTTTTTCATTGCAATAGCTTGTCTATAGAAGTTGGCCGCATTCGCTTTTTCATTTCTCTTTTCGTAAATATTACCAATACTTAGTGCTGCGTTTGCTGCATAATAATAACTTGTAAGTTTACCGCTATTTATGGCTTTTTGATAATTATTTATAGCATCGCTATCTTTTGATAATTCATCATAAATTCTCCCTAACCTGTAATAAACCTCTATTTGGTCTCTTTTCAATTTAAAATCACCAGCATCTTTTCCTGCTAATGTTTGCAAAGCTTTAGAAAAGTAACCACCATCAAACTGTAATCTGGCTTTTAATAAATTGATGTCTGGTGCCGTATCGTTAGCTTCTTTTAAGGCTTGTTTGTCTTTTTCATCAATGGTGTTTCCTTGGCTTTTAACCATTTTTATAAAAGCATGATAACGGTTATTATCACCACGTAAAAAATAATAATAAGCTAATTTTAAATAGGCATCCTTAACATAATTAATTCCTTTATATTCTTTTAAATAATTTATCAAATACAAATTAGCATCAGAATCCATACGGTTAAGTTTTGCATTGCCCAACAAGTAATTAAATTTTGGGAAATTTATAAAACTTGAACTTTGAGGACGCTTTAGCAAATAAGCAATTGCTGTATCGTTTTTAGCATTTTTATAGGATACATAGCCCTGTAAATAGGTCTTTAATAAACTACCATTACCTAAACTATTGGTGTAAGCCATGGTTTTTTTATAGTTCGCTTTGTTATGAAGAAGATCCGTTTCTATATAACATAAAAAGAAAATTACCTCATCGTTGTAAAAACTATAACTTGTTTTAGGCAAAGAATCTGCTAAATATTGCAACGTTTTAATGCCATTATTTGCGTTGCCACTAAAACCGAAACTACTTGCAATGCTTTTCATATTAGATGGGATAGAACCTAAAACAACATCTATTAAACCAGCGCTTTTTTTATTGGGTAAAAAAGAAGGGAATTTTTTCAGATTTTCATTTAATAGATTGTCGGCTTTTTTAACATCAAAACCAGAAGACATAAAATCTTGAAATCTGCTTTTTAATAAACCCCATTGCAAATAAACTTCGGCTTGTGCAAAAAGATAGTATGGTGAATTTCTATCTTGTTTTTCAAGATATGCAAGACGAGCATTTCTTTTTTCTTTTAAACGTTCATAATCAGCTTTGTTTTCTGAAGCTAATAGCGAAAAAAAATCAATATAATTATCTAATAAAACAGGGATAGCATTTTTAGGATTTTGCGCTTTTTCACGGGCAATAATTGCTTCTGCTTCTTTTAATTTTAAATCAAAAATTGCTTGGTAAGCTCTAATACAATTACTGTTAAAATCAAAATTTGCCTTGCTTGTTAATGCGGTTGTAGTTATTAAAATAAATATAAAGAGTGTTTTTTTTATCATTATTTAGAAGTATTTTTAAATGTCTTTAAAAAGAAAAAACATCTTGAAATATTTTTTCAAGATGTTTTTTATTGCGCAATAAGAATACCAAATACTATACTGCTACGCTTTTTATTTCTTCAGACATGGTTTCATCAACTAAAATTCTTCCACAGTGTTCGCAAACAATAATTTTTTTACGTTGGCGAATATCAGACTGGCGTTGAGGTGGAATTTGATTGAAACAACCAGAACAAGAATCACGCTCAATAGTCACAACTGCTAAACCATTTTTAAAGTTACCTCTTAATCGGTTGTAAGCAATAATTAAACGGTCTTCAATTTTTTCAGCTGCTTTACTAGCATCTTTTAATAAAGCTTCTTCTTCTTTTTGAGTTTCACCAGTAATAGCTTCTAACTCAGCTTTTTTAAGTTCTAAATCTTTGTTTCTTTCTTCAAGTGCAACTAATGCTTTCTCATAAACCTCAGTTTTGTTGTTAATTTCAAACTGATATTCTTTAATTTTCTTCTCAGAAACTTGAACATCTAAGCCTTGAATTTCAATTTCTTTTGAAATAGCTTCAAACTCACGATTGTTTTTTACGTTGTTTTGCTGAGTTTCGTATTTTTTAACTAAAGCTAAAGATTCTTTAATCATGTTTTTACGATTAACAATCGTATCTTCTAAATCATCTAAATCAGACTTTATCTTTTGGATACGAGTTTCTAATCCGGCAACGTCATCTTCTAAATCAGCTACTTCCATTGGAAGCTCTCCACGGGTTTGACGGATTTTATCAACTTTAGTGTGGATGGTCTGTAGCTCGTATAAAGCTTCAAGCTTTTGTTCTACGGTTTGTTCCATTAAGACAAATATTTTATTGGGTTTGTACTATTTTCAGTTATTCGGATTGCAAAGTTAGGAAATTTTTTCGTAATAACATCCAATAGTAAATCTTGTGTAAATTGCTCACTTTCAAAATGTCCAATGTCGGCTATTATCAGTTTATCTTCTGCATTAAAAAACTCATGATATTTAAAATCGCTGGTTATAAATACGTCGGCATTAGCTTGTATCGCATTTTTTAGTAAAAAACTGCCAGAGCCTCCGCAAACGGCAACTCGTTTAATTTTTTTAGGTAAAATTTCTGTGTGTCTAATTACAGCAACATTCATTTTATCTTTTAGCTCTTTTAAAAAGCTTAAAGCATCAATTCCTTCTGCTAGTTCACCAACCATTCCACTTCCAACTTCCTCATTTTTGTTAGTAATTGCATATAAGTCATAAGCAACTGTTTCGTAAGGATGCGCTTTTAATAAAGCAGAGATGATTTTATTTTCTGCTTGAACAGGAAAAATAACTTCTATTTTTACTTCCTCTTCGGTATGTAGTTTGTGTTTTTCTCCAACAAAAGGTTTTGCTTTATCATTTGCTTTAAAAGTGCCTTGCCCAATAACACTAAAACTACAATTGCTATAATTACCAATAGCACCCGCACCCGCATTAAAAATAGCATCTTTTACTTCATTAGCTTGAGCCAAAGGCACAAAAAAAGATAACTTTTTTAACAAGCCATCTTTAGGAGCTAAAATTTTACAGTTTGTTAAACCAATTTTTTCGCAAATTTTAGCATTTACACCTTCAATAATACTGTCTAAATTGGTGTGGATAGCGTATAATGCAATTTTATTTTCAATTGCTTTAATCACCACTCGTTCAACATAATTTTTGCCGTTAAACTTTTTTAAGCCTTTAAAAACTATTGGGTGGTGAGAAATTATAATATCGCAATCTGTAGCAATAGCTTCGTCAACAATGGTCTCTGTACAATCTAAACTAATTAAAGCTTTTTTTATTTCTCTATCTGGATGGCCAACAATTAAGCCAGCATTATCATAACTTTCCTGATAATTTAAAGGTGCAAGGCTTTCTAAATAGTTTGTTAAATCTTTTATTTGCATGTGTTCCAAAATTAAAGATTTATTGGCTTAAAACCTCCTAAATAATTGCAATCAGCTAAACCAGTATCATGTATCGATTTATTTTGCTTTTAGCCTTTTGCTTTTAGCCTTTTGCCTTTAGCTTTCAGCCTTTTGCTTTTTTAACGCATCATATCCATAAACTGACGACTTTCTATTGCCATTTTATGATTGAACTCATCGGCCATGCTTTTATAGTTTATTAAATCTATAATGGTTCCAATAAAGCATAAGCCAGCAGTTAAAAAATACACAATACCCATACCCATTTGGTTGGTAACAAAGCGTTGAATACCTGCAAAGCCTAAAAAGCCTAATAAAGTAAAAAGTAATAAATGTTGCGGATCTTTTCTTTTTCCACTGTAAAACATCATAAATCTTTTTTGCCCTTCCTCATCTAAGTTTTGGGTAATTTGTTGTAAAAAAGCAATTTCTGTAGTGCTAATGTTTGGTAAAGAATAATAGTATTGATTGTTCATATTTTCATTGTTTTTATTGTTAGAGTGTAAATGCGGTGAATTATTACAAAAAAAGCAAAAAAACCTATAGGGTGAGCTTTCCATGCTTTTAACCATTCAAAATGCATAAAATAATGTAGCGAATGCCCCAAGCCACAACCTGGGCAAAATTTAAAATTAAAATATGCCAACGGACAAAGGCTAACATGTGCTTTGCTGGTATCCATAAAATAGAGTAATACCAAAGCAGTGGTGAAACATAGTAGCTCTAAAGGGATTTTTCTAGCTATAGTCATTCAATCAAATATTTGTTTCCAGAAAATATTTTCTAATGTAAGGTTTTTAGCGTTTAAATTTATTTTGGGATTTTTCGCCATAATTAATTTGCGATTAAAAAATGAGTGAAATACAGTATATGTTCATTTTTTATTAAAATATGAACATATAGTCATAATGTGTTCATATTTTTTATAAAAAACCTTAAATGTTCATTTTTAATGTAAAAATGGACATGTGTGCTAAATATGTCCATTTTAATCAATACATTTGAATTATGTTCAATTTATCTTCAAAAAGTGAACATATATATTATGGCTTACGATAGAAATAAACCTTATAATAATTTACCATTATTGCCTCCAGCAGTAGCAATAGAAGAAGATATTACTATTTTAAAAGCCTTAGTTACAACTTCAAGAGCGCTTGCTACAGTAAATATGAGTATCCAAAGGTTGCCAAATCCTTTTATTCTAATTAATACAATAGCACTTCAAGAGGCAAAAGCTTCTACTGCAATAGAAAATATTTTCACTACCGAAGATGAATTATACAAAGCTATTTCTGACAATATTAAAGAGGACAATGCAAATGCTGCCACAAAAGAGGTTTTGCGTTACCGCGAAGCTTTATGGGAAGGCTACCTTTTAATGAAAGATAAAAAGCAAATTGATTTAGCTATTATTAAAGGTATTTTTAAGCAAATTAAAAACACAACAGCAGGATTAAGGCCTGCACAATCTTTAACTGTAATACGCAGAGGACAAAGTGAATTTAGGGCCGGAGAAGTAATTTATACACCACCACGCGGGGAAGACGTTTTACAAAACTTAATGGATAATTTAATTGATTATTTAAATGATGATGAAAAATACCCAATAGACCCATTGTTGAAAATGTGTGTAGCCCATTATCAATTTGAAGCCATACACCCTTTTGTAGATGGAAATGGCAGAACAGGAAGAATATTAAATTTACTTTATTTGGTAAATAAAGGCTTAATAGCGCAACCGGCTCTTTATCTTTCAAAATATATTATTTTAAACAAAGACGATTATTACTATAATTTAGGCTTAGTTACCCAAAGAGGCAATTGGAAAGAATGGATTTTATACCTTTTAGATGCTGTAGAAAAAACAGCCTTACTAACCAGTCAACTAATTGAAAGTATATTGGCACAAATGGAGTCTACTTTAAGCCAAGCTAAACAAAAAATAAAATGGTACAGCAAAGAAGTAAACGAACTTTTGTTCAGTCAGCCTTACATTAAACCAAAATTAATTGGCGACTTTCTTAATATCTCTTCAAGAACTACACTCACCAAATATTTTAATGAATTAGTAGCAAACAAAGTTTTAAGCGTTAGAAAAGATGGGAAAGAAGTGTTTTATGTAAATGACGATTTAATTAAAATATTGGAAGGGTAAAAAATTTCGAACTGAACTTCCTTCAGATTAAATAGCTTTTTCTTTACATGAAAAATCCTGATAATTTTTAAAATTATCAGGATTTAGAAATTATTTTACGCAAAACTAATGCTTTATAATAATTTGCTTTTTTACGGTTTCTTTACCTTCATTTATGTGAAGATAATAAGTTCCGTTTGGTATTTCTTTAGTGCTAAGAACAGATTTTTTATCGCCTTTCTTAATTTGAGATGAAATTAAAATATCTCCTTTGTTGTTTAATAACTGTATATCTCTTGCGTTATTATAATTTTGAAATTCTATGTTTAGTTCATTGTTTGCAGGGTTAGGGTAAATGTTATAATTACTACTACGGTAATTCCAACTACAATCCAAAGATTCTACTTCTGTTTCCACCCAATCAGAAGTACCGCAAGCACTAATTGCCCTTACTTGAAATACATAATAGCCTGCTGGTACATAACCAAAAACATCATTACCGGGGTAAGCATTGTTATTAGTTGCATATAAGTTTAAAGAAGGATAAGCTAAAAGTCTTGCTTCATAAGTAGCACTTAAATCATTAGTTTCTATCGTAAAAGAATTGCCAGTATTATTAGAGCACCAATATGGATTTTGATTATCCAAATTTGTAAAATTTGGCATTCCAAGAATAGGTGCACCAACACCGATAATTTTAGGAGTTAAATTGATATTACCACATGCTGTAGTAACTGTAGCAGTTAAAGTAATTTGCCCATTTCCCACTTTTGTTAAGGTGATGGAATTGCCTGAAGTACTAGAACTTACAATACCGCTAGGTAGATTAGCCGTCCAATTAAATGTTGCACCTGCTGGTAAATTTTGGATAGTGTAAGTTTCTGATGTATTGCAGATTAGGTTGGAGCCTTGGATTGTATAATTATCAGCATTCCCTAAAACAGAATAAGCAAAAGTCACATTCGCTGGAGTAGTAGGGTAAAAACCAATTTGTTGACCTAGTATATTATATACTTCATATACATAGGTTCGTAATGTTGCACCTGTATTTGTTAAAGTACCCGGAACTATTTCGCAAAATCCTTCACCATAATTAGGGCTTGCAACACTAAGTCCAGATGTTCCAACTCCCCTACCCCAAGCTCCCAACACGTTGCAAAAGGAATAAGGAAAAGTAACTGCTTTTATTACTTCATGTCTTTTAACAACATAATTGCCCGCTGCTAAGCCAAGTGTTGAATAAAATGTAGCAGAATAATTCCCTGTTGAACTTGCAACTGTGCCACCAGTTGCAGTGTAGTGGTTGACTGCATTTTGCTGTAATAATGTTAAAGCCTGTGCTGCATTAACACGACCATGACCCATTGTGTTATTAAAGCCGTTAGTATAGGGGTCGTTACCCACTTCGTCAGCACTTATCTTGATAATGTTTTCAATATCATCATTAAACAGATTAGGTCTAAACCCTTTTAATAAAGAGGCAATGCCAGCAACTTGTGGAGCTGCTTGGGAAGTTCCAGCGTGAAATTCATAAGTGTTGTTTAAGGCAGACGATCGAATATCTCTTGGATCAGTCCCTGAATTTGTAATCCCTCCAGGAGCACAAACATCAATGTGGTTACCCGTGTTTGAAAATAGTGAGTGTTGGTCATTGTTTTGAGTTGCACCTACAGCTATCAGGTTGTTATTTCCTGCGGGATATTGCGTGGTGTTTCCATTATTATTACCCATAGAAACTATTGATGTGCTATTCATTTTATAGGAATAAGCAAAAGCCATAGCTATTGTTGTACTGTAAGATGACCCACCCCAGCTATGATTTGAAATTTGTGCGCCGGCATTTACTGCATCTATTATTTTTTGCGCCACATTAGCATCGCCAATGTATCCAGAAGGCTCAAAAATTCTTTTAGAAAGGAGTCTAGCATTCCAGTCTACTCCTCTTCCTCCTATTACATTAAAAGCATTTGCAGCAGCTATACCAGCTACATGAGTGCCATGATATTGAGCATTCGTACCGCTCAAGCTTGGGTCTCCTGAGGATTTTCCAGTTAATTCATCATGAGACAACTCAAGTCCAGTATCGAAAACCGCAATAGTAACAGCATTACTGCCCGTGAAAATATTCCAAGCTTGTATAGCGTTTATATCTGCACCAACTACCCCTCCGTTTCTTCCATCATTATTCAAGTGCCATTGAGTACCATTTAAGAACTCAGGATCTGAATGAAGTTGAGGTTTTGAATTTTTTTCAGCAAATAGTATTGCTGAATTTTTCTTTAAAATTTCAATAGCTGCATTTGCCTCTGACTCAGTTTTAAATGTTAAATTAAATATACGGTCAAATTGCGGGGTTCTTATCTTTGCACCATCTGTCCGGGATTTGATACTATCTGCTTTATTCCAATTAGGAAATGCCTTACTTATTGCTGCCGGTTGAAGTTTATATAAAGTCGATTCAAGCGATTTAGAGAGAATTTTAGCCTTTGTATAATTAAAATCTTCTTTATTATTATCAGGTATTTCTAAAGAATCAGGCATGATATAAATTAATAATTCATGATTTAGGTTTCTCTGTTGTGCATGCCCAACTTTAAAAACACCTACACCAAAAAGAACTATTAACAGGAGAAATTTTGTAAAATTTAATTTGTTTTCATTGAAGTATAATTTAAGGGTTAAAAATTCTCTTTAAAAGTGAGCTGCTGCTTATTACTACCATCAGCGTTCATTATCCACAGTCTGCCATTAGTTGCTCTTGAATCTGTAAATACAATTTTATTTCCATCTAGGCTCCAGTCACTGCTATACCCACCTGTTTGTGTAACTTGTTTCTTGTTTTTTCCGTCTGCATCCATAACCCATATTTGTGGTAAACCTTTTACCGGTTGGGAAGTAAAACTTATCTTATTATTTTTTGAATATTTAGCAAAGGAGTTATCTCCTGCAATAAAAAAAAGATTTATAATACGCTTATTTATGAACATGAAGGATTTTAAGGAATCTCCAATAACTTCCCCTGTAGATGTGGTTACTCCCCTTACAAAAATTATGTCATTTAAATAATTCCAAGTTGGATAACCTGAATTCCCTGCAAAAATTTGTTCTTTATCATCGCCATGGATATTCATAACCCAAATGCCTTGCACACTTTCTGGTTCAGGGTAAGAGTAACTTCTGTGATTTGATATCCACTTTCCATTCGGGCTCCATGATGGGGAAAAGTTTCTCCCAACATTTGTTATTTGGGTTAAACTGTCACCGTCAAGTTTCTTCTTCCATATTTGTGCACCTTGAGAAAAAGTAATCCATTGGCCGTCTGGAGACCAACTAGGAGTTTCTGAACTTAATCCTGTATGCCATAATTTATTTTCTTTGCCATCAGGTGTAATGAGATAAATACCACTCTTATTTGCTGCTTCATCTATATGAAAATAAGCAATATATTTACCGTCAGGGCTCCAAGATGCCTGATAATCTATCAGGTTAAAATCTGCTGAGCTACAACCGCCAACACATGGTTCCTGAGATTGATCTTTAGATTTTTTTTTACAACCTATTGCTATTACAATCAATAGGGAGAAAAGTAGCTCAAGGTTTATATTTCTTAATTTACTCATCGTCTTTTAATTTGTTGTCTCAAAATTATTGTAAATTAGTATTTCCTCCAATAGCGTAAGTCTTAGCGGGCTGGTTAGAGCCATAGCCTGATTTGTGCTTGTGTTAGCTTGTTTCATACTCGTTATTTTTATCAAATTTTAATTATCTAAAGGCTAGAAGGGCATTTATTCCTTTTCTTGTGCTTGGCTCAAAGAGAATAAAACAATGCATGTAATTAAGCAACTAAATAGATTTTTTTTCATAATGATTTAGTTTATTCTTTTATAACGGGAATAAGGATTTAAAGCTGGAAATTGTAGGTTTAATTCTAAAGTATTAATGTCTTTGAATTCAAATTTATATGGAAGAATATCTACTAGAAGCGTGGCATCAGTATTTTGGTCTAAATAAACATATCGTTTATAAAGTATAGAATCAGCAATCCAATATTTTCCTTTATATACACTATCTTCCTGTATATTATGAACTAAATAAATACTATCTGGCAAATATTCTATATATTCATTATAGTTTACTGGACCAAACATGTTATGAGTGACCTTCCATTTACCCAATATTGTTTTGTTTGGAAAAATTTCCTTGTTTTCTTTTTTACAATAGATACTTGTGAAAGGTAAAACACCTAATAAAAAGTAGAATAGAATTGTTTTAGGTTTAAAAATTTGTTTTTTCATAGTTAATTGTTTTAGGACTATACGATGTAATGGCAAATAAGGATACAATTGAAATTTCATTTTTTATTAATTTAAAAGCATTTCATTTGTCAAATAACTTTATTTAATACCTAAATTTAGTAGTTTTGATTAATATAGAGAACAAGTTTATTTCAATTAGGTTAATTAAACTGATTGAGAACTGGAAATATATGGTAAAGACACCATTCTGATTTTTTTTAAAAAATTATAGCCCATTAAATTAGCTAACATTCACAACAGGCAATTAATTACTCAATTTAGGTGTGTTAAGGATAGAAGCGAAATCCTTTTTGCATTTGTCATTTAGCAAGCAGCAAAAAGAGATATTCGCCAGCTGTCAAAACACCCAAATTAAAATTTTATAAACCAACAATTTCCAAATCTTCCGCAAACATAATTCCCATTCCTTATATTTGCTTTTGTACATGAATATCAAAACAATATTAGAGCAATATAAAACTGATGCTCGCTTAATTAGCTTGACCAAAGCCATGCAAGCTAAACAGGCTCGTATTCAGTTAAAAGGATTAATAGGTTCTTTAGATGCTTTTGCTGTTGCCATTAGTTACTTTTTAAACCATAGAAATATGGTTTTTGTATTGCCAGATAGGGAAGAGGCCAATTATTTTCAGGCCGATTTAGAAAGTTTAATGGATAAAAATGTATTGGTTTTTCCTTCATCGTACCGCAAATCTTTCGATTTTACCCAAACAGATTCGGCAAATGTTTTAATGCGAGCCGAGGTTTTAAACGAACTAAACCACACTTCAGAATTTGGGAATTTAATTGTTACCTATCCCGAAGCTTTAGCAGAAAAAGTAATTGATAGAAATGCTTTAGAAAAAAATACATTAGAAATTTCTATTAACAATAAATTAAGTATAGAATTTATCAATGAATTTTTAATTGATTATGATTTTGAACGTACCGATTTTGTTTTTGAACCAGGTCAATTTTCTGTACGTGGTGGTATTGTAGATATTTTTTCGTTTTCACATGATTTACCTTACCGTATCGAGTTTTTTGGAGATCATATAGAAAGCATCAGAACTTTTGAAATTGAAGATCAATTATCGGTAGAGCAAGTAAAATCTATCACGATAGTACCAAATGTACAAGCTAAATTTTTAACAGAAAGTAATATTTCCTTGTTAGAATTTATTGATAAAGATGCCGTTGTTTGGTTTAAAGATGTCTCTTTTACTTTGGATGTAATTAAAGCGGGCTACAAAAAATCAAATGAATTATGGAAAGCTTTATCCACACAACAAAAACAGCAAAACCCCGATTGGATTGACCCAAAGTTTGCTTTTACAGATGATAAAATGTTGGCGGATCAGCTTAATGATTTCCCAATTGTAGAGTTTGGCAAGCAGTTTTTTTATCATGCTACAGATACCATTAATTTTGATGCCCGTCCGCAACCATCATTTAACAAAGATTTTACTTTGTTAATGCGTAACCTTCAACAAAACGAAGCGCAAAAAATTGATAATTATATTTTAACAGATTCAAGTAAACAACAAGAGCGTTTGTTTGCGATTTTTGATGACTTGAATAAAGCGATAAAATTTAACCCTATAAATATTTCTATTAGGGAAGGTTTTATTGATTATGAACAAAAATTAGCTTGCTACACAGATCATCAAATTTTTGATAGGTATTATAAATACAAACTAAAACGTGGTTATGCCAAATCACAAGCCATTACCTTAAAAGAATTACGAGATTTAAAACCAGGCGATTATATTACCCATATTGACCATGGAGTAGGAAAATACGCCGGTTTAGAAAAAGTGGAAGTAAACGATAAAGTGCAGGAAATGATTAGGCTTATTTATGCCGATAATGATTTGCTGTATGTGAATATCAACTCACTAAATCGTATCTCAAAATATAGTGGTAAAGATGGGCACACACCTAAAATGAATAAATTAGGTACCGATGTTTGGGAGAAACTAAAGAAAACAACAAAAAAAAAAGTTAAAGACATAGCCCGCGATTTGATTAAACTTTACGCTCTCCGTAAAGCACAAGAAGGGATGGCTTTTTCGCCCGATACTTATTTACAAAACGAGTTAGAAGCTTCCTTTATTTACGAAGATACGCCTGACCAGGAAAAAGCTACTGCTGATGTGAAAAAGGACATGGAATCTCCGCATCCCATGGACAGATTGGTTTGTGGTGATGTTGGTTTCGGTAAAACAGAGATTGCCATAAGAGCAGCATTTAAAGCCGCAACAGATGGAAAACAAGTCGCTATTTTAGTGCCGACTACTATTTTAGCCATGCAGCATTACAAAACTTTTAATGAACGTTTAAAAGATTTCCCTGTCCGTACAGATTATATAAACCGTTTTAAAACCCCAAAGCAAGTAAAAGATACTTTAGAAGCTTTAAAAGCCGGTAAGGTGGATATTATTATTGGAACGCATAAATTGGTAAGCAAAGACGTAAAGTTTAAAGATTTAGGCTTACTGATTATTGATGAGGAGCAAAAATTTGGGGTTACTGTAAAGGAAAAATTGAAGCAATTTAGAGCTAATGTAGATACCTTAACTTTAACAGCAACACCAATTCCTCGTACTTTACATTTTTCTTTAATGGGTGCAAGGGATTTATCAATTATGCAAACGCCGCCACCAAATAGGCAACCTGTACAAACAGAATTACATGTTTTTAACGAGAAATTAATTAAAGAATCAGTAGAATTTGAGTTGGATAGAGATGGACAAGTTTTCTTTATCCATAACCGTGTGGCCGATTTACGTCAATTGGGTGGTTTAATTCAAAAATTGGTTCCAAAAGCTCGTATAGCCATCGCTCACGGGCAGTTAGAGGGAGATCAATTAGAGGATATTATGCTTGATTTTATTGACGGTAAATACGATGTTTTAGTTGCTACCACTATTATTGAAGCAGGGTTAGATGTACCCAATGCTAACACCATGTTAATTAACCACGCCCACATGTTTGGCTTGAGTGATTTACACCAGATGCGAGGCAGAGTTGGGCGTTCTAACAAAAAAGCATTTTGTTATTTGTTAAGTCCGCCATTATCAACACTAACTCCCGAAGCTAGAAAAAGATTGAGTGCTATTGAAGAATTTTCTGATTTGGGTAGCGGTTTTAACGTTGCTATGCGAGATTTGGACATCCGCGGAAGCGGTAACCTTTTAGGTGCAGAACAAAGCGGTTTTATTGCCGAAATTGGTTTTGATATGTACCATAAAATTTTGGATGAAGCCATTCAGGAATTAAAAGAAGACGAATTTAAAGGTTTGTTTGCCGATGAAAAACCTCGTCCCTTCGTGAGCTTTACGCAAATTGATACAGATATGGAACTGATGATTCCGGATGAATATGTCACCAATATCCAAGAACGTTATAATTTATATACCGAACTTTCTAAAATTGAAACTCAAACCGAATTAGATATTTTTGCAAAAGGCTTACATGATAGGTTTGGCCCATTACCAAGGCAAGTGAAAGATTTATTGCGTACAGTTGAGCTGCAATGGATTGGAAAAGAAATTGGTTTAGAAAAAATTAGTTGGAAAAAAGGTATTTTAAGAGGTTATTTCATTTCTGATAAACAATCCAAATATTTTGAAACAGATGCTTTTGGTAAAATATTGAGTTTTGCAGCTCAAAACCCTAGAAAAGTAAATTTAAAAGAAATTAAGAATACTTTGCGTATTGCAATTGAGGATATTAGAAATATTGATGACGCTATTTTTGCTTTGGATCAGATGAGAGATCCGGTGGTGATTTGATGAATGAAATAACTAAATTTGTACATGTCATCATTCAGATTAGATTAGATAGAACAAAATTTAAACCCCAAACTGCTGATGAAGCGGCTAATCATGCTACTTATTCTCCTTGTGGTCGGTGTTATCACCGCACCACTAAAATGTTTGTTCTTTAATTAAGAATATGAAATTTGAAACAAAGCAGATTTTAAGTTCAGATAACTCAAATATAATGGTACGGTGATAACACCGACCATAGGTCAACAGAGTAGATTTTAAGTTCAGATAACTCTTAATTTATAGATAATGGTACGGTGATAACACCGACCATAAGTCAAAGAGATTAAAAATACTTTGAGGATTGCTATAGAGGATATTAGTAATATTAACTATGCAATTTCTGCTTTGGATCAAATGAGAGATCCGGTGGTGATTTGATGAATGAAATAACTAAATTTGTACATGTCATCATTCAGATTAGATAGAACAAAATTTAAAGCCCAAACTGCTGATGAAGCGGCTAATCATGCTACTTATTATCAATCTTTAACTTGGCAAGAACGTATTAAGATTGCGAATTATTTAAATAGTATTGCTTTTAATTATCCAGAAAATAACCCTCCACGGTTAGATAGAACAAAATTTACAACTCGCTCAAGAAGTTAATATGAGCAATATTTTCAATCAAGATTTTAGAGATTTTATTGAGGCACTAAATAATGCCAATGTTAAATATATTCTGGTAGGAGGGTATTCAGTAATTCTTCATGGATATTCTAGAACTACTGGGGATATGGATATTTGGGTAGATAGAAGTGCTGATAATTATGAAAAGATAAAACTCGCATTCTCTAATTTCGGAATGCCTGTATTTGACATGACCGATTCTAATTTTTTAACTCATCCAAATTGGGATGTTTTTACATTTGGTATTCCGCCATCAGCTATTGATGTAATGGTTAAATTAAAAGGTTTAGATTTTAAAGAGTGTTATCCAAATGCAGTGGATTTTGAAGATGATGGACTTTTAATTAAATGTATAAATTTCAATGATTTAATAAGAGCCAAAGAGGCCTCGTTTCGCCCTAAGGACATTGATGATATACAAAACCTAAAAAACAAATAGTTTGGAATCTGAAAAATTATTTGTGATACGTGTGTAAAACTCATCAATTCAAAACACAAAATTCACAAAAAATCCTACATAATTCCGTTACTAGTTTTTTAGAAATTCACATTTCATTTTTTTAACTTTATAAATAAACACTTTTGCGGCATGAATAGCTTTAAAACTTAATGTATTGTCCTTTTATTTCTTCTTGTGGTCGGTGTTATCACCGCACCACTAAATATTTGTTCTTTAATTAAGAATATAAAATTTGAAATAAAGCAGATTTTAAGTTCAGATAACTCAAATATAATGGTACGGTGATAACACCTACCATAAGTCAAATTGTTTTTACCCTAATTAACAGTATGAAAAATTTAATAGCCATTATTTTAATAATAGCTTTTAGTGCCAGCTTTTCTAAAGCTCAGGTAATTAAAGACACCATAAAGGTTAAAAAACACATATTTGGCACCATTTATTTAAAAGACGGAAAAAGCATAGGTAACGGAAGAGGCTTAAGTAAGCTGTTAAGTTCAAATCCAGAAACCCATGCGGATTTAAAATTAGTAAACACTAATTGGGTGTTCTCGGCAATATTCGGAGGTGCATCTGGTTTCATTTTTGGTTATCAATTAGCGAGTAGCTACACTAGGTCATCACCCAATTGGGGAGCGCTTAGTGCCGCTACTGCTTTATTAGGATTATCCATTCCATTTGAAATCGGAAGGGTAAAGCACATTAACAAGGCGGTTTCAATCTATAATAACGGTTTAAGGCAGACTAGTAGAAACAATCTTCAGTATAACCTTAGAATTTCAAATAACGGCGTAGGATTAAAAGTTAGTTTTTAAATTTTATAGACTGAAATTATCAAAAACGATTTTGTCCAAGGGTCTCTCTTTTCGAGGATCCTGATTTATTTGTTTGCCAAAATTCATAAGAAACCCCATACAATTCCGTTAACACTTTTTCAAAAATTCACATTTCATTTTTTTTAAACTTTATAAATTAACACTTTTGCGGCATGAATAGCTTTAAAACTTATTGTATTGTCCTTTTATTAGCTTTAATAGGTGGCAATACAAAAAGTGCAACTGCACAAACAGCTAACAGAGTAGATTCTATTGTTGTAAAAGAAATTCAAATTAGAAAAAATCCTTTCTATAGCCGGCCACCTGTTTTTTTCATTTACAAAAGACAGCTTAAACAAAGCTTTGTTAACCTAAAAGTTAATTATTGGAAAACCAAACTTAATTTCGGGATTAACCTTAATCAGGCCGCATTTAGTGAGAATTGGAGCGGAGGTGGAGTAAATTCCATTGCTTTAAGTTCCATTTTGAATTATAAAGCAGAATATAATAAAGAAGGTAGAAACTTCACCTCTGAGGTTTTACTACAATATGGTAAGCTAAAAAATCAGGATCAGTTAGAAAGAAAAACAAACGATCGAATATTTTGGGATAACAAAGCTGGTTTACCCATATCAGAAAATTGGAGTTTCTTTGGTTCTATCAGTTTTGAATCACAATTTGATGCGGGTTTTAGTTATGGAAAAGATGCATCAAATAATGAAACTCGTAAAATTATTTCAAAATTTATGTCACCTGGTTACCTTACAGAATCTGTAGGTTTTGAATATAAACCCGAAAAATTTTTTAGTTTAAGGTTAGGAACAGGTACCGCAAGACAAACTTTTTTATTAGATACTACACTTTACAGAAACAATCCTAAAAACTTTGGTGTTCCTGTTGGCAAGCGGTTCAGAAACGAATTGGCTTTTCAAGGTGTAGCAAATTTTGATAAAGATGTTGCCACAAACTTAAACTTAAAGGCAAGGTATTTACTATTTGCTGCTTACGAAAAACTTAATAATATAGACCAACGTTTAGATGTTACCGTAACTGCAAAAGTGAATAGATTAATAAACGTTACTGTAGCTACAACAGCTTTATACGATGATGATTTTAGTGGCAAAATACAATCTAGCCAAAGTTTGGCACTTGGTATAATGTTTAAAATACCTCGTTAAATTTTAAATTTTCGAATTTATCTCCATCAAATTATAATCATTTGATGCCATTTTTTAATAAACCAATTTGTACCAACTCATATAAATTTGAAAAAGAGCGTTAAATTAATTCCTTTTATGCTCATTAGCTTTCTGCTAGTATTCATCAGTTGGTATGTACAAGAAGGCATGAGTGTATTGTTTAAAACTTATTTGTTTAAACCAATTTATATAATTGCTTGTCTAGCTATAATAATTGCTTTAATTACGGCGCTCATTAGAATTCCTAAAAACGGAATGGATAGGTTTTTTAAAATAGCTGTTCATGTTTTTTTTGCAGTTTTTGTTGCTCAAATTATTTTTTTCATCATTAATTTAATTGGAGATATTACTCGTTTAGGCTTAGCTATTTTTGGTAACCATCATCAAAACGGAGATTTTTTACCACCTAA
Source organism: Pedobacter alpinus (assembly GCF_042684645.1). Lineage (NCBI taxonomy): Bacteria > Pseudomonadati > Bacteroidota > Sphingobacteriia > Sphingobacteriales > Sphingobacteriaceae > Pedobacter > Pedobacter alpinus. Next base: position 199,299 of record NZ_JBHULV010000008.1, read on the forward strand.
AATATTTGGCTTTTCTGTAATTGCATTTATCAGCTTTTCAATAATATTAATTTTGTTCATTCATGGCATATTTAAAGGGAAGTACGCTTACAAAGTAATTAAGCAAAAGTTGTTTTTTGAAAATTTGCCTAAAGAATTTGATGGTTTTAGGATTATACAAATATCTGATATTCATGCAGGAAGTTTTGATAACGCAAAAGCAGTACAAAGAGGAATAAATTTAGTAAATAAGCAAAAAGCAGATTGATTTGTTTTTACAGGCGATTTAGTAAACAATAAAGCTTCAGAAATTGAACCTTGGATTCCATATTTTAATCAAATAAGAGCACCTTATGGTCAATTTTCCATTTTAGGTAACCATGATTATGGCGATTATATACAATGGGAAAACCCACAAAGTAAAATTGATAATCTTAATCAATTAAAAAAGTATCATCATCAAATTGGATTTAAGCTTTTGCTTGATGAGCACATAGTTTTAGAAAAAGATAATCAGAAAATTATTTTAGCAGGTGTAGAAAACTGGGGAATTGGCTTTGGTGAAAGAGGAGATTTAAATAAAGCATTGCGTGGAACGGAGGTAAATGATTTTAAAATTTTGCTATCGCATGATCCTTCTCATTTTGATGCACAGATAAAAAATCACGCATCGAAAATAAATTTAACATTAAGTGGGCATACCCACGGAATGCAGTTTGGGATAGAAGCTTTTGGCTTTAAATGGAGCCCGGTGAAATATCGGTATAAACATTGGGCAGGTTTAAAAGAAGAAAATAATAGATACTTATATATTAACAGAGGCTTTGGTTTTTTAGGTTTTTCTGGTAGAATAGGTATTTGGCCAGAAATAACAGTAATTGAGTTAAAATTAAATTAATATAAAAGTATTTTCAAAAAAAAATCCTTGGGACTAACCAAGGATTTTTAAAAATATTGAAAGTTTTAGCCTTTAGCTTTATACTCTAAATCTTATTTAGTTAAAGATTTGTAAATGAATTTATAAGTTAAACCTGCAGAACCATAGTAAGATTTACCAACGTTTCTACCGTCAACAATACCACCACCACTTACACTTATTCCAAAATTACCGTCAATTGGAGTGTAAATAGTTCCTCCTACTTTAGTATAATTAACTTTTGTTGCAGTAAAATCGTTGTTAAAACCAGGTCTTAAAATATCTGTACCACTAGTTGATGTTTGGTTGCCTACTTGTCCTGCAATATAAAATCTATCTGCTGCAAAACCAATTTTTAATTCGCTTAAAATTGCATCAGGCACATCAGTTGTTCTTGCACTGTAACCAGCTTGTCCTGTTATAAAGAAACCTCTTTCATCTTTAAAATGCGCTAACAAAATACCATTTAAAGTTGTAGCTCTATTACCAATTGCTATAATAGATTGTAATTCGTCATCAACTTTATAATCTCCAAGTGGTGTGGTAAAGCCTAAAGATCCTTGAAAAGAAACGTTACCAACTTTAGCAAATTCGTATTTTAAGAAGGCAGAAATATCTTGCATTCCTTCAATTTGGTTGCTATAATCTCCTCCATTAGAACGAATTCCTTGTAATGTTGCCGGATTTGCTGATCCAACTGTTTGTATAAAAGGTAAAGAAACAACGGCATCTAATTTATCAGATATGCCATAATTACCATAAATATTAAAACTATTGGTAGAAACTGATCCAAAAATTGGAGTTTCATCAACTATTTCTGGAACTAAGTAAACACTTTTATAATTTTCGTGAGTTAAAGAAAAAGTTAATCCTCCACCTTTTTTACCTTGCATAAAACCGCTTAATGGCGTTTGTGCAAAAGAACTTATACTTAATCCTATGATAAGGCCAGTACTTAATATTGCTGATTTTGTAAATATTTTCATTTTATTTTAATTTGAGTTTTTGTTAATAATTAATCTAATTTTATTGCTTATCGGAATTTTTTGTTTCAATGTATGTTCGTATAATTACATCGTTTGAACAGAATTACGAAATTAAATAAACATTTGGTTTTTATTTTTTAAACTTTTTTTTAAAACCTAAAAACTAAACATAAACAACGTACGTATATGTGTTCAAAACAATGATTGCTTATCGGAAATAACTCAATCATTTAATAACTCATTAAAAAAATAAAATGAAAAATTATAAACTTATAAAATCAGGATTCATTATTGCATTATTTGCAGTAGTATTGTCAACAGTTGTAACATCTTGTCAAAAAGACGATGACCTTGACCCAACAATTTCTCAAGTAGCTGTTAGCTTAAAGGGATTTAGTCAACTAGAAGCAGCCGCTATTAGGGGTGGAGTTGCTGGAGTGCTATCAGAAAAGAATCCAGCTGCAAATTCTGGCGGTAATTATACTGTTTTTGCACCAACTAATGAAGCCTTTGCTAAACTAGGATTAGTTAATCCTCAAGATTTAAATGCATTACAAAAAGCATTTTTAACAAACGTTTTGGTTTACCATGTTAGCAATGGTAATACTTTAGAGTCAGCTTTAACTAACGGTGTTGCAGTACCATCTTTATTAGGTCCAACTAAAAGAATCATAAGTAGAGGAAGTGATTTATTTGTTAACGGTTCTAAAATAATCGCAACTAATGTTAAAGCAGATAATGGTACCATCCATGCAATTGATAAAGTTATCTTAGCATCTGGTGCTGATATTGCAAATACTGCAATTTTCTTTGCACAAGGTAAAGGCTTTGTAAATCCAGAATTAAGCTTTTTAGTAGAGGCTGTTGTATATGCTGATTTGGTAGCTGCTTTAGCAGACCCAACTGCAAACTATACAGTTTTTGCACCAACTAATCAAGCTTTCAAAGATTTAGGGAAAATTTTAGGTGTGGCAATTGATAATCCAGCTGATATCAGAAAATTAGATAAAGCTACTGTAACTCAAGTTTTATTAACACATGTGTTTAATTTACAAGGTGGTGGTAAATTTACTTCTGAGTTATTTGCAAGCGATATTACTGCATTAAACGGACAAGTTATTACCTTAGGTGCTTATAACAAAGGTGTTTTAAGTGTTAAAGGAAGAGGCAATGCAACTGCTGCAAATATGGCAATACCAGATGTGCAAACTACAAACGGAGTTGTACATGTTATTGATAGAGTATTATTACCACAATAAATAAAAATATTTTTAGGGTGAGCCGAGGTCAAGAATATAATTCTTGATTTCGGCTTTTTTAGTTTTAAAAATCCTATTAAATTCATTAATCTATAGTAAAACGTTTATTTGCAATAATGTGGAAAACATAAAAACCTATAAATCAACTATTTTTACACATGAAGTGTTTTTTAATTTGCACTTATTAACAATTTTAAGCTACATTTAAATTTATATAAAATGTTTTATTATGGCTAATAAAGTAAATATTCCGCGTTTAGATTTGAATGATTATTTAAACGGTACACCAGAGCAAAAGAAAAAATTTTCTGATGATATTGGAAGTGCTTTTAATGATACTGGTTTTGTAACTATTACTAATCATGGTTTAAGTCAGGATTTAATTACACAGCTTTATCAACAAGTTAAAAATGTTTTTTCTTTGCCAGATGATAGCAAGTTAAAATATGAAAAAGTAGAGCTAGCCGGACAAAGAGGTTATACTTCAAAAGGAAGAGAAAAAGCAAAAGATGCTAAAACCCCAGATTTAAAGGAATTTTGGCAAATTGGTCAATATGTAGAAGACGGAGATGTAATTAAGGCCGATTATCCAGATAACATAGAAGTTGATGAGTTTCCAGAATTTAACTCGGTTACCAAAGAAACTTACCAAAGCTTAGAAAAAGCCGGAAAGCATATTTTAAATGCGATAGCTGTTTATTTAGGTTTGTCAGAAAATTATTTTGAAGATAAAGTACATAACGGAAATTCTATTTTAAGAGGAATTCATTACTTTCCTATAGAAAACCCAGATGCGCTTCCTGCTGATGCAGTAAGGGCTGGAGCGCATGAAGACATCAATTTAATTACTTTATTAATTGGCGCAAGTGCCGATGGTTTAGAAGTTTTAACCCGTGAAGGCGAATGGTTTGCAATTACAGCACAAGGAGCAGATATTGTAGTAAACGTAGGCGATATGCTGCAACGTTTAACAAATAATAAATTGCGTTCTACAACGCACAGAGTGGTTAATCCACCTCGTGAGTTAATGAAAACTTCAAGATACTCAGTTCCATTCTTTTTACATCCAAAATCTAATATGGATTTAACTTGTTTACCATCTTGTATAGATGCAGAACATCCTAAAGCTTTTACTGATATTACAGCTGGCGAATATTTAGACGAAAGACTAAGAGAAATAGGTTTAAAAATGTAATTCTCAAATTTGAGAATAGGGAAGAAGGTGCTCGAGAGGGTGCCTTTCTTTGTTTTAAGGAGATTTAGTTTTATTTGATTTCTAATGCTTAAAAACATTTCATCTCTAAATGATGTTTCAACTTCATAATGTTTAAAATGTAGATTATTTGGGATCAGTTGGCTTCAAAATTTAAAGCATGAATAACCCTAAGTGTATTACTGTTTGATAATGGAAAGTTAAAAGCTGGACCAAAAGAAACACCAAAATAACCATTTACCACAAATACATTATTTTCATCATAAAAATTAATTGAATTTAATAAATCAGACTGTTCATAAATATTTCCAATAAAAGTTATTGAAGTGCTATACCCTGTTAGAGATTTATTTTATTGATAACTAAGCTCTGCACTCAAAGGCTTTGTATTTGTAAAACTTAAATTTTCAGCATTAATTATTTGCTTAGCTATCTTAAAATATAACGAGTTTTGTCCAATAGAATTTTGAACAAAACTCGTTAAAAGTATTATTCTAATAATAATTTCAATTTTAAAAACTTAATCCGACTGTTAATGGAATGCTGTGAAGTTTTAAATCATTATATGCTGAATTAGAAAATTTTCCATTATGAATAGATTGATAATTATAACCTGTTTTAATATTCAATCTTGTTTTTCCCCCAATTCCAAAACCATACCCTAGATTAATGCCCGAATTAAATCCTTTTTCAAAATTGTCGAATAGTTTTACAGCATAACCAATATGAACATTAGTAAAAAAACCTTTTTGCGAAGGTTTGAAAAAATAAATGCCATTCAAATTAAAAGGTAAAGTATTATAAAAATCAAAGCTGTAATTGGAGCGTTGGTATGCATCTGTACCTATAGATATACCAAAGCCGTATTTTGTATTGGTCATTCTATACCCAGATAATTTTACCCTAACAGCATTAAATTGATTTGTGAATTTATTATTAGAAACTCCTTGTAAAGTTCCAATCTCAAATCCAAAGTTTGTCTTTCTCGTTTGTGAAAAATTTTGAAAATAAGACCCTAATAGGATTAGTAATAGAAGTATTGATCTTTTCATAGTATAAATTTTTTAAATGAAGTTGTTTTTGTTCACAATATTAGTTTATTATTACCATAGACGTTTATAATTTAGATTGGTTACATCAAATTTTAATAAATAGTTACTTAACTCTATAACATATTTACCTTTCAAATTTTACATATTGTACGCTTTACACTATATTTGCAACATTAATATAGAATATGGAACAAATAAGCACTCCAATTAATTATTTACCAATCATTATTCAGTTAGCCGTTGCCTTAGGTTTTGTGGCATTAACCATGATTTTAACGCACATGATTGGGCCAAAAAGAAAAACTACAGATGTTAAATTAACCGCCTTCGAATCAGGTATCGAGGTAATTGGTAACGCTCGTCAGCCTTTCTCTATTAAGTATTTTGTAGTAGCTATTGTGTTTGTTTTGTTTGATATTGAGGTAATTTTTATGTACCCATGGGCTGTTAATTTTAGAGAGTTTGGTTTAAATGGCTTAATAGAAATGTTCATTTTTATGGGAACATTACTTTTAGGCTTTATTTATGTGATAAAGAAAAAGGCTTTAGATTGGGATTAAGTAGAAATGTTCTAAATAGTAATAGGAAGCATTTGATTGTTATAAACTTAATAAATTTGCGACTTAGTAAAACACCAATTAGCCTTTTTGGTTTATTGGAAAAGGAATACAAATTATGAGCGATATAAATTTAGTAGAAGCACCAGCCGGGGTTGAAGGATCAGGTTTTTTTGCTACTTCTTTAGATAAAGTAATTGGCATGGCAAGAGCTAATTCTCTTTGGCCACTTCCTTTTGCTACTTCATGTTGTGGTATAGAGTTTATGGCAACAATGGGTTCTCACTACGATTTTTCTCGTTTTGGGGCCGAGCGTCCATCATTCTCTCCTCGTCAGGCAGATTTATTAATGGTAATGGGTACCATTGCTAAAAAAATGGCACCTGTTTTAAAACAAGTTTATATCCAAATGGCAGAGCCACGCTGGGTAATTGCTGTTGGTGCTTGCGCAAGTAGCGGTGGTATTTTTGATACTTATTCTGTTTTACAAGGTATTGATGAAATTATCCCGGTAGATGTTTATGTGCCTGGTTGTCCTCCACGTCCAGAAGCTATTATCAACGGATTTAATAAAATTCAAGATTTAGTACGTACAGAATCTTTAAGAAGAAGAGATTCTCCAGAATATACAGAATTATTAGCTAAATACGGAATCCAGTAATGGGTAAAATATCTAATCAACATATTACAGAGAAGCTTACCGCTCAGTTTGGAGAAAAATTCAACAATCTTTCCGAGCCTTTTGGTTTGCTAACTTTTGAAACCACAACAGATGTAATCTCTGATTTATTGGCTTTCTTAAAAAACGATACTGAATTAAAGTTTAATTATTTAACTGATATAACAGCAGTTCATTATCCGGAAAAAACAAATGCTTTATGTGTAGTTTATCATGTGCATAGTTTAACCAATAATGTGAGAGCTAGAATAAAAGTTTCAATTCCGGTTTCTAATCCAACAATACCAACTGCAACTACCTTATGGGAAGGTGCAAATTGGATGGAGCGTGAAACTTTTGATTTCTTCGGAATTCAGTTTACAGGTCACCCAAATTTAGTGAGGATATTAAACGTTGATGATATGACTGTTTTCCCAATGAGAAGAGAATATCAATTAGAAGACCCGAACAGAGTAGATAAAAAAGATTTTTTCTTTGGACGTTAAGTAAAATACATGAGCAATTTTATAACAGAAACAACGCCAAACAGACCCGTTTATACAGATAATGATCCGCAAGGAGAATTAATTACTTTAAACTTAGGCCCAACTCACCCAGCAACACATGGTGTATTCCAAAATGTGTTACAAATGGATGGCGAGCGTATCGTAAGCGGAGTTTCTACCATAGGATATATACACAGAGCTTTTGAAAAAATAGCAGAACACCGTCCATTTTATCAAATCACCACTTTAACAGATAGAATGAACTACTGTTCATCGCCAATCAACAACATGGGTTGGCACATGACGGTAGAAAAACTTTTAGGTATTCAAACTCCAAAAAGAGTTGATTATTTAAGAGTAATTGTGATGGAATTAAGCCGTATTTCAGATCACTTAATTTGCAATGGTATTTTAGGTGTTGATACAGGTGCTTTCTCTGGTTTCCTTTACTTAATGGAAGAAAGAGAACATATTTACGAAATTTTTGAAGAAATATGCGGTGCTAGGTTAACCACAAATATTGGTAGAATTGGTGGTTTTGAAAGAGATTTCAATGATATCGCTTTCGCTAAAATTGAAAAATTTTTAGAAAAATTCCCACCTGTTCTAAAAGAGTTTGAAACTTTATTTAATAGAAACAGAATATTTATTGAACGTACTTCAGGTGTTGGAGCAGTTGACCCACAAACAGCATTGAATTATAGTTGGAGTGGTCCAATTTTAAGAGCAACTGGCGTTGATTATGATGTGCGTGTAAATGAGCCTTATTCTTCTTACCAAGATTTCGATTTTGAAATTCCGGTAGGTACAACTGGCGATGTTTACGATCGTTTTATTTTAAGAAACGAAGAAATGTGGCAAAGCTTAAGAATTATTGAGCAGGCTTTAGTTAAAATCAAAAGTGAACCAAAAGGCATTTTTCATGCTGACGTTCCTGAGTTTTATTTGCCTCCAAAAGAACAAGTTTATAATAACATGGAAGCTTTAATTTATCACTTTAAAATTGTGATGGGCGAAGTTGATACCCCAAAAACGGAAGTTTATCATGCTGTTGAAGGTGGAAACGGTGAATTAGGTTTTTATTTAGTAAATGATGGTGGTAGAACGCCTTACCGTTTACATTTCCGCCGTCCAAGTTTTATCAATTATCAGATGTATGCAGAAATGAGTCGTGGAATGTTACTTTCTGATGCCATTATTAACATGTCTAGTTTGAACATTATAGCAGGAGAATTAGATGCTTAGAGTAGAAGATACCGCAGCAGTAGAATTTTCTACTGAATTATTGAGTAAATGCACTGAAATTATCAGTCGTTATCCAGAAGGTAAACAAAAATCGGCTTTGTTACCAATTTTACACGAAGCACAAGCAGAATTTGGTTGGTTAAGCTCTGCAACAATGGATAAAGTTGCTGCCATACTTTCAATAGAGCCTATTGAAGTTTATGAAGTAGCTACTTTTTACACCATGTATTTTATGCGTCCTCAAGGCAAATATGTTTTAGAGGTTTGCCGTACAGGTCCATGTTGTTTAGTAGGTGCCGAAAAAATAATGGACTACATTGGCGAAAAATTAGGCGTAAAAGAAGGTGAAGTAACTGCCGATGGTTTATTTAGCTATCGAGGAGTAGAATGTTTAGCTGCTTGTGGTTATGCTCCGGTTTTACAAATTGGTCCAGAATATACTTTCTACGAGAATCTAACAACTGATTCTGTAGATAGATTAATTGCAGATTTAAAGAGCAAGTAGTATTGAGTCGTGAGATTTGAGTATTGAGTGCTTAGCAAACGAATAATTTAAATCGGAAAAGAAAATAAAAATATGATAAAGTAGATGATGAGGATAGGATTGGGGACTATTAAAGGTCTCTATACTCTATACTCAAATCTCAAATCTAATAAACATGGGTCGCAAATTATTATTAGAACATATTAACGTACCGGGTATCAATACTTTGGAAGTTTACCGCAAAATGGGAGGCTACAGGGCAGTTGAAAAAGCTATCAAAACCATGTCAACAGATGAGGTGGTGGAAGAAGTGAAAAAATCTGGTTTACGTGGCCGTGGTGGCGCTGGTTTCCCAACCGGGATGAAGTGGAGCTTTTTGGCTAAGCCAGAAGGAGTTGCTCGTTATTTGGTATGTAATGCCGACGAATCTGAACCAGGAACTTTTAAAGATCGTTATTTAATGACTCATATCCCTCATGCTTTAATTGAGGGAATGATTGTATCGAGCTACGCACTTGGTGCAAAGGTAAGTTACATTTATGTAAGAGGAGAAATGATGCCTCAAATCCGAATTTTAGAAAAAGCTATTGCTGAGGCTAAAGCTGCAGGATTTTTAGGGAAAAATATATTGGGTTCTGGTTACGATTTAGAATTATACGTTCAACCGGGTGGTGGAGCTTATATTTGTGGAGAAGAAACTGCTTTATTAGAATCGCTTGAGGGTAAAAGAGGAAACCCAAGAATTAAACCCCCTTTCCCAGCTATTGCCGGATTGTATGGTTGCCCAACAGTGGTAAATAACGTAGAATCTATTGCAGCAGTTGTGCCAATTATTAACGATGGTGGAGATGAATATGCTAAAATTGGCATTGGGCGTTCAACTGGTACTAAATTAATTTCTGCTTCTGGAAACTTAAATAAACCAGGTGTTTATGAAATAGAATTAGGTCTTTCTGTTGAAGATTTTATTTACTCTGACGAATATTGTGGTGGTATTGCGAACGGAAAAAGACTAAAAGCAGTTGTTGCTGGAGGTTCATCTGTACCAATATTACCTGCTAATTTAATATTGAATTTAGTTAACGGCGATAAACGCTTAATGTCTTACGAATCTTTATCTGAAGGTGGTTTTGTTAGTGGAACGATGTTAGGTTCAGGAGGTTTTGTAGCTTTAGATGAAGACCAATGTATTGTTAGAAACACCTGGAATTTCTCTCGTTTTTATCACCATGAATCTTGTGGACAATGTTCTCCTTGCCGTGAGGGTACAGGTTGGATGGAAAAAGTGCTGCATAGGTTAGAATACGGTCATGGTAAAATGAGCGATATGGATTTATTGGTAAATGTTTCTAAACAAATAGAAGGAAACACCATTTGTCCGTTAGGAGATGCAGCGGCTTGGCCTGTTGCAAGTGCAATTCGTCATTTTAGAGATGAGTTTGAATGGCATGTAAGTAATCCGCAATTGGCCGTTAAACAAAATTACGGTTTGGCACATTATGCAGATCCTTTGCCAATACCGGTAGCAACTGAGGCATAGTTTTGCGTTAGGGATTGAAGCGGCATCCTTTTTTGTTATCTTGGGCGTAGTCGAAGGACAAACAAAAAAGATATAGCGGAAAGCCTGTTCGAACGCCCAAAATAATAAAACATTAAAAGTACATTTTAAAAAATTTTAAAATTGGCTGATAAATTTAAAGTAACAATAGACGGAATTCCTACGGAAGTAGAGGCAGGAACTAGCATTTTAAATGCTGCTCGTCAAATTGGTGGAGATATTGTGCCACCTGCTATGTGCTATTATTCTAAGTTAGAAGGTAGCGGTGGTAAATGCCGTACTTGTTTAGTTAAGGTGAGTAAAGGTTCTGAAAAGGATCCTCGCCCAATGCCAAAGTTAGTTGCAAGCTGCCGTACCAACGTAATGGACGGTATGGAAGTGCAAAATATCACTTCGCCAGAGGTAGTTGAAGCAAGAAAAGGCGTTGTAGAAATGTTGTTGATTAACCACCCATTAGATTGCCCAGTTTGCGACCAAGCCGGAGAGTGCCATTTACAAGATTTAGGGTATGAGCATGGTTCTGAGGGTACACGTTATGAATTTGACCGCAGAACTTTTGAGAAAATAGACATTGGTGATAAAATCCAATTGCACATGACGCGTTGTATTTTATGTTACCGTTGTGTGTTTACTGCAGATCAAATTACAAACAACCGTGTTCACGGTATTTTAGGAAGAGGAGACCACGCAGAAATTTCTACGTACATAAAAAAAGCAGTTGATAACGATTTCTCTGGAAACGTAATTGATGTTTGCCCTGTTGGTGCTTTAACCGACAAAACTTTTCGTTTTAAAAACAGAGTCTGGTTTACAAAACCTGTTGAAGCGCACAGAGACTGCCCAACTTGTACTGGTAAAGTAACTTTATGGTACAAAGGAGAAGAGGTTTTACGTGTTACAGCAAGAAAAGATGAATATGGCGAGGTAGAAGATTTTATTTGTAACACTTGCCGTTTTGATAAAAAAGAAACTAAAGATTGGGTTATTGAAGGACCGAGAAATGTTTCTCGTCAATCTGTAATTAACTCTAATCATTACGATAAATTGCAACCAGCACAAGTTGTTAAGAAGAACCTGGAGTTGATAGAAGCAAATAAAGAACAATTCGAAAGAGCAACTAAATTTTAATGGAAGTAGCATTTTTAATAGAAAAAACGGTTTTAATTTTAGTGTTATTTACTTTAACACTAACTATTGCAGCTTATTCTACCTGGGCCGAACGTAAAGTTGCGGCTTGGCTTCAAGATAGGGTTGGGCCTAACAGAGCCGGAATTTTTGGTTTGTTACAACCATTAGCAGATGGTGGTAAAATGTTTTTTAAAGAAGAAATTATTCCTAGCGGATCTAATAAATGGTTGTTTATTGCTGGGCCTTCTTTGGCTTTATTGGTTTCTTTTTTGGGTACAGCAGTTATTCCTTTCGGACAAAATATCGAGCTTTTTGGAAGAAGCATTCCTTTACAAGTTACTGATATTAATGTAGGTATTCTTTACATTTTTGGAGTGGTTTCTTTAGGAGTTTACGGAATTATGATTGGTGGTTGGGCATCAAATAACAAATATTCTTTAATGGGTGCTATTCGTGGCGCTTCTCAGAATATAAGTTACGAGATTGCAATGGGCTTGTCTATTATTGCCTTGCTCCTAGTAACTAATTCTTTAAGCTTTAGTGTAATTGTAGAGCAGCAACACAGCTGGCATTGGAACATTTTAGTGCAACCTTTAGGGTTTTTAATCTTTTTGGTTTGTGCTTTTGCAGAAACAAACCGTGTTCCTTTCGATTTACCGGAGTGTGAAACTGAGTTAATTGGGGGTTATCAAACAGAGTATTCTGCCTTTAAAATGGGAGCTTACATGTTTGCCGAGTATATTAATATGTTTGTTTCATCAGCAGTAATGGCAGTTTTATACTTTGGTGGTTACAATTATCCAGGTATGGATACAGTTAACGAACTTTTAGGTCCAACATGGGGTCCGCTTATTGGCGTTGGTGTTATGCTCTTTAAAATTATTGCATTCATTTTCTTTTTTATGTGGGTAAGGTGGACAGTTCCACGTTTCCGCTATGATCAGTTAATGGATTTAGGATGGAAAGTTTTAATTCCTCTAGCAATTGCAAACATTGTAATAACGGCAATAGTAATAGTAGTAGTTGATAAATTATAGGGCTTCGACTCCGCTCAGCCTGACAAAAATAACATTTCGACTCCGCTCAATGTGACAAAAGCAGAGAAGACTAAATAAAAGATGATAATGGAATCATTAAGTGGTAGAAAAAAAGTATTAGAACAAAAACCAATGAATTTTTGGGAGCGCATGTATTTGCCTGCAATATTTCAAGGGATGGGCATTACTTTTATGCACATGTTCAAAAAGAAAGAAACAACGCATTACCCAGAAGAAGAAAGAGAATTTTCTGAAAACTGGAGAGGAATGCATTCTTTAAAAAGAGATGAACAAGGAAAAGAGCGTTGTACGGCCTGTGGTTTATGTGCTTTATCTTGCCCTGCAGAAGCAATAACAATGATTTCTGCAGAACGTGAAAAAGGAGAAGAGCATTTGTATAGAGAAGAAAAATATGCGGCAGTTTATGAAATCAACATGTTGCGTTGTATTTTTTGTGGATTGTGTGAAGAAGCTTGCCCTAAAGAAGCAATTTATTTAGATGGCCCAATTGTACCAGCAGATTATTTACGTAAAGATTTTATTTACGGTAAAGATAAATTGGTAGAAATGCCTATTACAGAGTTGGAAGCTTTAAAAGGATCAACAGTTTAGTTTTCGATAATATATAACATAATTTTAATCAAAAATTTTACCTTTGCCCCATCAAAAAAAGGTAATCGCAGATAACAAATAGATGAGTTTATTTTATTTAGTCGCATTTCTGTCCATTCTATTCTCCCTTCTGGTAATTTTTACCAAGAATCCGGTTTATAGTGTACTGTATTTAATTGCAACATTTTTCACCTTTACTATCCATTACATTTTATTAAATGCTCAGTTTTTAGCAGTTGTAAATTTTATAGTTTACATGGGTGCAATTATGGTACTGTTTCTTTTTGTATTGATGTTAATGAACCTCAACAAAGAAGCAACGCCTTTTAAATCAAAATTGGCAATGATTATTGGGGTTATAGCTGGTGGTAGCTTATTGGTTACTTTAGTTGGTGCTCTCAAAGCAATGCAAACATCGGCGGTAAGCCAGTTCCCAAATTCTGATATTGGTTTAGTAGAAAATTTAGGAAAAGTGCTTTTTAGCGAGTTCCTATTGCCTTTCGAATTATCATCAATTCTTTTACTCACCGCCCTAGTGGGTGCAGTATTATTAGCTAAAAAAGACAAAAGAACTCATAATGGATAATATTTCAGCAACTATTCAAGTAGTTCCACTTAATCATTATATTTTATTAAGTGCAATTATTTTCACAATTGGAGTTATTGGAGTTTTGATAAGAAGAAACGCAATCATCATTTTTATGTCGGTTGAGTTGATGTTAAACGCAGTTAACTTATTATTGACAGCATTTTCTGCTTACAGCGGTGATGCATCTGGGCAAGTATTCGTATTCTTTATTATGGCTTTAGCCGCTGCCGAGGTGGCTGTTGGTTTAGCTATTATAGTAATGGTTTACAGAAATACCAGTTCTGTTGATATTAATGTATTGAATAGGTTAAAGTGGTAATTTTTTATAAGATTAAATGATAGACTTAGTTTGGTTAATTCCGTTATTTCCCGCAGTAGGTTTCCTTATATGTGGTTTAGGAAGAAATGTTTTTCCTAAAGCAGTTATTGGAACCATAGCAAGTTTAGCCGTTGTGGCATCTTTTGCGGTAAGTTTGGGGATATTTTTTGAATTTGACGCAACAGAACCTGTTGTTATAACTCTTTTTGATTGGATTACAGTTGGTAAAATTAGTATTCCTTTTGCTTTTCAAATAGATCAATTGAGCATTTTAATGCTGCTGATAATTACAGGAATAGGTTCGCTCATACATATTTACTCAACTGGGTACATGAGTCACGATGCTGGTTTTGGGAAGTTTTTTGCTTACCTAAACTTGTTCGTGTTTTTTATGTTGCTATTAGTCTTGGGTTCAAACTATGTCATCATGTTTATTGGATGGGAAGGCGTAGGTTTGTGTTCTTATTTGCTAATAGGTTTCTGGTACACCAATGGCGCTTACGCTGATGCAGCTAAGAAAGCCTTTATTATGAATAGAATTGGTGATCTGGGTTTCTTAATTGGTGTTTTTATTATTATTAGTACTTTCGGAAGTGTTTCTTTTACAGAAATTTTTCCACAAGCACAAGGAATGATTTCTGGTGATGCCACCCTAACTTTAATTACCATCTTGTTATTTGTAGGTGCAGCAGGTAAATCAGCACAATTACCTTTGTTTACTTGGTTACCAGATGCAATGGCGGGTCCAACACCTGTTTCTGCATTAATACATGCTGCTACCATGGTAACAGCAGGTATTTATATGATTGCAAGGTCCAACATCTTATTCAGCCTATCCCCAATTACCATGAGCATTATTGCAGTAGTTGGTTTAGCAACTGCAATTATTGCTGCAATAATTGCATTAACACAAACAGATATTAAAAAAGTATTGGCTTATTCTACAGTATCTCAATTGGGATATATGTTTTTAGGTTTAGGAGTTGGTGCTTATACTGGGGCTTTCTTTCATGTTTTAACTCATGCTTTCTTTAAAGCTTTATTGTTTTTAGGTGCGGGTTCTGTAATTCATGCTATGAGTAATGAACAGGATATGCGTAACATGGGTGGCTTAAAAAAGAAATTGCCAATCACTTTTTTCACCATGTTAATGGGAACCATTGCAATTTCTGGTTTACCACCATTTGCAGGTTTCTTTTCTAAGGATGAAATTTTAGCTCATGTTTTTGAGCATAATAAAATACTTTGGGCTATAGGTTTATTTGGTGCTTTGCTAACCGCCTTCTATATGTTTAGGATGATGTTTTTAACCTTTTGGGGTTCTTTTAGAGGAACTGAGGAACAGAAACATCATTTACACGAATCTCCAATTTCAATGACTTTCCCTTTAATTGTATTAGCTATACTTTCTGTGGTTGGTGGTTTCATTGGAGTGCCAGAGGCATTACACGGTGGACATTGGTTAGCTCATTATTTGGCCCCTGTTTTTGAAGGCTCAACTTCACGTTTAGGTGAATTGTCTTTATCTCATTCAACAGAATATATATTAATGGGTATTTCAGTTGGGGGCGTTGTAGTAGCCATAATTTATGCATATATCAAATATGTTAGAGGTGCTCATGTTCCTGTTTCAGATAGCGAACCTCGTTCAGCTTTAGCTAAGATATCATACAACAAATTTTATTTTGATGAGTTTTACTCAGCCATTATTCAAAAACCTTTAGATGCACTTTCAGGATTTTTCTTTAAAGTGATTGATAAATCTGGAATAGATGGATTAGTAAATGGTTTAGGTAAAGGCTCGATTGAAGCCAGTAAAGGATTGCGACTATTACAAACAGGAAATGTAGGTTTCTATATTTTTGCAATGGTAATTTGTATAGTTGCAGTTTTGTTATATAGTTTTATTAAATTTTAAGATTCCGAATTAAAGAAATAGATGAATTTATTAATCTTATTGTTTTTTCCTTTAGTTGGCTCAATAGCTTGTTTATTGAACAAAAATTATGCTAAGCAAACCGCATTAATTAGTGCACTTATAACTTTAGGTTTTGCTTTGGTAATGCTTAATCATTTTGAGGCTGATGCAACAAAACAGTTTGTTGTTGATTTTCCTTGGATTCCGCAATTAGGTATAAATTTTAAAGCAGGTATTGATGGTATAAGCATGATGATGGTTTTACTAACCACAGGCTTAGTTCCATTAATTATATTATCAGGTTTTAACCGAGAATTTAAAAATCCCTCAGCATTATTTGCTTTAGTGTTGTTTATGCAATCAGGTTTATTAGTGGTGTTTACAGCCTTAGATGCATTTTTATTTTATGTAGGATGGGAAGCTGCTTTAATTCCAATATATTTTATTTGTGCCTTATGTGGCGGAGAAGATAGAATCAGAATTACGCTTAAGTTTTTCATTTATACGTTTGCAGGTTCTCTGTTTATGCTTTTAGGTATTATCTATCTGCATTTGCAAACTCCAAATAACAGTTACGATTTAGAGGCATTTTATGCGCTTAATTTAGATGCTGTTTCTCAAGGATGGTTGTTTTGGTGTTTCTTTATTGCATTTGCTATTAAGATGCCAATCTTTCCTTTCCATACATGGCAACCAGATACCTACACAGATTCTCCAACTATTGGGACAATGTTATTAGCAGGTATTATGCTAAAAATGGGTATATATGGAGTCATCAGATGGTTAATCCCTGTAGTGCCTTTAGGTTTTATGGAGTGGAAACAATTAGCCATGGTTCTTTCTATCATTGGAATTGTGTATGCAGCAATTATCGCTTTTAAACAAAAGGATATTAAAAGATTAATTGCTTATTCTTCAATTAGCCACGTTGGTTTAATTGCAGCAGGTATTTTTGCTTGGAATGTAGAAGGCTTACAAGGCGCAATGATACAGATGTTAAACCACGGAATAAACGTTATAGGTTTGTTTTTTGTGATGGATATCATCATCAACAGATTAAATACAAGAGAAATTGCAAGCATGGGTGGAATTGCTAAAGTTGCCCCAAAATTCTCAATAGCATTTTTAATTATCCTTTTAGGTACAGTTGGTTTACCGTTAACAAATGGTTTTGTTGGCGAGTTTTTACTGCTTAACGCTGTATATCAATATCAAATATGGGCTGGTGCAATTGCTGGTTTAACCATCATACTTGGCGCTGTGTATATGTTAAGAATGTATAAAGATGTTATGCAAGGTCAGTTAAATGATTTAACATCATCTTTTAAGGATATTAAAGGTACAGAAATAGCTCTTTTAGCTATTGTTTGTACTTTAGTAATTGTGATTGGAGTTTATCCTAAACCTATTCTTCATATTTCTGAAGCTGCGGTAAACGGATTAATCAGTCAAGTAAATAATAAATTAGCATTTTAATTTTAAGAATGAATTCTTTAATAGTTATATCAATTTTAGCTCTTATAGTCCTTTATTTAGGATTATTTAAAGCAAAAAATGCATTGTTACCGGTAAGTATCCTTGGTTTGTTAGGCGCTTTAGTTTTAGCTATTATGGAGTGGAATAGCGGTGCTGCCCCAATCTTTAGTGGAATGATGCTTTTTGATAATTTTGCTGTAGCGTTTTCTGCATTAACTATTATTTCTACTATTCTTATTCTATTATTATCAAAATCGTATTTTGAAAAAATTAGTGAAAACGTAGCCGAGTATTATACAATCATGCTATTTGCCCTTGTGGGAGTTGTTGTTATGGTTTCATACCATAATCTTTCTATGCTGTTTGTAGGTTTAGAAATCATGTCGGTAAGTTTATACATTTTAGCAGGTATTAAAAAAAGAGATTTTGCCTCGAATGAAGCAGCTCTAAAATACTTTTTAATGGGTGCTTTTTCAACAGGTTTCTTGTTATTTGGTATCGCATTATTATACGGAGCTTCTAATTCTTTTGATTTAGGCGTAATTGCTCAATACGTTATTGATAGGCCAACCGCCGAGGGAATAGACCCAATGTTTTATGTGGGTATTGTTTTAGTAATGGTTGGCTTAAGTTTTAAAATTGGCGCTGCACCTTTTCATTTCTGGACACCAGATGTTTATGAAGGTTCGCCAACGTTAATTACAGCATTTATGTCAACAGTTGTTAAAACTGCTGGTTTTGCTGCTTTCTTGCGTTTGTTTGCCACCTGTTTTGCTCCATTAGCAGATTTTTGGATGCCAACTTTATTAGTGATAACAATCTTAACATTGTTTATTGGAAATATTACTGCCCTTTATCAAAGCAATTTCAAAAGAATGTTGGCTTATTCAAGTATATCTCATGCGGGTTACATGCTTTTTGCAATTGTAGCTTTAGGTAGTACTTCAATAAACTCAGTATTTGTTTATGCTGCTGCATATTCTGTAGCCTCAATAATTGCTTTTGCAGTGTTGATTTTAGTGAAAGAACAAACAGGGGGAGAAAACTTTGAAAACTTTAATGGTTTAGGAAAAAAGAACCCATTTTTAGCATTTGTATTAACAGTAGCAATGCTTTCATTAGCTGGCATCCCTTTAACGGCAGGGTTTATTGGAAAGTTCTTTATGTTTTCAGCAGCTTTAGAGCAGTACCATACATGGTTAATAGTTATGGCTATTATCAATGCTATTATCGGAATTTTCTATTACTTTAAAGTAATTGTAGCCATGTATTTTAAAGATGCAGAACGCAAAGAATTGGTTTCTTCTGGTTACTATAAATTGGTTATTGGTGCTTCTGTAATAGCTACAGTTATTTTAGGAGTTTATCCTTCATTAATCACAGATTTATTTTAAAGTTTTTATGATTATAAAATTGCAATAATATTTGTAGTTTTATAAGGTAAAATGCAAGAACTCTGGGATCAATTTACCAAGCTGCTAGATGCGCAGCAAATCATTCATAAAGGAGGATTCTACCTTATTCTATTTGTGGTATTTGCAGAAACTGGATTATTTTTTGGTTTCTTTCTTCCCGGAGATTATCTTTTATTTTTAGCAGGAATGTTTGTTGCCACAGGAAGATTAGATGTTGGCATCATTACAATGGTAATTGGTTTGATATTTGTTGCTTCTGCAGGAAATTTTGTGGGTTATTGGTTTGGTTACAGAACTGGGCCTATGCTATACAAGAGGAAAGATAGTTTTTTCTTTAAGCAAAAGTATTTGAAGGCAGCAGAAGCATATTATAGGAAACAAGGTGCTTTCGCATTAATAATGGGTAGATTTGTGCCAATAGTACGTACTTTTGCGCCTATAATTGCTGGAGTGGTAAAATTAGATTTTAAACGTTTTGCTTTTTATAATATAGTAGGAGCCATAATTTGGATTACATCGCTCACATTTCTTGGATATTTTTTAGGTAAGAAATTTGAATTAGAAATAGAAAAGTATTTAGGTTATATCATTTTAGGTTTTGTAATAATAACAACAATTCCATTAGTATTAGCCTTTTTTAAGAAAAACATCAACAAAATAAAACAGAATAATTTAGATAATAATGACGAATAATCACCCTTGGCACTCTGTTCCACCAGGAAAAAATTTACCAGAAAGCGTTACAGCAATCATAGAAATACCAAAAGGTTCTAAAGCAAAATATGAAATTGATAAAGAATCCGGCTTATTAATTTTAGATAGAATGCTATTTTCGTCTGTGATGTATCCAGCAAATTATGGTTTTATTCCGCAAACTTATTGCGATGACCATGATCCTTTAGATATATTAGTGTTATGTTCTGCAGATGTTTATCCGATGACCATGATTGAAGCCAAAGTAATTGGCGTAATGCACATGGTTGATAATGGTGAACAAGATGATAAAATTATTGCCGTAGCTAAAAATGATATGTCTGTAAATTATATTGAAGATTTATCTGAGTTACCTCCACATACTATGAAAGAAATAGTAAGGTTTTTTCAAGATTACAAAGCCTTAGAGCATAAAAATGTAACTATAGAAACACTACACGGTAAAGAGTATGCTTACAAAGTAATTCAAGACAGTATCGATTTATATAACACAGAAATTAGAGTAAACTTAAAATAAATAATGGACCCCCATCTCGAAATTAGTGGCTTTCACATATTCTTAACCATATTTTTGGTTTTATTAAATGGCTTTTTTGTAGCTGCAGAGTTTGCTATTGTAAAAGTTAGAGGCTCACAAATTGAAATTAAAGCTAAAACCGGCAGTAGAGTTGCGGGTATGGCTAAGCACATGACTAGCCATTTAGATGGTTATTTGGCAGCTACACAATTAGGAATAACTTTAGCCTCTTTAGGTTTGGGTTGGGTAGGTGAAGGTGTAATGTCTGGTTTAATGAGCAACATGTTCAACTTCTTAAATCTTCCAATTTCAGATAGTTTAGCTACTACTTTAGGTCACGTTTTCGCTTTTTCCATTATTACTGTTTTACATATTGTTTTTGGCGAATTGGCTCCAAAAACTTTAGCTATTCAGCGTCCGGTAGGTACAACAATGGCAATTGCTTTGCCTCTACAAGTATTTTATGTTGTGTTTAAACCATTTATTTATGTTTTAAATGGTTTTGCAAACCTAATATTAAAACTTTTTGGTATCAGTTCTGCAAACGCTCACGATTCATTACATTCTTCGGAAGAGTTACAGTATTTGTTAGATCAAGGAAAAGAATCTGGTGCGCTAGACAAAGCAGAACATGAATTAATTAAAAACGTTTTCGATTTTAATGAACGTGTTGTAAAAAATATTATGGTTCCAAGAACCAAAATTTCTGCTATAGAACTTGCTGCTACACAAGAAGAATTACTAGACACTATTATTTCTGAGGGTTATTCCAGAATACCAGTTTACGATGAAACAATTGATAAAGTTGTAGGTATAGTGCATGCCAAAGATATTTTATCACTTATTGTAAAACACGGAAAATTTAATTTACAAGATATTTTAAGAAAACCATTATTTGTACCTGAGTCTAAAAAAATTAATGACTTAATGGCCGAGCTGAAACTTAAACGTATTCAAATTGCAATAGTTTTAGATGAGTTTGGTGGCACAGCAGGAATGGTAACGTTAGAAGATATTGTAGAAGAATTGGTTGGCGATATACAAGATGAGTATGATGAAGAAAAACCTTTGGTAGAAAAAGTTTCTGATAACGAGTTTATTGTAACAGCATCAGCTTCGGTTTACGATGCTAATGAATTTTTGCCTCATGACTTACCTGAAGATGAAGATTACGATACTGTGGCAGGTTTGTTAAGTGAGATTTTCGGGAAAATACCTGAAGTTGGCGAAACCAAAGAATTTAACGGTTACACTTTTACCATTCTTAAAAAAATTGATCAAAATATAGAATCAGTAAAACTTCAATTGTTTTTAGAGAAGGATGAACAAATAGATATTCACTAATAATGCATTTGTTTTACACCCCAGATATTGCATCTACAATTTACCAATTAGATGAAGAGGAGAGTAAGCACTGCATTAGAGTTTTACGTTTAAAACTAAACGATAAAGTAAATTTAATTGACGGCAAGGGTGGTTTTTACCTTGCCGAAATTATACAAGATCATCCTAAAAAAACCATTTTGGAGGTTTTAGAAGCACAAAAAGATTTTTCAAAAAGAAACCATCATTTACATATAGCTGTTGCACCAACTAAAAATATTGATAGGTTTGAGTGGTTTTTAGAAAAAGCAACTGAAATTGGAATTGATGAGATAACACCAATCATCTGTGAAAGATCTGAGCGTAAAGAAATTAAGCATGATCGATCTAATAAAATATTAACCGCTGCTATTAAACAATCTTTAAAAGCATTCCATCCAGTTTTAAATCCCCAAATTTCTTTTAAAGAATTTATTGCCAAGGCTAAAACCGATGTAAAGTTTATAGCCCATTGTGAGGAAGGGCATAAAGGATTTATGAAAGATAATTTTAAACCAAACTTAAATTATTTAGTTTTAATTGGTCCCGAAGGAGATTTTTCTATACAAGAAATAGAATATGCTTTGCAAAATGGATTTGTTCCCATAACTTTAGGCGAAAGCCGATTACGCACAGAAACGGCTGCACTACAAGCATGCTTCGAAATCAATTATTTAAACAGGCCATAAAGTCAAAAGTTAAAAGTCAAAATTTAAAACAGCTAGTTGATGGTTTTAGAAGTAAATCTTTTGCCTCAATAAAAAGTGTTTTTGCTCTTTGCTCATTAATTCTTCCCTATTCTACTTTTCACTCAAAAGTTATAAAGTCTGGTTTAGTTTCTTGGCTCTTGGTTCTTGGTTCTTGGTTCTTAATTTCATTCACAAATCCTACCTATAAAATAGCTAAGCTAAAATACAACGGCGGTGGTGATTGGTATGCCAACCGTACCGCTTTACCTAATTTAATAGATTTCTGTAATAAAAATTTGGGTACTCAAATAGCAGCGGAAGAAGCTATTGTTGAGGTTGGAAGTGGCGATTTATTCAATTATCCTTTTATATATTTAACTGGGCATGGTAATATTGTTTTTACCCAGCAAGAAGCACAGAATTTAAGAAAGTACTTATTGGCTGGTGGTTTTTTGCATATTGACGATAATTATGGCTTAGATAAATTTATAAGGCCAGAAATGAAAAAGGTGTTTCCAGAGCTTGAATTTGTTGAATTGCCAGCTAACCATCCTATTTATCAGCAAAAGTTTAAATTTAGCGCAGGTTTACCAAAAATTCATGAGCATGATAATAAAAGACCGCAGGGTTTTGCATTAGTTTTTAAAGGAAGGGTAATATGCTTTTATAGTTACGAAAGCGATTTAGGAAATGGCTGGGAAGATTTTGGAACCTACCCGGAAGATAACTTAACAACAAGAGAAAAAGCCTTAAAAATGGGCGCAAATTTAGTTCAGTATGCTTTAACGCAATAGAATATGTATCATATTAAAGTTAATAACCACTCAGCTTTTAAAACTGAGGTAAACAACAAGCAAATTACCATTGATGGCGAAGCTATTGATATAGATTTGATTGCCATTTCTGAAAACAGATTTCATCTGATAGTGGATAAAAAAAACTATTTAGCCGAAGTTTTAGAGGTTAATTATGGGGAGAAAAAGTTTAAAGTTAAACTAAATACTGGTATTTACGATTTGGAGGTTAAAGATAAGTTTGACGCACTATTAAAAAACTTAGGTTTAGATAATCTAAACGCACAAAAACTAAAAGAAATAAAGGCACCAATGCCCGGGTTGGTATTGAAAATTTTAGTTGAACCTGATACCGAGGTGAAAAAAGGGGATAGTATATTAATTTTAGAAGCTATGAAAATGGAAAATATTATTAAAGCACCTAGTGATTTAAAAATCAAAAAAATTAACATTAAAGCTGGAGAAACCGTTGAGAAAAACCAAGTGATGTTGGTTTTGGAGTAGGATAATAAATATCTTAGTTAAAAAAAGAGAACATGAAAAGCTCTCTTTTTTGATGTTATTTAAAACGTATAGCCTAAACTTATACCAACATAATAAGGTATAAATACGTCTGAATTAAAGAAAGGTGTAAAACCTCCTCTAAAAGAAAATCCGCTTTTTACGGGTTGCAACCTATACATAAAACTCATTGTGCCAAATACCGCTGAGCCATTAGAATCAAAAATTGAAGCATTAGCATAAGTTGCCCCTAATCCAATTTCAAAGAAATTTTTACCTTCGCCTAAAAGGTAATTCAAAGAAACTGGTATAGTCATCACATTAGCTCCGTCACCACCAATAGCTCCAATTCCTATTCTGCCTCCAATACCATTTCTTTTGTTGCTAAATCTTGTATCGTAGTTAGCCGTAAAAACTAGGCCTTGTCCACCTAATTCTACAAATATGTTTTGCGCCCTTTTAGCTTCGACAGCAACCTTAGTTTCACTATCAGTAAAAGTTTCAGTTGTTCCGTTTTCGTAAACAACTTTTAAAGCTTCTGTCTTTGGGATGGTATAAGTTGGTCCGTTAAGGTTAGCAAAAACTTTATACTTTATTTCTATTGTACTAATTTCTAAAACCTTGGTCTCTAAAACTTGTCCATTAGTTTTGTAAATTTTGTCTTGTGCTTTTGCAACAAAAGCACTTACCATAAAAATAAAAGCAATCAGGTTAAATTTTTTCATAATCATTATGAGGTTTAAATAAGTTATTTTAATTTTCAGGAGCTTTAAATAAAAAAAGCTGCTCTAAATTATTGGAACAGCTTTTAAAAATTATATGATTTAAATGTTATTTTGAAACGTACATTACATCTTTCACCGCTTTTACCACACGCTCTGCATTAGGTAAACTAGCTGCAATTAATGTTGGTGCGTAAGGTAATGGTACATCTGCACAAGTAATACGTAAAACTGGCGCATCTAAATAATCGAAAGCATTTTTTTGAACATGGAAAGCAATTTCAGAAGAAATTGAAGCCAAAGGCCAAGCTTCTTCAACAACTACTAAACGGTTGGTTTTTTTAACAGAAGTTAATATAGCATCAAAATCAATTGGTCTAACGGTTCTTAAATCAATTACTTCAACGTTAATTCCTTCTTTGGTTAAAGCCTCAACAGCAGGTGCTACTACTCTCGACATCATTTTACCAAAAGAAACGATGGTTACATCTGTACCTTCTTTGGTTACTTTGGCTTTGCCAATTTCAATAATATATTCTTCTTCTGGTACTTCGCCTTTATCGCCATACATTAACTCCGATTCCATAAAAATAACAGGGTTGTTATCTAAAATAGAAGCTTTCATTAAGCCTTTAGCATCATAAGGGTTTGATGGTATAACTACTTTTAAACCTGGGCAATTTGCAAACCAGTTTTCAAAATTTTGAGAGTGTTGTGCACCTAATTGGCCAGCGTTACCAGTTGGGCCTCTAAAAACAATTGGGCAGTTAAACTGACCACCAGACATTGAAAGTACTTTTGCAGCTGCATTAATAATTTGATCTATTGCAACTAAAGAGAAGTTAAAAGTCATAAATTCTACAATAGGGCGTAAGCCGTTCATTGCAGCACCTATTGCAATGCCTGTAAAACCAAGCTCGGCAATTGGAGTATCTATTACACGTTTTGGACCAAACTCATCTAGCATTCCTTGGCTCACTTTGTATGCTCCGTTGTACTCGGCAACCTCTTCACCCATTAAAAAAATTTTGTCGTCCTTACGCATTTCTTCGTTCATTGCCTCGCGAAGTGCTTCTCTGAATTGTATTTCTCTCATTATGATGTTTCTAAATTATTTTAAGGAACGCAAATATAATTATTGTTGTTTTAAAAACAATCTTTAAATGTGTTGTAATGTATTTAAAGCAAATATTCTTTTTAAAAAAAAAGATTAAAGTCTAATTTTTTAATGCGTCTTGTATGCAATTATATAATTCTGCTTGCTTTTGTGTGCCAATAACATACACTAATCCGTCTCTGTCTGTTAGTTTAACGGCATCTTTGCCTCCAGCGTAAAACCTAATGGTGCCGCTGCGGTGTAAATTGTAAACAGGGTTATTTAAAAAATATTTGCTGTATGGAGATTTTTCAATTTTAACAATACTATTCAAATCAATTTTCACCAAGCGTGTAGTCCATAAACCATCTAATATTAAAGCTTTATTAATAACGATAGTACGGTAATGTAATAAAAAAAGCATCAAAACACTCACTACCAGTATAGTGCAACCTACAAGCAACAACAGCTCGCCATTTTTTTCTCTGTTATCTGTAATGTAATAGGCTATTAAACAAAAAACAGCCATCACCATTCTTATGCTAATGAAGTTGTAATCTCTTCCTAAATATTGCTTTTCCAGAAATGGATAATGCTCTGTCATGTTATTTATAGTACAATTTTTAGCCTTTAGTATTTAGCTCGAATATAATTATTTTTTTGGTGTTTGAATTTACTTTATACCTATCATCACTTCTAAAACCACAAACCCAAACAATTTCTCCGTTTCCATTTGCTAAAATTGGGATGTCAGCTTTTTGCTGTTGTGGTACTTTTTGTTGAATAAAATAATCGCTCAGCTTCTTAAATCCGTTCATGCCAAAGGGTTTAAAAACATCTCCGTCTTTCCAATATCTTAAAGTTAAGGGATAAATCAAAGATTTTCCATTGGCATAAAGGATGTTTTTTTTACCTTTAAATGATGTTGGTGTAGTTTTGCAATTGGTAATTTTTAAAGAAATATCATTAAAAAGTACATCGGTAGCATCTTCCAATATTTTTAATTCTTTTAAATGTTTAGCCGTTACTAGGTTTATTAAAATACAATCCCTATCAATTGTTAATATGTGGGTTTTAGAAAAATATTGCTTACCGCTGATGTTGTTTAATCCATTAATTACATTTTCAACCTGTGTAGCATTAAATCCGTAAGGGTTCAATAATTCGAAAAGCAACAAATGCTGAGGATTTAATTTGCGAATGTTTTCAAAACTTATAGAAACTTGGTTATTTTCAACCACAACAATTTCTTTTACTAAATTTTTAACATTTTCGTTTAGTAAAGTTTCTAACTCTTTAAAATAATTTAAATTTTGCTGAAACGTTTTTTCTAAAGAAGGATTAAGTTCCTTCATTTTAGGGATAATCTCTAATCTAACTTTATTACGCATGTATTTAGTAGCAGCATTTGAACTGTCTTCCACATAATTAAGCTGATTTTGAGAAACTAAATTCTGAATATCATCGGCTGTAAAGCAAAGCATTGGCCTTATAATGAAGTCTCTTTCTATTATTATTCCATGCAAACCCTTTATTCCAGTTCCCCTAATTAAATTAATCATTACAGTCTCTGTAGCATCGTTTTGATGTTGAGCAACTGCAATTTTGACAAAGTTTTCTTTAGTTCTTATCTGCTCAAAAAAAGTATAACGTAAGCTGCGAGCAGCCATTTGAATACTCACTTTTTGTTCTTTTGCAAAAGCTAAAGTATCAAAGTGAGTAAAATAAAGCTTAACATTAAGTTCTTTAGCCAAGGCTTCTACAAAATGTTGGTCTCTTAAAGATTCTTCTCCACGTAAATTAAAGTTACAATGTGCAATTGCAAACTTAAACCCACATTGCGCAAATAAGTGAGCCATTAAAACAGAATCTTTACCGCCACTAACCGCTAGTAAAATAACATCGCTAGAACTAAAAAGTCCATTAGTTTTTACAAAATCGGTAAATTGCTTTTTTGCTAATAACATCATTCAAAAATAACCGTTTAAAATCGTTAGCAAAAAACTAATTTTGTTGTGTGAGAAAGTATTTACTGTTTTTATTAATTTTTAGCTGTACCAATGGTGCTTTTGCCCAACAAGTTACCCGTGTAGAGTTGCTCCAATCCGAATCTTTTATTGGTTTAAAAAGAAATGGCGAAAACACTAACAAAGTAATTAAACCTGTTTTTAAACAAGATAACGCCACATTAACTTGTGATAGTGCGTATTTTTATTTAACAAAAAATAGTTTTGAAGCTTTTGGAAATGTGCATATTAACCAAGCCGATACTGTAAATATATATGCCGATAATTTAAATTACGATGGAAATACTAAGAATGCAATTTTAACAAATAATGTTAAGCTAACAGATAATGATGCAGTTTTAACCACCAATAATTTAAACTATAATTTAGGAACCAAGATAGGGCAATACTTTAACGGAGGGAAAATTGTTAACGGAAAAAACACTTTAACCAGTCAAAACGGGTTTTATTTTACGCAAAATAAGGATGCTTATTTTAGGTATAAAGTTGAGGTAAAATCGCCAGAAGTATTAATTAAATCTGATACTTTAAAATACAATACCATATCTAAAATAGCTTACTTTTTTGGCCCCACAAATATTTACGGTAAAACCGATACTTTATACACAGAAAACGGCCAGTACAATACCAATAACGACCAAGCTTCTTTTGGGAAAAGGAACCTTTACACACAAAATTCTAAAAGTTTAAAAGGAGATAGTTTGTTTTACGATGGCAAAGTTGGCTATGGTAGGGCGGTTAAAAATATTGTTTTTATAGATACTGCACAAAAAATAGAGCTACGTGGCGATTTGGGAGTTTATAAGAAGAAAGACGAAAGCATTACGGTTACTAAAAACGCTTACGTTATTTTTTTAACCGAAAAAGATTCTGTTACAAAAGATAGCATTTGGCTTACTGCCGATACTTTAAAAAGTAAAGTATTGATGAAAATGGATTTGTATAAAATGCAGCAAGCTGCTAAACTGGCTATTATTAAAGCGAGTGCAAAAACAGATAGCTTAAAAAATATAAGCTTAGCTGTGAATAGCGAAGAAGCTGAAAACGACAATTTAACACCCGAATTAAGTGTAGGTTTAAATGATAGCACAGCCACAGATAGCGCAAGAACCGTTTTTTTAAAAGACAGTTTGGCTACCCGAAAACAGTTTGTTAAAGATAGTTTGATTAATGTTAAAACGCTACAAAAGAAAGAAGATCAATTGTTACGAGAGCAAAATAAAAAACCTAAAGCTTTAGCCATACCAATTGTTAAAAGGGCGCCAAATAATGCTATTATTTGGCCAATGTTAAAAGAAACCGATGATAATAAACTGGGTTTGGTTATAATTAAGCCAATCAAACCAAAAAAGGTAGAGTTTGTTTCTGCAAATCCGAACGCTGTAGATACTACCAAAATACGAATTGTAGAGGCTTACAGAAAAGTAAAGATTTTTAAATCAGATTTGCAAGCGAAAGCAGATTCCGCTTTTTTTAGCTACGGAGATTCTACCATGCGTATTTTTCAAAAACCTTTGGTTTGGGCGCAAGGCAGTCAGCTTTCTGCCGATACCATGTATATCCAAATGAAGAATAAAAAAATGGATAATTTGGAGATGATAAGAAACTCAATTGTTGTTAATACCGACGAAGATTCAGTAAAGTATAACCAAATTGCAGGTAAATTTATGCAAGGCTTTTTTAAAGATGAAAAGCTAGATGTTATTTTTGTGAATGGAAATGCCGAGAGTATTTATTTCCCAAAAGATAGCGCTGGTAGTGATGGAATGATGCGTTCTATAGCCTCTAGAATGCGGATTGATTTTGATAAGGATAGTGTGATGAGTATTTCGTTTATTAAAAAACCAGAACATAATTATTATCCCGAAGATAAAATTACAGAGGAGTTAAAAACACTTCCAAATTTTAATTGGAAGCCTAAAGAAAGACCGAAATCAAAGGAAGATATATTACCAAGTTTAGTTCCTAAAGCTATTGTTACAAAAAAACCTGTGGCTAAAAAGCCGGCGACTAAACCTGCAGCTAAAAAGGTTGATCCAAAAAAAGATGAACCATTAGAATTTGATAAGGTTAAGCAAGCTAAGCCTGCTTATGAGCCACCTAAAAAAGTGGTGGAATAAGTTTTTTGTGATTATTTACAACAATTATTTTAGAATTTATTTCTGGGAATTTCAACCACCTTTCAAAAAAGTAATCAGTTTTTCCATAGCTCTACCGCGGTGGCTAATTTTATTTTTATCAGCTATATTCATTTCAGCAAAAGTAATATCATATCCTTCAGGCTCAAAAATAGGATCGTAACCAAAACCAGCCGCACCACTTTTTTCTTTACGGATAGTTCCGTTTACAATGCCTTCAAAAAGATGTTCTTTGTTGCCAATAATTAAAGAAATAACCGTTCTAAATCTGGCACTTCTATTCTCAATGCCTTTTAATTTTTCTAAAACTAAATCCATGTTTTTTATCGGGTCTCTATCGCCACTGTAGCGAGCAGAATATACACCAGGTTCATTATTTAAAGCAAAAATTTCTAAACCCGTATCGTCTGCAAAGCAACTAATATTATAATTTTTGTACACATAAGTGCTTTTAATAGTCGCATTTTCTTCAAGCGTTAAGCCAGTTTCGGCAATATCTTCAAAGCAACCTATTTCTTTTAAGCTTAATAATTTAAAACTATTGCCAACTTTAATTTGTACTTCTTCTAATTTATTAAGGTTGTTGGTTGCAAATACCAATTGATGCTCCATGTTTTTAAAAGTAAATTTTATTTGGTAAATGGTGTAAGTGTTATTTAAATCATTCTCTCACTCACTCAATCCTTCATTCATTCATTCTCTCATTCAATCCTTCCTTCATTCATTCATTCATTCATTCATTCATTCATTCATTCATTCATTCTCTCATTCAATCCTTCATTCATTCTCTCATTCAATCCCTCACTCATTAAAACTCACTACATTACTTTTAGCTGGTTCCAAAAAATGGTTTTTTTAGGGACATCTTTTTGTAGCTTAGGTAAATCCCAAGTGCCTAAAACTGCTACACCATTGTATATCAATTTTTGATTTGCTACTGCACCAACAATATTTAATATAGCTGGGTTAAAACCAAAAGTTACTATTTTACTACAAGCAAAAAATGTTTTCAGATCTGCAAAATCTAAACTATCATATTTTGCCATATTTAAAATGGCAACATCTTCTAAAGTCCATTTTTTTGCACCCATTATTTTAACCAAAAAATCTAAATCAGTTTTGTTTATAAAATCAACATCGGGGTTGTTTACAATAATTAAAATGTATTTATTGTTTTCGCCTAAGTAATTAAAACTGGTGTTTTTATTAGATTTATTTGGCGCTTGTGCAGGTAATGTTGCTTTAACAGGAGTTTCAAGTTTAGGAATTGTAATATTTATTTTAGGTTCAGTAGTTTTAATTTCTGGTGTTTTAGCAGTTTCTGGTTCAATTGCTTTAGTAATAGCAGGTTCAGTAACTTCTTGATAATTAGCATTTTTTTTATCCTCAGCTAACAAATAAATATCTTCGTCTATTAACAAACTTAAGGCTATTAAATTATCTGTTTGTAGGTTATTCATATTTACAAATTTGTTCAATTATTGTTAAAAAAAGTTAAAGCATGGCTAAAATAAGCTAAAAAGACTTTACTTTCGTTGCATTAATGATGCAATTAGTCAAAAATACAATTAAGCTGCTAATAGGGTGCTTAATTATCATTTCTTGTAATAACTCATCTAATGATAAGCCAATTGCTAAAGCTTATGATAAATATTTGTATTTAAAAGATTTAGAAAGTGTTGTGCCTAAAAATACGCATGGTAATGATAGTATTGCTATTGTAAATGCATTTATAGACCAATGGCAGCATGAGCAAGTGATGCAACACCAAGCAGAAGAAAATGTTAAAGTTGATGAAACAAGTATTCAAGCGCAATTAGAGGTTTATAGAAAATCTTTAATTCGGTTCCAGTACGAGCAAGAGTTAATTAGGCAAAAGTTAGATACCTTGGTTTCTGACAATGAAATAAAGAAATATTACGATAGCAATAAAGATAATTTTCAGCTAAAAAAACCAATCTTAAAAGTATCTTACATTAAACTACCACAAGGTGCGCCTAAAGTATCAATGGTTAAAAAACTTTTTGCGTCAAAAGATATGCGTGACATTGATTTATTAGAGAAATATTGTTTTAAATATTCGCCTAATTTTTCTTTGATGGATACTACTTGGCATTATACAGAAGAGTGGGAGAAAATATTTCCGATTTCTAAAATTTCAGAAAACAATTACAACAATATAAATCGTATTTTTGAAATTTCTGATAATAATGCATTATATCTCATAATTTTGCGAGATTCGAAATTTAGAGATAGTTTGTCGCCTCTGGCTTTTGAAAAAGATAACATTAAAAATCTGATTTTAAATCAGCGTAAGCTTGCCCTTATTAACCAAATGGAGAAAGAGGTTTTTGAGGAGGCACAAAAAAATAACGAATTAGAAACATACGATAAATGAAGAAGTATATAGTTTTAGTAGGCATCATATTGTTAAATATTACCAATATTTATGCTCAAAATAAGGTTTTAGATAAAGTGATTGCCGTTGTTGGAGATAATATTATTTTAAAATCTGAGGTTGACCAACAGTACGCACAATACATTGTACAAGGTAATACTGCAGATGAAAGTACAAAATGCATGTTTTTACAGAATATGTTAAGCCAAAAATTGCTAACGCAACAAGCTGTTTTAGATTCTATAACTGTAGATGAAGAAGATATAGATGGTGAAATAAACCGTAGAATGCGTACGATGACATCAAGAGCGGGTGGGCAAGATAAGTTAGAGGAATTTTTAGGTAGATCTTTGATTCAATATAAAGACGAGATTAGACCTGAAATACAAGAACAATTAGTTGCGCAAAAAATGCAAGCAAAAATTACTGAAAAAGTAGAAGTAACTCCTTTAGAAGTTAAACGATTTTTTGATGCTTTCCCTAAAGATTCTTTACCAGAATTTGGGACAGAAGTAGAAATTGGAGAATTGGTAGTGTATCCAGAGTTAAACAAAAAAGAAAAAGAAGTACCAAAAGATAAATTAGAAGCTTTAAGGTTAAGAATTAAAGGAGGTGATAGTTTTGCTACTTTAGCAAGACTTTATTCTCAAGATCCAGGTTCGGCTAGAGAAGGTGGTGAATTGCCGTTTTTTGACAGACAAACAATGGCTAAAGAATTTACATCTTGGGCTTTTAAATTAAAAGAAGGTGAAATTTCTCCGGTTTTTGAAACAGAATTTGGCTTTCATTTTTTAGAAGTAATTGAACGTAGGGGCGAACAAGTAAGAGCAAGACATATATTAATTATTCCGGAAGTACCTGTGGAAGCTTTAGAAAGAGCTAGGGTTGAAATTGACTCAACATATCGCAAAGTAAAAGAAGGTAAATTAGATTTTTCTACAGCTGCTTCTTTATTTTCTGATGAAAACGAAACCAAATATAACGGTGGGATGATGTTGAATGCAGAAAACGTACAATCAAGAACTACTTTTATTCCTACAGATAGGTTAGACCCTAAAGTGTTTTTAACTATTGATACCATGAAGGTTGGAACTTATTCTACCCCAGCAGTATTTTCTGATGCGAGAGGAAAAATGGGCTATAAATTTTTATATCTAAAAAGTAAAATACCTCCACATAAAGCAAGTTTAGAACAAGATTTACCAAAAATTAAAGATGCTGCTTTTGAAGATAAAATAAATAAAACAGTAAGCCTTTGGTTTGAGAAAAGAAGAAAATCTACCTACGTTAAAATTGATAAAGACTACAGCAGTTGTGATATTTTAAAAGAGTGGATTACTGAAACACCTACAGCGGCTAAATAAGATGAATTACAATTCTGAGGCAGAAGCTATTGATGCACTTAGTGCCACTTACAAAGAGATACGCACCGAAATTTCAAAAGTAATTGTTGGGCAAGATGATGTAGTAAAATCTGTGCTGATTTCTATTTTTAGTAACGGACATTGTTTGTTAGTTGGTGTACCTGGTTTAGCAAAAACATTGTTGGTGCAAACAGTGGCAAATGTGTTAGATTTATCATTTAACCGCATACAGTTTACTCCAGATTTAATGCCTTCGGATATTATAGGAAGTGAAATTTTAGGAGACGATAGAAATTTTAAATTTATAAAAGGTCCAGTTTTCTCAAACATTATTTTAGCTGATGAAATAAACCGTACACCACCAAAAACCCAAGCTGCTTTATTAGAAGCCATGCAAGAAAAATCTGTTACCGCAGCTGGTGTATCGCATCAATTACCAAAACCATTTTTTGTTTTAGCCACACAAAACCCTATTGAGCAAGAAGGAACTTATCCTTTGCCAGAAGCACAATTAGACCGTTTTATGTTTAATGTAAATTTAGACTACCCTTCATTTGAAGAAGAATTAAATATTGTTAAAAATACAACCGGAAGTAAGGTTAATGAATTAAAGCGAATATTAAACGCTGATCAGATTAACTTTTTTCAACAGTTGATTAGAAAAATTCCAGTTTCTGACCATGTTTTAGAATATGCAGTGAAGTTGGTTGCCAAAACAAGACCTAAAGGGCAATATGCAACAGAAGCTGTTAGCAAATACCTATCCTGGGGTGCAGGGCCAAGAGCTTCACAAAATTTAGTAATTGGGGCAAAATGCCATGCAGCCATCAACGGAAAATACTCTCCAGATATTGAAGATATACAAGCCGTTGCAATGCCAATATTAAAACATAGGATAGTACGCAATTACAAAGCCGAGGCCGAAGGTTTAAGTACAGAACAGATTATTGAAGGTTTGTTTTAATCAAATTCTTTTAAAATTAACTTCATTTTAATATTTTGTAAATTCCGTATTGTCTTTAAACTAAATTTGAAAAATAATTAACCTGTAAATGTATTTTGTGTTGTAACGAAGTTAATTCTCAGGCTTGTCCTGCCAATACAAATAATCATTTCAGTTAATTAAATTAACTGAAATCATAATATATTTTAATTTTATTGTTTTTTTTACTGTTGATTTATTTCTATTTAGATTTGTTTATCTATCTAATCAAATCTCAACCGTATGAAATTCAAGGCCTTTGATAATGCTACCATTTCTGCTATCAGATTTTCCGAGTTATTTGGGTTTAACCCAAAATTAAGTTTTAACCAAGCTTTACAGCAACATCCTTATTACCCTAGTTTATTTAGCATAAGTGAAGTTTTAGAACAAGAAGCAGGAATTGAAAACTTTGCTGTTAAAATAACTTTAGCGCAGTTGCAAGAAGTAAATTTACCCTGTTTGGTACATCTGAAAACTAAGGGGGGCGAATACGCCTTAATTAGCCAAATAAAAAGCGATACAGTTTTTTATGAAATTAATGGAAAAAAGTTGAGCATAACCATTGCAGATTTTGAGAAAATTTGGACAGGCGTTGCATTGCTAACCGAAGTAGAAAAGAAGACACTCCAAAAAAGAATAAAACTAACCGACATACAGCCCTACATAATACCTGCTTTATTTTTAACTCTTTTAACTTTTATATTTCTAAATACCTACTCAGCCAGTATTTTTGAACCCTTTGTGTTTACGGGCATATTTTTGTGTTTACTAAGTGGGTTAACAGTTGTAGTATTACTGCTGATTCAAAGTTTAGGTAAAGGAAGTGCATTTATACAACAATTGTGCGGTGCAGATGCAAAACATAATTGCAACCACATTATAAATTCAAAGGCAGCAAATGTTACCCAATGGTTCTCCCTATCAGATTTAGGCTTTCTTTATTTTGCTGGTAATTTATTATTACTATTCTTTAGCCAAAATAGTACCGCAGTAATATTTATTGTTGCTTTTAATTTTTTGGCTTTGCCTTTTACGTTATGGTCTGTTTATTACCAATGGCGCATTGCTAAAACATGGTGCAGGTTATGTTTGGTAATACAAGGCTTATTTTGGGTGCAAGCTTTATTTAGCGTTTATTTTATTACACAAAGTAATTTTGATTTTAGCACAGTTGATGTGCAAAGTGTGTTGCTGTTTTTATTGGTTTACATTACCCCACCATATTATGGCTAAATAGCAAAGCATTATTTAAAAGCCAAAAACAAATTGAACCCTTAAAAGCGCAGCTTAATAAGTTTAAATACAATATAGAAGCATTTACCAACCTTTTAAAAAGCCAAAAACAATATATAGGGGCTTTGCCTAAAACTACCATTATAATGGGTAACAAAAACGCCAGTTTAGAAGTTACCATGGTGTCTAATTCGTTTTGTAATCCTTGCGCTAAAGCACACCAGTTTTTAGAAGAATGGATAGAAAAGGGAGTAGATTTTAAATTGAATATAGTTTACACCTTTAGCATGGCTGATGATGACCAACAAAAACTATTTTTTATACACCTAATGCAATTGCAAAAAGAAGGTTTAAATATAGAAATGGCTTTAAAAGATTGGTACAGCAGCGATTACCAAAAATTAGCTGTTTGGAAAGATAAACACCCTGTAAAAAACAAAGCAGTAGATAAATTACTGCTGTTAGAACAAGTAAATTGGTGCAAACTGAATGAGATAAAAGGCACACCAACTTTTTATATTAATGGTAATGAAATACCAAATGGCTACAGTTTAAAAGAATTAAAGTATGTATTGATGAACCTTGATAATTAACCCAAATGTTAAACTAAAATTCACAGCCTTCTAAATAAAACATAAATAGGAAAGGCCGCCCTAGGGGCAGCCCAACCTGGTTTTACCAACCTCTCGGTCAATAAACAACAATAAAAAATCCCAATAAGGTATTGGGTCTTTAGGTTCTTGTAAAACCTAAAGAATTGCAAATTTATAAAAATAAATAACATGAAAAATTTTGTAAGATTAAGCAAAAATGAAATGAAAATGGTTTTGGGTGGTGATTGGGAAGAGCAAGAGGATCCAGGTGAAGGAGGAGGGACTGTTAGAACTTGTGGCAATAACGATGCGCCATACAATTGTGAAGGTTCTTTAATAGGTTGTTTAAACTCCTGTGTTGAAACTTACGGAAATAGATGTAGTGGTTGTACAGGTAATTAGATTTTAAATTATACCTATGTATGCTTAAATTAATTTAAGCATACATTTTATTTAAGCTATGAAAAGATATCAATTCATTGTAATAGTAATTCTTGGAATTATAACTTCATGTAAATTAAAAGATTTAAATACTTTTAGACCTGTCGTAATAAGTAATATAAAATATATTGATTCTTTAAATGGGGCTTGTGGGGATTTTTTTAATAATCATAATAAATGGGTATTAGAAGGTATTGATTCTATTTCTTTACTAAATAAAACAGTTGAGATGGATTCAACTTTTAAAGGTAGTGGAATCTCAAACTTTAGTTTGTTTTATGAAACAAAATTTTCGACTATAAAAGGAAAGAAATATATTAATTATGAAGTTGATTTGAAGCCAGTTCATTCAGATATTTATGTTAAGAAAAAATATAAGGTTTTTGGGATGAAATCAAATCATTTAAATGAGATTGATTCTTTTTATATTTTTAAAAGCAATTACAAAAGAGGGTTTAATACGTATTTCAATGTTAATTTTATTTCTAATTTATTACCGTGGCAATTTTATATTAAAACTCCTTGTCCTCAAAATAATGCAATTAGTTTTTCTTTAAATAATTTAACATTTCAAAAAAATAAGTTTTCTAAAGAACAAAAAGAATATTTCTCAAGAATAATCAATAATAGTTTTGTTAAATATGTTGAGAAGAATAACATGAGAGTCAAGCCACTACAAAAATTTAGAAATCAATTTTTCCTTAATTTTTATAACAACAAGAAGCGATTAATTAATGTCAAAACAGATTACTCCGTGGATTTGAATTTTAATGAGTCTTTAAATAAAGATTCCATTTATGTTGATTTTAAATATTATTCCAAGAAAAACAAAGAAATGAATATTTTAATTCCAGAGATTTTAAAAACCCGATATGTATTTAATAAAAATCATTTTGACTTGGGTAATCATGTTGATGTTAATCTAACAATTAATTATATAATTTCAGTTTTTATAGGTAATCATAGTTTTATAAGATATGGGGAGTTTTAGCAAAAGAATAGTTTTAATTTTGGTGTGTTTTGTTGGTTTACTTCTATCTGCGAATTTAAGTGCGCAAACATTTTATGCAAATAATACACTCATAACTATTGATAAGGACACCTTAAAGCAAGCCTACTTTAAAGATAAAATTGTTCTGATGAACTTTTGGTTTATAGGCTGTTACCCTTGCATTAGAGAAATTCCAGAACTCAACAAAATAGCAGCGGAGTTTAAAGATAAAATAGTTTTTATTGCTGTTTCAAAAGATAATTCTGCAGATCAAATTAAATATTTTATCAAAAAGTTTCCTTTTTCTTTTACTCAGATTTTACCTAATAAAGAGTTGATTGAAAGCTTAGAGGTTGATTTGTATCCTACTAATTTTTTGTATAATAAACAAGGTAATTTAGTTGTCAAAACCATAGGCTATGAGGAAAATACGATAGCTAAATTGAGAGAGGAAATTGAAAAGTTGGTTAAATAAGCAAATCGTATTGTATGAAACTCTACCGCCAAAAAGACAAAATGGATTGTGGGCCAACCTGTATACGCATGGTGGCAGCACATTATGGACGTAACTTTAGTGTACAAAGGTTACGTAACCTCTCTGGTTTTTCTAAAGAAGGTGTTTCCTTATTAGGCATAGCAGATGCTGCCGAGCAAATTGGTTTTAGGGCAACGGGAGTAAAAATTAATTTAAGCCAACTAAAAGAAGCCGTTTTACCAGTTATTTTACATTGGGGGCAAAACCATTTTGTGGTATTGTATAAATGAAATGAAAATGGTTTAGGGTGGTGATTGGGATGAGGAAGAAGATGGAGATGACGATGGAATTGGAGGTTGTGTTAATAAATGTAGTAGCGAGTGTCCATGTTCTGATTCAAGGGATTGGTGTGTAAACGGATTATGCAAAAGCAGAAATTAAATTTTATTAACAAGCTGGGAGATATCCAGCTTGTTTTCAACTGTAAATAATGAAGACTATAATTTTTATAATTAGCCTGTATTCACTCACAATCACAAATACCTGTTTTTCTCAAATAAAACTTTACGATTTTACTTTAGAAGGTTCAATTAACTTAGATACAGGGATTGTTACTTTAGAATTGGTTGGAGATACTAGCTATTATCCAATAAAGTTGAGGCAATTATCTTCAAGAATTGTAAAGGGTAAGTTTAATTTTAAAGGCAAAATTAATCAACCAACTGCTTTTGAGATTTCTGTAGACAATAGGCAGATATTAACTAAGCTATTTATTATTGATATAGATGAACAAAACATTGAAATTGATATAAATCAAAACAAAACGACTCCAAAAGTTAGTAATATAATTATGGAGAATGATTATCCTAAATACTTAATTGCTTTTGAAAATGTAAGATTAAAAAATAAAATATTAGACGCTAAGTGGGATAGTTTATCAAAAGCATATTCAAATAAAATACCACCTAACATAAAAAGTGGTTTAGATAAGGAACTTAAACAAAGTTACAGAGAATTTGATAGTACTTTATTAGGTTATGTAAAAGAAAACTCTAATTCCTATTATGCGCTTTGGACATTTATAAGACTAATACAATTTGGTTACGATGAAAAGTTTAATGCTATTTATTTGGCATTCTCGGACTCTTTAAAAGCTACTTTTGTAGGGAAACAATTAAAAAGCTATTTAGCGCAAAGCAATTATGAAGCTTTAAACATTCAGCTTAAAAATTTTAAACCATTAAATGCCACTTATTATGAAAAAACAGCTATCAACTACGCAGCTAATAAATTTACACTTTTAGATTTTTGGTACAGCAACTGCAGTCCATGTATAGCTCAGTTTAAGCACTTAAGTTTAATTTATCAGAATTACAAGCCGCTAGGTTTTGAAATTGTTGGTATCTCTACCGATAAATTAAAAAACAAACAGTCTTGGTTAAATATGATTGCTAAGCAAAATTTGAAATGGCCGCAGTTTTTAGATGATAGCGGCGTTGAAAGTGCGAAGCTTGGTATTAGGGCTTTTCCAAGCAATATTTTGTTAGATAAGCAAGGTAAGGTTGTAGCTGTTAATCTGTTGCCATCGGAATTGGATGAATTTTTAGAAAAATATATCAAAAATTAAGTGGGATTTTTAAATTTCGTAACCTACAGTTCTGATCTTCTAACTTTTTTGATAGTTATTTAACAAAAAATAATTTTGAAACTCTACCGCCAACAAGACAAAATGGATTGTGGGCCAACCTGTATACGCATGGTGGCAGCACATTATGGACGTAACTTTAGTGTACAAAGGTTGCGTAACCTCTCTGGTTTTTCTAAAGAAGGTGTTTCCTTATTAGGCATAGCAGATGCTGCCGAGCAAATTGGTTTTAGGGCAACGGGAGTAAAAATTAATTTAAGCCAACTAAAAGAAGCCGTTTTACCAGTTATTTTACATTGGGGGCAAAACCATTTTGTGGTATTGTATAAATGCAAAAATAATAAATTTACCATTGCAGACCCCTCCAAAGGGATGATAACCTATAACCAAAAAGAACTTGCAGAAAATTGGTACGGCTATAAGAACAACGGTTCGTCTTTCGGTATTGCCCTGTTATTAGAACCCACTACGGAATTTTATAAAGAAGAAGGGGACACCGAAAAGCGCAAAGGCTTTGCGGAGTTTTACAGCTATTTTTTTAAGCATAAAAAGTTATTGGTACAATTGGCTTTTGGCTTTGCCATTAGTAGTTTATTGCAATTAATTTTACCTTTTTTAACGCAAGCCATTGTAGATGTTGGTATTAACACTAACGATATTGGTTTTATTTACATTATTCTTATTGCTCAATTTGTATTACTATTGGGCCGGATGAGTGTTGATTTTATCCGTTCGTGGATATTGTTGCACATTAGCACTCGGCTTAACATATCTGTGCTGTCAGATTTTTTGATAAAGTTGATGCGTTTACCTATCAGTTATTTTGATACCAAAATGACGGGAGACATTATGCAGCGCATGAACGACCAAAAGCGAATTGAAAGCTTTTTAACGGGGCAGTCCTTACAGATTATTTTTTCCATGTTCAATTTGGTGATATTTTCTTTTGTATTGGCCTTTTATAACCTCAATATTTTTATCGTTTTTTTAGTGGCGAGTATTCTTTATGGTTTATGGGTTGTAGCCTTTCTCAATCGGCGTAAGCAATTGGATTATAAACGCTTTGCAATATCCTCACAAAACCAGAGCGAGGTAATACAATTGGTAAACGGGATGCAGGAGATAAAACTCAGCGGCAGCGAACAACAAAAACGCTGGAATTGGGAACGCATACAGGCAAAACTTTTTCATTATAATATCAAAAGTCTTTCGTTAGGGCAAACCCAACAAGCAGGGGCAATGTTTATTAACGAAGGGAAAAACTTTTTGATCATATTTATTGTCGCCCAAGCGGTGATTAATGGTCAGCTTACTTTGGGAGCCATGATAGCTATACAATACATTATTGGGCAATTAAGCAGCCCAGTAGAGCAATTGTTGGGTTTTATACAATCTTACCAAGATGCCAGCATTAGTATGGAAAGGTTAAATGAAATTCATGAATTAGAAGATGAAGAACCTAAAGACAAGGTTTTTATGAATGTTTTACCATTAGATAAAAGTATAAATATCAGTAATCTTAGTTTTAAATATCCTGGCGCAGGTAATGAGCCTGTTTTATCAAACATTAATTTACAATTGCCGCAAGGTAAAACTACAGCTATTGTAGGCATGAGCGGTAGCGGAAAAACTACTTTATTAAAATTGTTATTAGGCTTTTATACTCCACAAAGCGGAGAAATAAAAATTGGAAGTACAGATTTTGGGAGCATAAAACCTAAATTTTGGCGACAACAATGTGGCGTAGTAATGCAAGATGGTTTTATTTTTTCTGATACCATAGCCAACAACATTGCCGTTGGTGAAGATTATCCCGACCATGAGAAACTAAACAATGCCATTAATATGGCTAATATTCAAGATTTTATACAGGCTTTGCCCCTAGGTTTACAAACTAAAATTGGAGCAGAGGGAAATGGAATTAGTCAGGGTCAAAGGCAAAGGTTATTGATTGCGAGGGCAATTTATAAAAACCCAGCTTATCTATTTTTTGATGAGGCTACCAATGCCTTAGATGCCAATAATGAAAGCCAAATTGTTGAAAACATGAACGCCTTTACCAAGGGTAAAACAGTAGTTGTAGTTGCACACAGATTAAGCACTGTACGCCATGCAGATCAAATAGTGGTTTTACATAAGGGTGAAATTGCTGAATTTGGCATACATGAAGAATTGACAAGTTTGAAAGGTAAATATTATGATTTGGTCAAAAACCAGTTAGAATTAGGAGTTTAAATAGAAGGGCTTACGGAGTTTTTAAAACTTTGTAAGTCTAGAAAAAAAACAGGCTTTTGCCACTAGCTTAATAAAAAATGCCGATAACTGAAGAACAAAACTTACACAGCGAAGAAGTACAAGAAATTATTACTGATACACCGCCATGGTTACTGCGTTGGGGTTTAACTGTATTTTTTTTGGTACTGGTAAGCATCATTTTATTTGCTGCCTTTATAAAAATGCCAGATAAGGTAAATGGTAAATTAATAATAGAAAGCGCAAACAAGCCGGAAGAAATTATTGCTCATACGCAAGGCAAGCTTACCCATTTATTTGTGAAAGAAAATAGTTTGGTAGATAGTTTTGCAATTTTAGGATACATGGAAAGCAATGCCAAGCCAGAACAGGTTTTGCAGATAAATAGCTTGATGGATACCATCCAAAAATTTGCGAGTACCAATAATCTAGAAAGCTTAAGTAATTTAAACCTAATTAACCCTCAGCATTTGGGAGAACTACAAAATCCATTTCTGATATTTTCTCAGTCATTTATAGAGTTTAAAACCTTTTTAAGTAGAGGTTATAACAGTCAAAAAAGGTTTGCAATTTTAAAAGAAATAAGCGACCTCGGCTTGCAAAAACAAAGGTTATTTAATCAACAAAAAATTTACGAACAAGATTTTGAAATAGCCACAAAAGAATTTGAAGCTAATAAAAAGCTTTTGGAGGGTAAGGTAATTTCTTCGTTAGAGTATAAAAGAGAGGAAAGTAAATATTTAAACAAAAAAATTCCGCTAGAAAATATAGAATCTTCAATATTAGGAAACCAAAGTTCTCAAAATTTGAAGAAACAAGAATTAGAAGATTTAGCAAATCAGATACAGATTCAAAAGTTGAACTTCTTAGCAAAAGTTAACCAGTTTAAAAGTGAGATAGATAGCTGGAAATTGAACCATGTATTGCAAGCAAAAACTAACGGTAAAGTTGTATTTAATCGTTTTTTAAAACAAGGAGATTTTGTAGAACCCAACAAAGTACTGTTTTATATCTCGAATAAAAATAATGGCGGTTTTATTGGGGAAATGGCGATTGGGCAGTATGCTTTAGGTAAAGTTAAAGAAGGGCAAAATGTGGTGGTGCGTTTAAATGCTTTTCCTTACCAAGAATATGGGGTGTTAAATGGTAAAATTAGTTATTTGTCTAATCAAACTGTTTCAGATTCTATTTATATAGCAAGAGTAGTTTTTGAAAATGGTGCGATAACGTCCTATAAAAAACGACTGGATTTAAAAAATGGCTTAGTTGCCGAAGCAGAAATCATCACTAAAAAAAGAAGTTTATTAACCAAGTTGTTTGGTAGTTTATATGCTATGTTTAGTAATGAATAAAAAGTGGTTACTCCTCAACCACCTCAATATTACTCATAAATTCAGTTTTATCTGCATCGGCATACATTCCATAAGCGTCAACTACTAAACCTTTAGTGCCGTCATTACCTTCAATAGCATAAAGTATAGAACTATCTTCTGGGTCTGTAATTCCTTCAAACCTATGAATTTCAACAATTCTTAAATCTTTACTATCATATTTTCCAGCTTCAGAAGAGCAACATAATAGCCCATCTTTAAAATCGAAATCGTAGGTAAAACCTTTTTCTTTTAATACATTCATCGCTTGTGACAGCGTTTCGTAGCTTCCGTGTGGCAGTTTCATAATTTATAGTTTTATAATAAAAGCTATAAAACAAAATTCATACCTAATTAAAATAGTTTTGTCTATTCAGGCATATACAAATCAATAATAATGTTCCATTTCATGTTTTCATCTGCTCTCCAAACCCTAACATAATTATATTTTTTTAAACCAATACTTGCTTTACCGTTAGTATAAGCTAAATCTCCGCTAATGGCCCGGTCACTGAAATTAGGATTAGAAACAATTTGTTGATTTTTTTTATCAATAAAATTAATAGCTTCTTGTTTGCTAATTAGCGGCAGGCTTTCTGGAAAGTACAGTCTAACATCATCTGCATAAAATTCATTAAAATGTTTATTCCCCGAACCTTTTAAGGCTTTGCCAAAAAGTAAATCGGTGCTGAAAATAATATCTTCCCGCATTTTAATTTTTTTAGGGCCAATTAACTTAGGGTATTTATAATTTGGCGGGTCTATAAATTTATTTTCAATATCAGCAATTTGTTTAGGATGTTTAATATTAGCATCAAGTTCTAATTCCCAAGTTTTATTGGTGCTTGCTTTCCATATACTCAAATAATGGCCATACATGGTATTATTTTCAGTTGTAATTTCTATTAAACCACTTGTAAATCCAAAATATCCATCTTTAGAAATCATCGCATAATTTGGGATTTTAGTCAAATTGATTTCTTCTGGGTTGGTTTGGTTGTAGTAATTTTTAATATTAACAGCATTTGGTTTAAAAATAACACCTTTATTAGCAGCTATTTCAATGTATGCTTTATTTAATCCTTTCTTTTTGACTAGTGCTGTAAAATGTTCTTCAATTTGTACTAAAGATTTAACAGTGCCATTGGTTTTTTGAGCCTTTGCTGCTTTAACAAAAGTTAATAACAATAAAATCATAAGGACTTTAGAAACGCAAAAATGGCTCATATTTATTTTTTTTAATCTCATAGATTTATTAAACTTATTCCAGTATAATATATTTCAGGTAATATCTAATTTTTTTTCATAAAATTAATTAGAATATTATTTGAAATGGGGTTTTACAAACATTTACCGGTAACGATTGCATAAATAAATTAGGATATTTGATTCATTATTAACCAAATTTAGCTAAAATTGTTAATTAGCTTTTTTTGATAACCATTAAACAGCTTATTATAAACCGAAATATTATTCCTAATAGCATATAAATCTAACAGAAATAAAAAACTTTATATTAATGACAAACGGAAACGTAATTCCAGAAGATTTTTTACTTAATTCTGAGAGCGCAAGAATTCTTTACCATAACTATGCTAAAGATTTACCAATTATTGATTACCACAACCATTTGCCCCCAAATGAAATTGCCGAAGCAAAAAACTTCAGTAATAT
This sequence comes from Pedobacter alpinus, assembly GCF_042684645.1. Lineage (NCBI taxonomy): Bacteria > Pseudomonadati > Bacteroidota > Sphingobacteriia > Sphingobacteriales > Sphingobacteriaceae > Pedobacter > Pedobacter alpinus. The sequence goes on from NZ_JBHULV010000008.1 coordinate 244,188, forward strand.
GTCTGAAATTTGGTTAAAAGGCGACCATTACAAATGGAGGGCAATGCGTACTTTAGGTGTAAATGAACGCCTTATTACTGGCGATGCAAGTGACGAAGAGAAATTTATGGCTTGGGCAAAAATTGTTCCGGCTACTGTTAGAAACCCACTTTTTCATTGGAGCCACATGGAACTTAAAAAACCATTTGGTATAAACCAGTTTTTGAATGAAAATTCTGCTAAAGAAATTTATGCACATGGTAACCAATTATTAGCCACAAAAGAATTTTCTACACAGGGTTTATTAAAACAATTTAATGTTAAAATGGTGGGTACAACAGATGATCCTACTGATTCTTTAGAACACCACAAAGCTTTGATTGATCAAAATTTTGAGATTAAAGTTAAACCATCTTTTCGCCCAGATAAATCATTGATAATAAACGATGCAGCAACTTATAGGGCTTACGTTAAAAAGCTTTCAGCAGTTTCTGGTATAGAAATTACCGATGTAGAATCATTAGTTGCAGCATTAAGAAATAGGATTGAGTTTTTTGCAGCACATGGTGCTTCTATTTCTGATCATGGTTTAAACCAAATACCTTCTAAAGTAACTTTAACTGATGCTCAAAAAACGGAGTATAGTAAATTTTTGAAAGGAGAAAGCGATAACTATTCTGATACAGATGCTTTTGCAGGATATGTTTTAACAGCCTTAGCTAAAATTTATCATGAAAAAGGTTGGGTACAACAATTTCATTTGGGTGCAATTAGAAATAACAACCATGGCATGATGCGTAAAATTGGACCTGATACTGGGTTTGATTCTATTGGTGATTATTCTCAAGCTCAAAATTTATCAAACTTTTTAGGGAACTTAAGTTTGGATGATCAATTAGCTAAAACCATTATTTATAACCTTAACCCAGCAGACAACGATGTTTTTGCAACCATGACAAGTAATTTTGCCGATGGTAAAACAAAAGGAAAAGTACAGTTTGGTTCTGGATGGTGGTTTTTAGACCAGAAAGACGGAATGGAAAAACAGCTAACATCACTTTCAAATATGGGCGTTTTAAGCACTTTTGTTGGGATGCTAACAGATTCGCGTAGTTTTCTTTCTTACCCTCGCCATGAGTATTTTAGAAGAATTCTTTGTAATCTTTTAGGTAGCGAAATGGAAAATGGGCAAATCCCTAACGATGAAGTATGGATTGGTAATATTGTGAAAGATATTTGCTATTATAACGCAAAAGAATATTTCAATCTATAGTCAGTAAAGTTTTTAAGGTTATAAATAGGCATTTCCAATTTATTAGGAATGCCTATTTTTTTAAACTAAAATAAAACTTATATTGGTTAACCAATTTAATCGAAACTGAAAAAGCTAAATTCATGAAAAAAGTACTTTGTTTTGGCGAACTTTTATTAAGAGTTTCTCCCTCACCAGCAGATGATAGTTTATCTGAGAAAAACCCTTTTACATTATATATGGGCGGTGCGGAGGCTAACACAGCAACAGCATTAGCTGGATGGAATGTACCAGTAAAATATTGTACTGTTTTGCCAGATAATTTTATGACAAGGCATGTGATAGATTATTTAGAATTTCAAGGCATTTTCACATCGTCTATATTGTTTGGGGGAAATAGGATAGGGGTTTATTATTTAGAACGTGGTGCCGATTTAAAAGGCAGTATGGTTTACGATAGAGATCACTCGTCTTTTTCGGAACTAAAACGCGGAATGATTGATTGGGATAAAGTTTTACGAGATGTTTCTTGGTTTAATTTTACAGCAATTAGTCCAGCATTAAATGAAAGGGTTGCAGATGTTTGTTTAGAAGCCATAGAAGCAGCATCAAAAAAGGGAATAACAATTTCTTGCGATTTAAACTATCGCTCTCGTTTATGGAAATATGGTAAAGAACCTGTAGAAATAATGCCAAAATTAATTGAGCATTGTGATGTGGTAATGGGCAATATTTGGTCGGCAAATAGTTTGTTAGGAACAACTATTGATGAAAATATCCATTTCAAAGGCAAAAGAGAAGATTATTTTGCTCATGCCGAGTTAACTTCAAAAGAAATCATCCAAAAGTTTCCGAAAGTAAAAAGTGTAGCCAATACATTTAGGTTTGATAGCGATGCTAACGAGTTAAAATACTTTACCAGTTTATATACCAATAATCAATCTTTTAATTCGGCAGAGTTTAAATGCGAAGGTGTGGTGGACCGTTCAGGAAGTGGGGATTGTTTTATGGCTGGTTTAATTTACGGCTTTTACAATCATCATCAGCCTCAAGATATTATCAATTATGCAGCAGCAGCAGCTTTTGGTAAATTACAAGAACAAGGTGATGCTACGGGGCAAGATATTTTAACTGTTAAAAAGGGAAGTAAAGAAAATAAATAGTTTTGTTTTTTCGAATTACACTTTCGAGTGCCTCTTTTTTGATTAGCTTTTTTTAATGTATTTTAAGAGATAATATGGTAATGTCATCCGTAGCTTCACTATAGTCTCTTAAAACATCCATTTTACTAATAAGTTCTAAATGTAGTTGTTTAAGATCTTTGTCTTTATTTTTTAGTAAAAAATCTACTAAATCTTCCTCGCTTATAGATTGTTCTTCTTCACCATCAAACTCAATTATACCATCCGTATAATTAAAAATTATAGCACCTTGCTCTAACTTTAAAACTCCTTCATTAACAAAAGGTAACTCCTCAAAAGCACCAATCATAGTGGTACCCGTTTTAAGCAATTCAACTTTATCATTTTGTATCACTAAAGACGCATTATGACCGGCATTAACATATTTAACCATTCTGGTTTTATCGTTGTAAATGCCTAAAAACAAGGTAATAAATCTATCTCCTTTGGTGTTATTAAAAACGATACTGTTTAGTTTTTCTATAAGTATGGTTAGTGGTGTGTTTAAAGACACCAATGCTCTTAAACTGGCTTGGAAATTAGCCATTATTAAAGCGGCAGAAATTCCTTTACCAGATACATCAGCCACGCACCATAGAAACTCATCTGAGTTAATTTGTATAAAATCAAAAAAATCGCCTCCAATACTTTGGTGCGGGCGATAAATGGATTCTACGTCTAAAAATATATTTTTCGGTAAATTTTGTGGAATAAGCATGGTTTGCACTTGCTGTGCAAGTTCAACCTCCCTTTGTAAACGCTCTCTGTGTAAACGCTCTTTAAAAAGTTTTTTATTCTCAAACGCAACAATAATTACGTTTATTAATGTTTGAATATAATCTACACTATTATCAAGTAATTTCTCGTCATTTTCAAACTTGCCTACCAATACAAAAGCCAATGCCTCATCTTTATGGTGTACCGGAATAAAATAATCAAAAGAGTTAATAATTGGGTTTTGGTGATTGGTGATATTGACCGGGATTTTTAAAGGAAGTAATTCATTTGCAATAAATTGTAAATCTTCAAAAGATTCTAACTCTCCACCAAAGTTAGAAACGCAATGAAATTCCTCTATATTAAGTAGCAGTAATCTAAACTTTTTAACCTTTAAATTATTCCGCATAATCATCTCAAGCATTTCTACCAACGTCTGGCTAGGGACATTGCTATTAATAGCTCGGGTAATCTCTAGTAAGGCATTTAATTCAGCTTGTCGCTTTAATAAAAGCTCTACTATATCAATCTGTGCATCAGATTCTGATGAACCATGCTTTTGCATTATTGTTATTATAGTGTGTGATTATAAATTAAATGTACTGAATTAGATACAAACCATCAAAAAACATTTGAATTTTATTTGTTAAAATTCGTTTGCATAAATGATTGGTATATAAGTTGAAATTATTGCCTTTAACTTAAACATCGGTACTCTCCGATTTTAAATCAAACAAATCCCTGAGGCCTATAGTAACCAAGTTAAACGCATAAACCATTAACATAATCATTAAGCCAGGTATAATGGCTAAAAAAGCAGCATCAATAATAATGTAGCCGTAATGTTCTTTTATCATGCCGCCCCAAGTTGGCATTGGTGGCTGTGCTCCAAAGCCCAAAAAACTTAAACCAGCTTCTAATAAAATAGCAGAAGCAAAATTTGAAGAGGCAACTACCAAAATTGGCCCTATAATATTGGGTAAAATATGCACATAAATGATTCTTAAATTACTGTAACCTAAAGATTTTGCAGCTTCTATAAATTGGGCGTTTTTAAACGATAAGACTTGGCCCCGTACTAACCTTGCCACTTCTACCCACATAGATAAACCAACAGCAATAAACACTTGCCAAAAACCTTTTCCTAAAGCAAATGAAATAGCAATAACTAATAATAAAGAAGGTAAAGACCACACAACATTCATAAACCAACTGATAACGGCATCAACTTTACCGCCAAAATAGCCTGCACTTGCACCTAATGATAAACCTAAAATAAGGCTAATTACAACAGCCATAAACCCAACCATAAGCGATATTCTTGCGCCAATAATAATTCGGCTCAGCAAATCTCTACCATATATATCAGTACCAAGCCAATAGGTTTTGGTTACAATGTTGTTGTTCTGAATGCTTTCGATGCTTTGATTGTCAAATAAATTGATTTTCAAATGTTTCCATTCACCTTTTTCGCCAGCACCTAAATATTCTTTGTAATTTAAAAATTGCTTATCGAAGTTGTAAGTAGAGATTGGTACATAATCAAAACCTGATGGCTGTCCAAAAAACATTTTATAAAAAAAACTAACCTCAGTAGGTTTTGGGTGCTTTGGTGTTTTAATAAATGTAAAAGATGACCCAGGTTTCTCAATATTTATTTGAAGATTCATCTGATTAGCCATAGGGCTATCATCGGGTGTGATAGTATATCCTAAAAATGATAATAAAACTATCAAAACAATAAAAGAAAATCCTAATAAAGAAAACTTATTCTTTATAAACTTATGCCATGTTTTGTTGTTGTTTTTATTCAATTTGGCTGTATTATTTTACCATTCTACCTTTCCAACTATATTTGCCAGAATTGCCTATTATGCCAATATAGATTAAATATATTGGATGTAGAAAAGTTGTAAATGTGAGTATAAAAAGTAAGTTTTTTCTGTTTGCAAAGGAAGTAAGTAGTTCTAAAAAAAACATTTCGGCGGTAAATTTTATAGCAAATTGTATCACTACCAATTTTAAAAAATCGGTGTAAAAAAAGGCTAAGAAAAAGTTTAAAGCAAGCGAAATATTAAATAGCCACATAGCAATAGCTAAAGCAATTATTTTTTTGTTTTTATATTTCACGCTCTTACTTGCCCACCTTTTTCTTTGCGAAATAAATTCTTTAAGATTTGGCTTTGCATGTGTATAAACAATTGCATCTTTTGCTTTACAAAAGCCAACTGTACCTGGGTAGGTTGATGCAACCTTATGTAAAAAAAGTTCATCATCTCCAGACGCTAAATCATCTATACCTTTAAAACCTCCTAAAGCTAAAAATACTTCTTTTTTATAAGCCAAGTTAGCACCATTACAGGTTGATGGCATATTATGACCTATCCCTGCCGCTCCAAAACCAATGAGATACAAAAATTCTAAGGTTTGCATTCTTTCAAACAATGATTTTTCTTCAAAATATACTACCGGTGAACTAATTAAATTGTATTTTTTTTCTTCGTATAAACTTACAATTTGATGTAGCCAATTTTGCCCCATGCGGCAATCTGCATCTGTTGCAACCATTAACTCGCCATTGGCTAAATCAATGGCTTTTGCAATAGCTTTCTTTTTGTAAGAATTTAAAGCTTGGCTTTCGTTAAGCACAATTAATTTAACGCCCATATTTGCATAGCTACTAATCACTTGCGAAGTGCCATCTGTTGAATGGTCATCAACAATTATTAGTTCAAAAAGTTCTTTAGGGTAGTTTTGAGCTAAAATATCTTCAATGGTAAGATGAATTTTTTCTGCTTCATTTCTTGCCGCTATTAATACAGAAACTTTTGTTACACAAGGATTAACCTTAGCCGAAAAAGATGGGATTTTTTGCCATCCAGTTCTTAATATAAGTACCAAAATGGCATATAAAAAAGTGAGTGCTAATGATAAGCAACTAATTATTACGGTAGTCAAAGAATTTTAATTTAAAAACGAAAAATGAACCCAATATTGCTGGGATAATTAAATTTACAAGCCAAATTAACGCAATTGCAGCCATAATTGCTACCTCATGTGTTGTAATGGTTTTAAAAAAGTAGGTTGCAGTTAAACTGCGTACCCCAACATCCAACAAATCTAATGATGGTAAAGCTGATTGTATAAAGAATAATATAAAAACCATTAAAGCAGATTGATATATTGGAATTTCAGGTAACAATAAATAAATAATTAAAATGTACTGTGTTGTAAAAACAGCAAATCTTGCCAAACTATATAGCATTACCTTAATTAATTCTTTACTGTGATACCTATTTAAAACAGATAAAAAACGTTTATATTTTTTTAAAAATTTAATGCTTTTTAGTGACTTTTCTATCCATCTAATGTTGAAGTAAAAAAGGATGAAGAAACTACAAAAAACGAAGGTTAAGAAACATATTGCTACAAAAATTAAATCGTCTATTGGTTTAAAATTATAAATAAACCACATTAACGCTGTTGCACCTACAACATTGGTAATTACCATTTGTGCAATGTGTCCAACACTCATAGCTACAGCTCCCTGTATTCTTTTACGAGGAGAAAGAAAAAAAATACGTCCTCCGTACTCTCCAATTCTATTTGGTGTAAACACCGCCCAAGTTAAGCCACAAAAAACAGACTCAATGGCTTTATACAAACTAATTTGCTCAACTTTACTAATCAAAAACTTCCACTTAATGCTTTCTATTAGCCAGTTAACAAACATTAAAGCTAATATTAAAAAAACTGTAATGTAAACGCTAATACTAGGCAATCCTTTAATAAGGTTAGAAAAATTTGTTAAATTTTCATGATTGTTTAATTTCTTGAAAATGTAAAAAGCAGCCAAGCAGATAATAATTATCTTTAAAGTATAGCTAAGTATTTTTTTTTGCTTTGTAGTCAACCGGAATTTGAATATTTACAATGTTAAGAATTTACCTTAATATTGCTACCATGTTAATAGAAAAATCCAAAGAACGTATAATTTTGGGGATAGACCCAGGTACTGTTGTAATGGGTTATGGTTTGATTAAAGAAACCGGTAATAAAATTGAATTAATAAGTTTAGGGGTGGTTAAAATGAATCATCTAGATGATCATTTTTTAAAACTTCAGCGCATTTTTGAAAGAACAACTAGCTTAATAGAGCAGTACAACCCAGATTGCATTGCTTTAGAAGCCCCTTTTTACGGAAAAAATATACAAGTAATGTTGAAACTAGGCAGGGCGCAAGGTGTAGCAATGGCAGCAGGCTTGGCAAAAGGTTTACCAATTTTTGAATATTCGCCAAAAAAGATAAAACAATCTATTACAGGTAATGGTAACGCAACAAAAGAGCAACTTGCAGCAATGCTTAAGCAGTTATTGAAATTTACAGAAACACCCGAATTTTTAGATGCAACAGATGGGTTAGGAGTAGCGGTTTGCCATTCTTTTCAAAAAATTAGTACTGCCGGTAAAGGCAAAAGCTACAGCGGTTGGGAAGCTTTTGCAAAAGATAATACAAAAAGAGTAAAATAAATTATTGCTTCTTTCCAATTTTAGGCATCAACGCTAAAAAACCTAACACCACAACAGTTATAGTTTGTGATGCATGCAAAATAGTAGCATACACCAATGCTGCTGTACCACCAATTCCCAGTAAAACTAAACATTGTGAAACCATAAAATGATAAGCCCCAATACCACCTTGTATGGGGGCTATCATACCAAAACTACCGGCTACTAAAGTTAAAATAGATGTTGAGAAATCTAGATTTGAAGTTTCTTTGAGCATCATAAATCCTAAATAAGTTGCTAATAGGTAAAAAAACCAAATCAGAAAAGTGTACAGCATAAATAATTTAGGCTGTTTAATGTCTTTAACTGATAATAATCCATCTTTCAATTTCATTAATAATCCAATAATTTTTAAAAAAAATGGATTTTTAGCTTTTGAAAGTTTAAGAAAAAGGAAAATAAATAAGGTAAAACAGATTGACAATAAGATAAGCAGCGGTAAATTATTATTTAAGATAAGGGCAAAATTTATAGGTTTTAAAAAGCTTGAAATTATATCAGCATAAAGAAATATTGATATGAAAACAATCAGGATCAGCATTAAAAGGTCAAAAATGCGTTCGGCTATTACACTTCCAATTAATGAAACGGTATTCATTTTTTCCTTCTTAGCTAAAAATGCACATCTGGCTAATTCACCTGCTCTTGGTAATGCCAAATTAACCAAATAGCCTACCATTAACGCGTTAAATACTTGAATAAATTTTGGTTTACGATATTCTAATGGAGTAATCATCAATTGCCATCTCAACGTTCTGAAAATATTGGCTATAGTAACAGCAATTGTAGATATTAAAACCCAAAATATGCTTACGCTTTTTAAATCTTGTATAAAAGCTGGGGTATAATATGCTTTAAATAGGTAATATATAATAGCTATCCCTGCTAATAAAAAAAGGAGATATTTAAAAGCAGGTAATAGTTTTTTTTTCAATAGTTTACTTAATAAGTTTGTTGTTCTCGTCTGGAAAAACTAAAATAGGTTGATATTTTTTAGCTTCTTCAAATTCTAAATGTGCATAGGTAACTATAATAACTATATCACCTATTTGAGCCAACCTAGCGCAGGAGCCATTTAAACATATGGTGCCTGTACCTCTTTCTCCTTTAATGATGTAAGTTTCAAACCTTGCGCCATTATTATTATTAACCACCTGCACTTTTTCGTTAGGAATCATGTTTGCAGCGTCTAACAAATCCTCGTCAATAGTAATGCTACCTACATAATTAAGTTCAGACTGGGTAACTTTTACCCTATGAATTTTAGATTTTAAAACTTCTATAACCATACCGCAAATTTAAAAATAGAATTTAGAAACATTGTTAATCAAGCATCATATTATCAATAAGTCTAGTATTGCCCACAGTACAAGCTACTAAAGCTATTGCATTTTTTTTGTTACTTAGTGGTTTTAAACCATCATTACTTACAATCTCAAAATATTCCAAATTTAGTAAACTATTGTTAGTATAAAATTTAAGTGCTTTTTCTTTTAAATCTGCAATTGGCATTACTGTATAATTTTTCTTTGTAAAATATAAAGATTTAGATATTTGTAAAGCAGCTATTCTTTCAGTAGGGCTAAGCCTAATGTTTCTAGAACTCATTGCTAAGCCATCAGTTTCTCTAATTATTGGGCAAGCGTAAAGCTTAATTCCTAAATTAAAGTCTTCAGTCATTTTTTTTATTACTAAAAACTGCTGATAATCTTTTTGTCCAAAAAATGCCAAATCAGGTTTAACCAAATTAAATAATTTATAAACAATTTGTGTAACGCCTTTATAATGTCCAGGTCTAAAGTAACCTTCTAAAACAGTATTAAGCTCTCCTACCTCATAATCCCAAACCTCAGGATCATCATACATTTCACGTGTTTCTGGGTTAAAAAGAATATCGCAACCAGCCGCCTCTAATATTTTTTGGTCTTGGTTAATAGGTTTGGGATATTTTAATAAATCATCAACATTATTAAACTGTGTAGGGTTTACAAAAATTGTAGCTATGGTAATATCACAATGTTTTTTTGATACCTCAATTAATGAAACATGACCTTGGTGTAAAGCCCCCATAGTTGGTACAAGTCCAATTTTTACATTTCCTTTTTTTAAGGATTGTAAATAATTCTTCAGGCTATCTTTGGTTTTAAAGCTTTTCAAAAAAATAAATTTAAGGGGGCAAATGTGAGTATTTAGTTCCTAATATGCAATGGGCATTTACGTAAAAGATTGTAATTGTGCAAGATTATTGTTATATTTGCACTTTAAAAAAAAACTTCTTAACAAAAACTTATCAAAGATTAGGAGATGGGAAAAACCAAGCTTTTGTTTATCACACATGAAATGTCGCCATTTCTAGATTTAACAAGTATTTCAAAGATTACCAGAAATTTACCTCAAGCAATGCAAGAAAAAGGATTCGAAATAAGGATCTTAATGCCTCGTTTTGGTAACATTAACGAAAGAAGAAACAGACTTCATGAAGTTATACGTTTATCTGGTATGAATATCATCATAGGAGAAAATGATAATCCTTTAATTATTAAGGTTGCTTCAATTCCTTCTGCTAGAATGCAAGTTTACTTCTTAGATAACGAAGATTACTTCCACAGAAAACATGTTTTTAATGATGCAAAAGGCAAATTTTATGCAGACAATGATGAGCGTACAATTTTCTTTTGTAAAGGTGCTTTAGAAACAGTTAAGAAATTAGGTTGGGCTCCAGATATTGTTCATTGTCATGGATGGATGAGTGCATTAGTTCCTGCTTATTTAAAAACAAATTACAAAGACGATCCTACTTTTAAAGATTGTAAAGTTGTATATTCTGTTTATGATACAACATTTACGAGTTCTTTAGGAGATGCTTTTGCTAAAAAAGCTGTTATGAAAGGCATGGATGTTAAGGATACCGAAGATTATGCTGATGCAACCCATACAGGTTTAAATAAAGCAGCTATTCAATATTCAGATGCTGTTGTAATAGGCGACGAAAATGTGGACGAAGATTTGTTAAACTTTGTTAAAAAGGCAGATAAAACCGTTTTAGAGTACTCTGCTACTTCAGATATGGAAAATTATTACAATTTTTACCAAGAAATTGCTGCTGATGTATTAGTATCTGTTGCATAATAAAAATTTTCAATAAAATATATGAGATTTAAAAAATCAGACTTATTAACCTTGTTAGTAAGTCTTTTTGTTTTTGCGGGTTGTGAAAATCCATCAGGTGTAGGTTTAGATCTTGATCCTAATTTTTCACTAAATAGCGCTGTTGTTGATACTACTACATTAATAACAAAACTACAGAAGCAAGATAGTGTAATGGGCAACTTTACGGATAGAAGTGTTTTAGGTTATTTTAATGACCCTATTTTTGGCAAAACAACCGCAAGTATGGCATTAGGTATAATCATGCCTTCAGTAAATTATACTTTTGGTACGGCACCAACATTAGATTCGGCTGTTTTAGTTTTGCCTTATGCAGATTTTTATGGCGATAGTGTTGGTACAAGTTACACTATTGAAGTAAGGCAGTTAAATGAGTTAATTTATAATGTAAATCCAAGAACTTATTATGCTAATAAACAATGGCAAGTAAACTCTACTCTGTTAGCCACTAAAACAATTAGTGCGGCTTATAGAGATAGCATCACTTTGCAAGATATTGTTGTTGGTAAAAGAGATACTATAAAAAGAGTGCCTGGACAGTTAAGAATTAAGTTAGACCCCAATTTTATTATCAATAATATTATAGGTTTAGATTCTTTAAGTAAGATATCAAACACCGCATTTAATAATATTTTTAAAGGTCTGTACATTTCTGTAAATAAAACCACAATAACAAACAGAGGTGGTTTGTTTTCATTTGATACATTTACAAATGGTGCCTCTAGATTAGATGTTTTCTATAAAAAAAATAGTACAACTAGTGGTAGAGATACATTAGTAAATACTTTTGCTGTTAACGGTGGTTCTGGTTATGCAGCAACAGAATTAAACTGGGATTTAACAGGCACAGCGGTTCAAACCGAGCTGCAATCTACGAATAGAAGTAACGATTTGTTGTATTTTAGCGGATTAGGAGGTACACAGGTTAAGGTTGAGTTTCCAAATTTAGCTAAATTAAAAGCTTTAGCTACTAATTTAACTATTAACAGAGCCGAATTAATTTTCACCGTTAAAAACGGAACAGAAATACCTTATGGTCCAATAGCAGGATTAAGAGTATATAGATGGGATATTGCAAACAGGCCACAGTTAATAGCTGATGAAACACCGAATGATCCAAGATATATTGGAGCTGGTTTTGTTGGAGGTTTTTATAGCCCCACCACAAAAAGCTATTCAGTTAATGTAACAGGGTACATACAAGATTTGTTAAGAGGCAGAACAGTTAATTACGGTACATTTATAAGTCCTTCAGATATCACTAGACCAGGTTCTGTATTTAACACTTTAAGAAGATCTGTTGTGGGTGGTGCTACAAACCCCGATTATAAAGTGAAACTTAAAATATTTTACACAGACCAAAAGTAAATCATAGGTTTTTACATTAATGAAACTATATTTTGTAGATTTGCCACCGTCTTCAAAATATAGTTTTTTTTATGTGTGGAATAGTTGGTTATATAGGCTTTAGAGAGGCCTATCCCATTGTTATTAAAGGTTTACAACGTTTAGAATACCGCGGTTATGACAGCGCTGGTGTTGCTTTGTTAGATCATTCTTCAAAATTAAATATTTACAAAAAGGCTGGTAAAGTAGCCGAATTAGAAAATTTTGTAATCGGGAAAGATTCTTCTGGATCTATTGGTATGGGACATACTCGTTGGGCTACCCACGGTGCTCCTTCAGACAGAAACTCCCATCCTCACGAGTCTGGTAACGGTAATTTAGCTATTATTCATAATGGTATCATCGAAAATTATGGCCCTTTAAAAGAGGAGTTAATTAGTAGAGGTCATATTTTTAATAGCGATACCGATACGGAGGTATTGATTCATTTAATTGAAGATATACAAAAAGAGGCCAAAATTGACTTACAACAAGCTGTAAGAGAAGCTTTGAAAGAAGTTGTTGGTGCTTACGCGATAGTTATCATGAGTAAAGAAGACCCGGAAATGCTGATAGCAGCAAGAAAGGGAAGTCCATTAGTTATTGGTGTGGGCGAAAAAGAATACTTTATAGCTTCTGATGCTACCCCAATTGTAGAATACACTAAAAATGTAATCTACTTAAATGATAATGAAATTGCTTACTTAAAAACCAATGAGCTCACTATTAGAACCATTGATAATACAGTAAAGACACCTTACGTACAACAACTAGAAATTAAACTAGAAATGTTAGAAAAAGGCGGTTATGAGCATTTTATGTTAAAAGAAATTTACGAGCAACCAAGATCTATAAACGATTGTATGCGTGGTCGTATTTATCCTTTAGAAGGTAAAATTCAATTAGGTGGTATTAAAGAGTATGCCGAGAAATTCAAAAACGCCCATAGAATAATTATTGTTGCCTGCGGAACCTCTTGGCATGCAGGTTTAGTTGGAGAGTATTTAATAGAAGAGTATGCAAGAATACCTGTAGAGGTAGAATATGCATCTGAATTTAGATATAGAAACCCAATTATTAGTGAAAATGATATCGTAATTGCTATTTCTCAATCTGGCGAAACTGCAGATACCATGGCCGCAATTGAGATGGCTAAAAGTAAAGGTGCTACAATATTTGGTATCTGTAATGTAGTTGGTGCTTCTATTCCTCGTTTATCAGATGCTGGTATGTACACTCACGCTGGGCCAGAAATTGGTGTTGCATCTACAAAAGCTTTTACTGCACAAGTAACAGCACTTACCTTAATGGCTTTTTACATGGCCGAAGTAAAAGGAACATTACCTAAAACAAAATTAATTGCATTATTGAGTGAGTTAGAGCGCATACCTAGTTTGGTAGAAAAGGCTTTAGAGTCTGATAAACTGATTTTAGAAATAGCAGAAAAATTTAAAGATTCTAGAAACGCATTATTTTTAGGTAGAGGAAGCGGTTTTCCTGTGGCTTTAGAAGGGGCTTTGAAGTTAAAGGAGATTTCTTACATACATGCAGAAGGTTACCCAGCAGCAGAAATGAAACATGGGCCTATTGCTTTAATTGATGAAGAAATGCCTGTTATTGTTATTGCTACTAAAAATTCATCTTACGAAAAGGTAATATCTAACATACAAGAAGTTAAAGCAAGAAAAGGAATAGTTGTAGCTATTGTTACTGAAGGTGATACAGATGTTGTTAAAATGGCTGATTATAGTATTGAAATACCTGCTAGCGATGAGGCTTTTTTGCCACTGTTAGCAACAATTCCATTGCAACTTTTATCCTATCATATTGCCGTTTTAAGAGGTTGTAACGTAGATCAACCCAGAAACTTAGCAAAATCTGTTACAGTAGAATAAAAAAGAGGCTTTCGCCTCTTTTTTATTTATGATAATTTTCTTGAATTTTATAGAATTTATCTATTTTACATCATGACTATAGTTCAATTAGAATATGCTGTAGCTGTAGATACTTACAGAAGTTTTGTAACAGCCGCCGAAAAATGTTTTGTAACGCAACCTACTTTAAGTATGCAAATCCAGAAGTTAGAAGAACTTTTGGGCGTAAAACTGTTTGATAGATCAAGACAACCAATTACACCTACAGAAATTGGTATAGAAGTGATTGAACAAGCTAGAATTTTATTGCAAGAAAGCTACAAGATAAAAGATATTATTGAAGAACGTAAAGGAGAAATTAGTGGCGAACTAAAATTAGGAGTTATACCAACAGTTGCGCCATATTTAATTCCACGGGTAATTGGCGGTTTTTTAGAGAAGTATCCTAAAATAAGACTAGTAGTTTCTGAATTAACTACAGAAACTATAATAAGCCAATTAAAAGTAGGTTTGTTAGATTGTGGCATTTTAGCAACACCGTTAGAAGAGAATTATTTAACAGAAAGACCCATATTTTACGAAAATTTTGTAAGCTATTTATCTAAAAATAGTCCCGCTTATAAAAAGAAAAATATCACCACAAATGATTTAGATGTAGATAATTTATGGCTCTTAAATGAAGGACATTGTATGAGAAATCAAGTGCTTAACATCTGTAAACATACCAAATCAAACCATGTACAATTAGATTATAATACAGGAAGTATAGAAACATTAATTAAAATGGTTGATTTAAATGATGGCATTACCATTTTACCTGAGTTAGCTATTCAAGATTTTTCTGTTAAACAAATGGATAAACTACGTTATTTTAAAAGCCCAGAACCAAGCAGAGAAATAAGCATTGTTACACACAAAAATTTCATCAAAAAAAGAATGATTGATGCACTTGAACAAGAAATTTTAAATAGTATTCCAAAAAGATTAAAAACTAAAAAGAAAAAAGAAATTATTGCAATTTAAATTACAAGTAATAAATTTCCGATTCTTCAGATCCTATTTTCATCTCCACCTGCTTACCAAAAATTAATGCTTTGTTATCAGAAATATGTCCAGCAGGAAAATTAAAACACACTGGGAAATCATACTTTTCAATAACCGTATTTATAATTTCATTTATCGTGTAACCAAAGGATGGTTCGTTATGCTTAATATCTGTAAAGCCACCAACTATCAATCCTTTTAAGTTTTTAAACTTATCTGCTCTGTCTAAAGTTCTAATCATGCGGTCAATTACGTAAGGATATTCGCCTATGTCTTCTATAAATAATATCTTATTGGTATAATCTAAATCATTAACAGCATTTATGCATGCAGTTAATAAAGTTAAGTTGCCACCTATTAATTCACCGCTTGCTGTTCCTAGCTTATTGTCTTTATGGTATTTAAATATGTATTTAAAACTTTCGCCAAATAAAGCCTTTCTTAAAGTTTCTAAACTTTCTTTTGAACTTTCTTTAACGGTTGAAGGCATTTGAGCGTGTAAACTTTGCAAACTCATTGCTTGCAACTGCATGTGAAAAACAGTAATATCGCTAAAACCAATTATCCATTTTGGATTTAAGACTAAAGGAGTCCAATCAATTTTATCAATAATTCTAATGCAGCCATAACCTCCTCTGGCAGCAATGATTGCTTTTATGCTTTCATTATTAATGAAATCTTGCATATCTGCAGCTCGTACATCATCCGTTCCAGAAAACTGATGGTGTACTGCATCAATTGTTTTGCCTAAAACAACTTCTAATCCCCAAGACTCTAACAATTTTATAGCATCCGTAATTGGTGCTTTTAATATTTTAGCAGGACAGGTAATGGCTATTTTATCTCCTTTTTTTAAATATGGGGGTTGGTTCATTTTTTTTAATTAAAGCGCATCTTCTTTTTAATCAATTACACACGCTTTACAATAATATCAATTATCTTCGCAAATTAATAAAACAACAATATAATTTCGCTTTGACTGATAAAAATTATAAAAGATATACCATCACATCTGCTTTGCCTTATGCAAACGGACCATTACATATTGGGCATTTAGCAGGCGCATATTTACCAGCCGATATTTATGTAAGACATTTACGCTTGCAAAAAAAGGATGTTGTTTACGTTTGCGGGTCTGATGAGCATGGTGCAGCTATCACTATTAAAGCAAAAAAAGAAGGCACAACACCACAAGCTATTATTGATCAATATCATGGTCAAATAAAAAAAAGTTTTGAAGATTTTGGGATAGCTTTTGATATTTACCACCGTACATCTTCGCCAATTCACCATGATTTGTCTAAAGAGTTTTTCTTGAATTTATACGAAAAAGATGAGTTTATAGAAAAGTTTTCTGACCAATACTACGATGAAGAATATCAGCAATTTTTAGCTGATAGATATATTATTGGTACTTGCCCAAACTGTGGAAATGATAACGCTTATGGCGACCAATGCGAGAAATGTGGGACTTCGCTTAGCCCAACAGATTTAGTAAATCCTCGTTCAACTTTAAGTGGAAACTTTCCGGTTTTGAAACCTACTAAACATTGGTATTTGCCTTTAGATAAGTATCAGCCTTGGTTAGAAGAATGGCTTTTAGAAGGCAAAAAGGCTATTTGGAAAACTAACGTTTATGGCCAATGTAGTTCTTGGTTAAAGCAAGGTTTACAACCTCGCTCTATGACGCGTGATTTAGACTGGGGTATTGATGTGCCTTTAATGGAAGCTGAAGGAAAGAAACTTTATGTATGGATGGATGCACCAATAGGTTATATTTCTGCAACTAAACAGTGGGCAATTGATCATCATAAAGATTGGCAGCTTTACTGGAAAAAACAAGAAAACGAAGCTGATAATTCCTGTTTAATTCATTTTATTGGGAAAGATAATATAGTTTTTCATTGTATTACATTCCCTTCTATTTTACATGCTCATGGCGATTATATTTTGCCAACCCATGTACCTGCAAATGAGTTTTTAAATTTAGAGGGCGATAAGCTATCTACCTCAAGAAATCATGCGGTTTGGCTGCATGAGTATTTAGAAGAGTTTCCAAGTAAGCAGGATGAATTACGTTATGTTTTGACGTCTATTATGCCCGAAACTAGCGATAGTGAATTTACTTGGAAAGATTACCAAGCTAGAGTGAATAACGAATTGGTTGCCATTTTAGGTAATTTTATTAACCGCGTAATGATTTTAATGCACAAATATTACGACGGTAAAACTTTGGGCGCTCAAACTTTAAAAGATGAAGCTGTTTACAAACAAATTGGCCAAGCTTATGATGATGTTGAAGCTTATTTAAAAGATTTTAAATTTAGAAGTGCTATTGCATCTGTAATGGATGTTGCCCGCTTAGGAAATAGGTATTTAACAGAAAATGAGCCTTGGAAAACTTTTAAAGAAAGCCCAGAAGCCGCCAGAGAAGTTTTACAAAACTGTTTACACATTATAGCACATTTAGCAACACTTTCTCAAGCATTTTTACCTCATTCTTCAAAAAAGATGTTTGGGATGTTGAATTTAGATAGAGAAATTTTAAGTTATGATGAAGAGATTTTCTTTGCTGATGGACATCAATTAAAACCAGCTACTTTATTATTTGAGAAAGTAGAGGATGAGCAGGTGGAAAGACAATTAGCAAAACTAGTGGCTAAAAAAGAAGAGGCATTAGCCAATGTTATAGTTGAAGCTATACCTGCAAAAACAAACGTAACTTTTGATGATTTTGTTGGCTTAGACATACGAACGGGAACAATTTTAAGTGCCCAAAAAGTAGCTAAAACAAAGAAATTGTTGAAATTAACTGTTGATACAGGTATTGACCACCGAACGGTAGTTTCTGGAATTGCAGAATTTTTTGAACCTGAAAGTATTGTAGGTCAGCAGGTAAGTATTTTAATAAACCTTGAACCACGAGAGATTAAAGGAATCTTATCACAAGGAATGATTTTAATGGCTGAAAATTCAGATGGAAAACTTACTTTTGTGGCTCCTAAAGAAAATTTTGCAGCTGGGAGTGTGATTAGGTAAATTAAAGGCCTCGTAGTTCAACGGATAGAATAGAAGTTTCCTAAACTTTAGATATGAGTTCGATTCTCGTCGAGGCCACATTAACAAAAATCAATTGAGAAAAACGGCTATTCTGCATCAGAATAGCCGTTTGTTTTTATGTCCAATATTAAAACAGTAATAGTCCAACACCGTCGTTAATTATTTTATGGTAGTTTTAGCTTAAAAGCCTAGGTTACTACATTAAAAATCATAAAGTTTTTGTATTCAGAATTTCAATTCTATTTAAAATAAAGGATTATCAAATTGAAAAAAATGCTTTATTACAGTTTGTCATAATTATTAATCTTTTAAAGTATAGTGTTGCAACTAAATTTATTATCAAGAAATTAAATTAAATTTATGACTTTTATAAGATATATTTATTGACGCTTTAACTGCTACATCCATAAACTTGAATATCGCACTTAAATGAAACAAATTTTTACGCTACTTTTTGTTCTATTTATAATTATCAATCATTCTAATGGTCAGCATATTGATAATAAACTAGTCATTATCAATAAAGCAACCAAAGAAATTGGCGACCGAGAGTATAAAAAAGCGGCAGCTACTTTAGCTTTGATTGATAGCAATGCCTTTAAAAAGAACGAGTTACATAAAGGTTTTTACTATCAACAGTTGGCTAGATTGGCTTTTTCTGATACTTATGAAGATGAAAAAGCTGTTAACTATTATTTAAAAGCTATTAAAATTTACGAGCTCAATAAATCTTACGAAGATATTGGCATTGCTTACTCTAATTTAGTTGGTATTTTAACTGATTTAAAGGAGTATAAAAAAGCCGAAGCAGCAGTTCAAAAATCTTTGCCTTATGTAAAAAATAATAAGGTGAGGTACGGCAATATGCTAATTAATTACTCCCGGTTAAAACTAGATATGGGCGATTACGCCAAAGCAACTTCCCTAAATTTAGAGGCTATTAAACTATATGAGCAAGCGGGAGATCAAGCTAGACTTTCATCAGGTTATTTCCAAATGGGTATTAGCATGGAATCTTCTAATCAATTTGGTAAAGCGATAGAATATTATCAAAAAGGATTATCGATTAGAAAAGAGTTAAAAGATTCTTTAGGTATGTCTAACATATACAATAATTTAGGCATCATTTATAAAAATCAAAAGCAATATGGTTTGGCTAAACAAAATTACAAAGCAGCTTATGATATTGCCGTAGGGATGAATCGTCCGATTTTAAGTATAAACCCATTGACTAATTTAGCAGTAATTGCCAATAGAGAAAACGACCAAAAACTTGCTATCAAAATTTATGAAGATGCTTTGCAGCTTGCCATAAAATATAATAGAAGTGCTAATATAAAAATCATTGAAAATAATTTAGCGTATATCTATATCAATAATAACGATTTTGAAAAAGCACTCCCCTTTGCTCAAAAAGCTTATGATTACGGTAAACAGAAAGGCTCTTTAGAAGAGAAAATTGCGTTTAGTTCAAACTTAGCAGAAGTTTTAGATGGTTTGGGGAAAACGAAAGAAGCATTTCCTTATATGCGAGATAGTTATGAGATGAGTGATTCTTTACACAGGAAACAAAGTGCTGATGCTATTGCAGAAATGCTAACCAAGTTTGAAACTCAAAAGAAAGAACAACAAATTGTACTTCTAGGTAAGGAGAATAATATCCAAAAACTTACTTTGAATAATCAAGATTTAGTACTCAATCAAAGAGCTTTAGAAAAATTACAAACCGAGATTATAGTATCAATTTACAAAAAACAGAAATTAAGGCTCAAAAGCTAAAAACTAAAGAACAGCTTCAGCAAATTAGCTTATTAGCTAAAGAGAAAGAGATTAACAATTTAGAGCTACGCCAGAAAAATATCTATTTAGTAGTTTCTATCATCGTTTTATTGGTTTTAGGATTCTCTGGATTTCAGTATTATAAAAAGAGAAAACTAGACGAAAAACATCGGATGCAAGAAGAAAAGCTTCGCATTTCTAGAGAACTGCATGATAATATTGGTGCGCAACTCAGTTTCATTAACGGCTCTATTCAAAGTATGGCAAATGCCGATAGCAAAAACGAACAATTACAACATACGCAACAGGTTACCCAAAATACCATTAAAGAATTAAGAAGTACCGTTTGGTTAATTAACCAGCAGGAGTTTGGTTTAGAAGAGTTTGTTGTCAAACTTAGGGAGTATTTAAAACCATATTATGGTAGTAAACCTAATATTGGCATTGTAAATCAAAGCGATAAAGATTATAGCATTGAACCCATTATTGCCACTAATTTGTTTAGAATTATACAGGAATTGGTAAATAATGCCATTAAACATGCTGAAGCCAATACGCTAGAAGTAAAACTTGTTGCTGAACAAAATAAATTGATAGTTTCTGTTAAAGACGATGGTAAAGGTTATGATTTAAATGCGAAACTTGCGGGCTACGGTTTAAAAAATATACAAGTAAGGGTTAAAACCATGAACGCCACTTGCAATATTGATACAGCAATTAGCTCAGGAACAGAAATTTATTTAACTATTCCCATTTAAAAATATACGTAGATTATCGTATGGTATTGAACTAATAATATAAAGATGTTTGATAAAAATATAAAATTGCCCATTACCATTGCCATAGCCGAAGATAACAGCTTTGCTTTAAAAGCTTGTATGGATAAACTTGCCCCCCCATCGTGAGTTTAAAGTAGTGATGAATGCTTTTAACAGTCAAGAACTTTTAGAAAATTTTGACAAACATCAAATAGATTTAGTGCTAATGGATATTCAGATGCCAGGGATGAACGGCATTCAAGCTACTGAATTAATTAAAAAACAACATCCAGAATTGAAAGTGTTAATGCTTACCACTTTTGATGATGATGAAAACATTTTTAAAGCCATTATGGCTGGTGCAAACGGTTATCTATTAAAAGAAGAAAACACAGAAAATCTTCGTCAATCTATTATAGAAAAATTATCTGGCGGGGCTGCCATGTCGGCGGGTGTAGCATTAAGGGTTTTAAATTTATTACGAAATCCTTTGCCGTCAAAAAGTGCTGAAACCAAAGATTACGGATTAACCAAACGTGAAATAGAACTTTTAAAACAGTTAAAAAATGGTTTAAGCTACGAACAAATTGCGACTAACCTTTTTATCAGTTACGGCACCGTACGTAAACATATCGAAAATATTTACCGAAAATTGCAAGTAAACAACAAAGTTAGTGCGGTTGATGTTGCTAGTAAAAACAGAATCATCTAAATGTTAAATTATTTATTACATCTGTTTTAAAACCCGAATTCCCGCATCTAAACAAAGTATCCAATACGTTTTTATTCCACATTTCAATGCTTTATAAAGAGCCCTTTGTAATATATCTAAATATCTCTGTTTGCTTAATTCTTTTCCTTTTAGCACTTCCAACACTCTTAAATAAAAGAGAAAAATTGAAAGTTAGGTTAGCGTATTTTACTGTCTTTTTTTTTACAGTAATCTCTACCTGTATTATGAATTTGTTTGTTATACACTTTGGTAATTACAAATTAGTTTCTATACTATTTATTTGGTTTTTTATCCCATTATTATTTGGTCCGGCAATTTGGTATTATGTAAAAAGTCTCCTTGGTTATAAAGTTAAAAAAGGAATTATTTTTAGTTTCATACCAGGAGCAATTTCATTTTCATATGGCATTTATCTACTGTTTGTGAGCAATGTAGAAGCAGAAAGAGTCTTTGGAGCTGTAATGTCTGGTCATCACCTGTTTTATGAAATCACAAATTTATTTCCTCTTATTTTAACCATTATCTACTGTGTGAAAGCTTGGTTTTTTTTAAGCAAACTCAAAATAAGTGAATCTGAGAAATTATATGTTCAAACCAAACTAAAAAAGGCTTGGGCTAAAGAATTTGTGTTTTACATTTTTGTTAATGTATTTATTTTTATAATTCTGATGTTGGTATTGATAAAAGGGTACGATGTACCACCAATGAACATGGATCTTATCGGTATGCCAATTTTTATGCTTTTTGTTTATCTGTTAATTGCAGTTAGAACCATGATGATGTACACCGAATTTGAAATTCAATATGTAGTAAGCATCACAGAGAATACAAAAAAAATACAAGAGCAGCGATTAGAAATATCTAGAGACGTACATGATAACATTGGCGCACAACTCACCTTTTTCCGTTCAATTTTAGATGAACTTAAAACTTCATCAGTTCCTTTAGGGGAAACGGTAGATCATAAAATCGAAGATCTTTCTAACTGTTGTAACGACTCTATTTCAGAATTGAGAAATACTTTATGGGTACTCAATTCTGAGGTGATTTATTTGGAAGATTTAAAATTAAAAATCCTAAACTTTATTAACAAATCCTCCTTAGTGAAGAAGAATTTAATTTTTAATACGGCCTTTGATTTTAGTGACAACATAACATTAAGCTCTAAGCAAGCCGTTAATATGTTTAGAATAGTACAGGAAATACTTAACAATGCAATAAAATATGCTGAAGCTTCAACGATTTTAATTGAATTAAAACAGCAAGATAACGTTTTATTAATTTCTATAAGTGATGATGGTGTTGGCTTTAATTTAAATGCTAAATCAGAAGGTTATGGATTAAAAAATATAAAAGCCAGAGTAGCTGATATTAATGGAAGTGTAGAAATCCGTACTGAAATTAGAAAAGGTACTCACTTTGATATAAAACTTACGTTATAAATACGTAGATATTCGTATTTACTGAAAAGGAAAATTTTAGGATGTTTGGTAAGATGTATAAAATACCTATCACCATCGCCATAGCAGAAGATAACCGCTTTGCACTGAGAGCTTGTTTAAATAAACTTTCAGGGTTTAAAGATTTTGTAATAAGTATGACCGCTTTTAATGGCCAAGAACTGTTAGCTAACATTTATAAAGAACCAACGGATTTAATTTTAATGGACATTCAAATGCCCGGAATGGATGGCATAGACGCAACCGCTTTAATTAAACAAAAATACTCACATCTAAAAGTGCTCATGCTAACCACTTTTGATGATGATGAAAACATTTTTTAAGCTATTATGGCTGGTGCAAATGGGTATTTACTGAAAGAGGAAAGCTCGGAAAACCTACGCCAATCTATTATAGAAACGCTTTCTGGCGGGGCGGCCATGTCGGCAGGTGTTGCATTAAGAGTTTTAAATTTATTGAGAAATCCTTTGCCGGTTAAAAACGCTGAAACCAAAGATTATGGATTGACAAAACGTGAAATAGAACTTTTAACACACTTAAAAAACGGATTAAGTTACGAACAGATTGCGACTAACCTTTTTATCAATTACGAGACCGTTCGTAAACACATCGAAAACATTTACAGAAAATTGCAAGTAAACAATAAATTAAATGCTGTTGATCTTGTTACTAAAAACAGGCTTATTTAACAGCAAATTTATAATTACCCCTTCTAAAATAGCAGAAATTTACTTCCTAAGCCGGATAGTAGCGGCATCCCCGAACGACCTCAGAAGTGAGGGATACAGCGAATAGCCGGTACTGTATTTTATTACCTGCAATAATTAATTTACTTCTAACACAATAAATACGCAGTTCTTCGTATGGTTTAAGAACCTCATTTTGTGTCTTTTTGATGTATCAATCAAAAAAGAAAAAACCATGAACAAAAAAATTATTTACGTAACAGCAATGCTGCTTACTTTTAACTTTTGCACTTATGCTCAATTAGGGAAACTTAAAGGCATGATGGGCAAAAAAGACAGTACAAAAACTGAAGAACCTAAAGACAATGCGCCTAAAAAAGAAGGTGGAGGCTTTGGTGCAGGTTTAATGAATAAAGTGGTGGGTAAAATGGCAAAAGCAGCTTTTGCAGTAGGCGGCGGGGCAATGGGTATGGTAGGCAATACTGATGATTTAACAACAGTGAACATCATGCCCACCTTCAATTCAAACTTACACTCTAAGGATGTACAAGAAATTGGACAAGATTTTTTTGGAGGATGGGAACCTGGAGGTTCTATGATATACTTAGGATTTAGCAGCAAAACTAGTTATAAGACAACCAAAATAGACGGCTCGGTTAAAGTTGATGGAGTACCTGCAAATTATATTACTATGGGATTTTATTCAGCCTTATCAAAAGATAAAAAGGCTAGAAAAGTAGAGGTTACAACTGATAAAGGTCAGAATTCTTCTTTTACTCTTAATCCTCCGTCACAAAAAATAAAACTCCTTTCTGTAAACGGACAAACCTCAAACGCTACTTTAGATTTAAGTAAAGACGTGGTTTTAGAATTTGAAGATATGCCCGAGGATACCAAAACTCCAATTTTGGTACAGCTTACCGGTGCTATTATTGGAATTAAAACAATGTATGCAGTAGGCTATTTTTTACCAAAAAAGAAAATAGTTATTCCGCCTGCAATGTTTAGAAACATGGCTGGTGCCGCCGAAGCCAATTTGGGTCTTAATGGTGCCTACATACAAGTTTCAAGAACCAAAGAAGAATCTGCAACTAATGTTACCGGAATTTATCCCGAGGTAAAATATTTCTCGATGGTTAATGATGGGATGTTTGTTAACGTAACCGTAAAACCTACATTTAGTAAAGGGATAGAAGCAAAAGGAAAAGAAGGCCTAACTGAATATGTGGCAACAAAATCTAGTGCTATTAACAGTCCTAATTTTGACAGTATGAAAACTTTAGGCGTAATGAGTTTTTCAGCAAAAGGTAGCACTGCGTTTTACGATCAAAAAACTAAATATGTAATAGGTGGTGGTTACGAAACTACTACTAAAACAGCATCATTCCCTCAATTTCCTACAGAAGTTTGGGACGATGTTTTAAACCAATTGTACAGTAAAATAACTGGGGCTTTAGTAACAGAATTTGGAATTAAGCTTGTTGATTTAGATAAAATTACCAATTCTGTAGCCTATAAAGCTGCTTCGCCATATAATACTACCCCCGAAGAAAACACTCACGACGAATTTTTTGTGACCTACAAAAACACCAAAAGTTTAAGTGGTTTAAGACCATTGGCCGAAACTATGGCTTACAACACCACAGAGCACAAAGTAATGACTGAAACAGGAGTAAATGCTTTATTAAAATTGAGCTTAAATTTTAAACTAAATTTTGAAGGAAGCTCTGCCTATATGACAACCGTAATGGATTACGAGTTAATAGCTCCAATTTTGGGTGACACTTATCAAACTCATTATTTAAAAGGTAGTGTGAGCGCACCAAAATTTCCTTTAAAGAAAAATGAAAAAATTGCTCCTTCTGATTTGGCTAATAAAGTGATTTATATAAACGGTTTAACAGCAGCATTTACCAAAGCCCTACAAGAAATTAAAGCAAAAGAAAAAGCGAATGGAGATTATGATGTAGAATGGGCAGCAATGAATAATTAAATTTTAAAACTTAAAACAAACTAATAAAATCATGAAAAATCAACTTAAAATTATGCTATTATTTGTAGCAGTAATGTTTACAATAGGTTGCGATAAAGAAGATCCAATCTCTACAAATGTTGCAGGAAGTTTAACCGCTAAATTCAATTTTTATAACGCTACAACTCAGGCTTGGTCGGCGCCAGAAAGTTTTACTGCAACAAGTGTAGTAACCACAAAATCCAATAATGATTACACTATTGTAGCCAAAGACGTCAGTAATAATACTTTGCTTTTTTCTGCATCAGCAGTCAATGCAGTAGGTACCTACACAATTAGAGGGACTTACAAAAAAGGAACAGTTGATTATAATGCAGGTAGTGGACAAATGGTTGTTTCTGCTATTAGTGCAAATAGTTTAACTGCAACCGTGATTTTAGAAAACCAAGCATGGTCTTTTTATGATGGTAAATTAACCGCTACTTTTTAAAAAGAAACGTTGAAAATTGCATAAAAAAAGGGGAAATTTTGATAAGATTTCCCCTTTTAAAATTTAACCTTAATTAGGCTTTCTAGTGTGGTGATTGAAATTTTTGTAAGCCGGACCTTTTAACTTTTGGTGTTCGTTACCTGAAGTTGTTACCAAAGCCTGTTCTACATTTGCAGTAGTTTTACCTGGCTTTTGGTTTTTGTATGCTGGCCCTTGTAGGGTGTTAGCCGTGGTTGCCGAATATACCCTAGTTTCTACAGGCTTATGCATCCATGATTTAAAATTTTTATATTCTGGACCTTTTAAATCACTTTGTTTAACATCACTTTTTTCTTGTGCTAAAGCACCAAATGAAATTACAAATAGTGCTAAAATTATTGCTACTTTTTTCATAACTGTTATTTTTAATTTTCATATTAAATATACAGTCAACAGAAGCCTTATGCTGATATGAGAAATTACGCTTTTTATATCCGTATTTATACGTAGTGATTTGATCTGAAATACTAAATCAAATTAATTTCTGTGGCTTTTTTAATAAGCTCGGCGGTGTTTTTTACTTCAAATTTTTTAAGAATATTGGTTCGATGAGTTTCAATAGTTCGTGTACTTAAAAATAGTTGCGAAGCAATTTCTTTAGTTGTTAAACCCTTAGAAATCAGCTCTAAAACCTTAGTTTCTTTGTTTGATAAAATATTCTCACTAACGCTTTGGGTTGACATAAAATCTATCATTTTTTCAGAAATATCCGTACCAAAATGTTTTTTTCCTTTGTAAACAGTTCTAATTGCAAAAACTAATTCAGATTCGTCAGTATTTTTTAACAAATAACCATAAGCGCCCATTTTAGCACATTTTGCAATATAATTTCCCACACTGTGCATAGAAATTACAATAGGTTTAATATTAGAGTTTATGTTTTTTAATTCCTTTAAAACCTCAAAACCATCCATATTGGGCATGGTCAAGTCAAGTAAAACAATATCAGCTTCAAGCTTGCTCTTAATCACTTCCATCAACTCAAAACCATCGGCAACACTTCTTACAATTTTTATATCCTCATGCTTTTTAAGTAATTCTGCAAGCCCAATTCTAAAAAGCTCATGATCATCGGCTATTATTAATTTAATTTCGTTCATAGTTTAATAGGTAATTCAATTTCGAAAGTTGTATTTCCAATTAAGGCATTAATCAAAATTTCGCCATTGCAAATTTCAACACGCTCTTTAATATTTACAATTCCAGATCCTAGTTTAACTGTCTCCATATTAAAACCAATCCCATCGTCAAAGTAAAAAAGCGAGATAAAATCATCAAATTCTGATAAGGTAATTCGGATGTTTTTGGCTTTAGCATGTTTTAGAGAGTTATTTATTAATTCTTGGCTTATTCTGAAAAGATTGGTTGCTTGGTGACTAGAAATATTAGAATTTTCTTGTTTGGTCAAATCCTCATACACAATATTTATACTAGTTGATTTATTTAAGCTTTTGATATAGTTTGTTAGTGTTGCCCCAATTCCAAAATCATCTATCGAAGCAGGCATTAACGCATTCGACATTAACCGAATTTCTGAAATAGTTTCGTCAACTATTTTTTTCATTTCAGTTTTCTTTAGTTCATTATTAACATTGTTTTCGATATAATGCTTTAACGATGTTAAATAAGGACCTAAACCATCATGGAGTTCACGCGATAGTCGCCGTCTTTCATTTTCCAAACCATCAACCATCAAGCGTTTTGCCATCATTCTGGTATCATCTTCTTTATTTTTAAAATCGATGAGTTTATTTCTCATCGTTATTAAGCTTTTTCCTAACATATCATCAGCACTTTTGGGTTCGTAAGCTGTTTTTAAATTCATGTTACCAATCTCGTCAGAAAATTTTACAGCACCTTGTAACGAAGCTTTTAGGTTCGATAGCGCATCAAACATTTCTTTTATTTCATTTGAACTTCTCTTGTATTGGATGTTTTGATTATAGTCGCCTTTAGCCATCACTTTTAGACTATTTTGCATGCTCTTTATGGGGTCAACAATAATTTTGGTTAAAAAAAGAGATAAAGTAACCGCAATTAAAAAAATAACAAAAGTTAAGGTCATCAATCTTGTTTTTAATTTTTCTAAAGGTCTGTTAACCTCGCTTACATCAATTTCAGAAAGAATAACCAACTTTAAGTTCGAAATTTGAATAAGTCTGTAAACGCTGTAAACCGGAATACCACGATAATCATTAAAAATACCTCTCCCATCAATTCCTTTTAATGCGCCAATTACTCCTTGTGTTTTTACAGGTATATCGTAAGGTTTTTTATCAGGAAAAAAGCGAGATTTAGAACGCATGCGAAAATCCTCGCCTACAAGATAGGTTTCGCCACTTTCGCCCATACCTGTACGCTCTAAAAGAATATTTTGTATTTTACTATAATCAATAACCTTAATTTTTTTGCCTTTTTTAGTGTTTAAAATAAAACCTATTGTTGCTAATTTATTTTTGTGATAAGGCGTCAAGTCGTGAATGCCATCTATATTTTTAATACTATCCGAAAGCACCAAATTATTTTTATGAATATCTTCGCTGTATATTTCAGATTTTTGGAAACTTTCCCATTCTGTTTGTATTAAATTTTCTATTTGTATAGTTTCAAGCGTTTCAATAGAGTTTAACTGCATTAAAATACGATCATTCAAAACACTTGCAAACTGCTTGTAAAACGAAAAAGACAACAAAGCAATTACCAATAAAATTAAACTATTAATAATAATGATTACTAGCGTTTTAATGTTCATAAAAATTTTGTTAAAAATCTTGTTGTCTTATTAAAAAATTGTTGTTCAAAATATTCTTAAGGGGGTTTCAAACTTAGGGTTGTTTTTTAACCTAGCCTTGTAAAGATAATAATTACGCAAGCACCAAAATTAAAATTAGATCAATTTTCTTCTGGCTTTTAAGTTTTTTTGTTTTGAAAAAGTAAACAGCGTTTCATAGGAACCGGTAGTCCCGTCTTCCGCTAAATCTTTTTTGCTTAATCCATCCGCTTCGTTTCGGTTGCGCAAAACAGGAGGATACCGCTTGACCAGGTTTATACCTAAGGCAGTGCAGCAAACCTAAAGAAGATTAATATTTCTCTTAGCTTTTATTCATAATCCAATCATTTCCACTCGGTCTTTGTCCTCACAGACCGAAAAAATAAGGAGTATAAACGGTGTAGATGCTCTGTGAGGACAAAGACTATGGCATGAAAAATCAAGAACACACCCTAAACCGTACCTTAACAAAAAAGCCTCGGGAAATCTCCCGAGGCCTAAACTGTAATTTATACGAGTGTGTTAAAATTTCACTCCTAAAGAAAGATAAGCAATACGACCATCAGCTGGCATAATTCCAGGACCTGGGTAACCACCAGCTCTACGGGTAAAATAGCGTTCATCTGTTAAGTTATTAACACCGGCTTTAATGTTATAGTGTTTTAAAAATTTATAGCTAGCTGATAAATCTTGTACGCTGTAAGCTGGAATCAAACCTGTTGTAGCAGCAGCATTTGGCGTTTCTGTATTAGAAGCATCGGCATAAGCCTTGCCAATTTTACTTAACTGCCAAGTAATAGAAAAACTTTTAAAATCATAAGTTGCACCAAAACGGTTGATACTTCTTGGTGCATTTTCTACTCTTTTTCCTGCTAAATTACTTTCCACTACTTGTCCGTTGCTTACAGATGTAGTTTTAAAATCTTGGTAAGTAGCATCAATATGAGCTAGTGACGCAAATAAGCTTACGTAACCCACATTAGAACGCTTAAAAATTGCAGTAATAGGGTTCACTTCAATATAAGCTTCAAAACCTTTACTTACAGACCTACCCAAATTTGTACGGAATTGGAAAGGTTGTGAGTTGGAATTTAACTGTGTAATTGTTCCAATGCGGTTATCATAGTTTAAGTGAAAATAGTCAACATCAAAATTTAAGTAATTACTTACTTTACCGCGGTAACCAAAATCAAAATTATAACCTCTTGCATCTTGTAAATTTGGGTCAATAACATCTGTGGTAGCAGGTGGAGTTAAATCAGAAATTAATACCGGACGATAAGCTTGTGAAATGTTTGAGTAAAATTTAGTTGTTGGTGTAATTTTATACTCGGCACCTGCACCAAAAAGTAAGAAGTTACGTTTACGGGTAATAGGAGCTAAGTTAGATGTTGCATTAAACTGACCTTCCATAGTTGAGCTGATGTTCTCTAAACGTACACCACCTGTTACCAAAAACTTATCAGTTATATGGAAAATATTTTCTACAAAGGCTGCTGAGTTTACGTTGGCAAAATCAAGGTTACGTGGGTAAGCACCGCTTGATAAATTAAAATCCATTTCAGTGGCTGATGTACCCACACCAAATTGTTTACGGTCTATATGGCCATTAAAATATCTTACACCAGCAGCTAAAGTATTGTTTAAGCCAAAAACTTTATAGTCTGTTAATAAGCGTAATTCAGAACCGTAAGTGGTATAATAATCACGGTCCACTTGTCTGTTGCCTAAATTATCTGGGATGGTGATAGCACTAACAAAACCAACGCTGTTTCTTTCTGCAATAGTACCAAAGGCTTTCCAACTTAATTTTGTTCTCTCGTTAAATACATATTCTGCATTAAGGGATGGTATAAACCATGGCGTACTAAACCAGTTTCTTCCTCTTAAACTCTGGCGGGCATCTTGGTTAAACTGTACATCTGTTAAACCACCAGGTTGTTGGCTTTCTGTAGTCATATAAGTAACCTCCGTACCTATTTTAAATTTTTTAGAAACAGCATAGCTTAATTCAAGATGCGCATGGTCTGTATCAAAGTATCCATTATCTCTCCAGCCGTCACCTCTACGTTTCTGATAGTAAGCAGTATAACTTAAACGTCCAACAGTACCGCCTACATAATTAAAAGTACTTAATAAACCGTTGCTACCTACGGTGTTTTGAGACTCAATAGTAAAACGTGTAGATATATCAGGTTTACGCAACACGAAATTCATTAAACCACCAAACTGAGGACCATATTGTAATGATGATGCTCCACGGATAATCTCTATACGGTCTACAACTTCCATTGGTGGGGTATAATAAGCTTCTGGATAACCCATTGGGTCGGGCGTAATGTCATATCCATCCATTCTCACGTTAAATTCCCATGACCGGTTAGGGCTTAAACCACGTGAAGCAACACCTAACTGTATACCAGAACCATCATTTTCCCAAACAGAAATACCTGGTGTGCGTCCAAAAATTTGGCGACTGTTATTCATAGCCAAGTTAGCATTGATATTATCTAGTATAATTAATTCATTTTTTTTGGCTGCATTGATTCGGAAATCGGTAACCTCAGATAGCGTTTCGTTACCTTTTATTCCTCTTCTTGTAGATACTTCTACCTCGTTTAAAGAGATGCCATTGTCTATTAGTTTAAAATCAACAGATAGACGTTGGTTGTCTAACAAAGTAACCGTAGAAGTTTTATTTTTCATACCAATAAAACTTACTAAAATGGTATAATCACCTTTTTCTAATCCTTTGATAACATATTCGCCCTTATTATTGGTTTGCGCACTTCTTACCGTTCCTTTTAAACTAATGGTGGCCCCAACCAATATTTGGTCGTTATTGTCAACAACTTTTCCGCTTAAGGCAGCTTTTTGTGCAAATACTAAACTTGTTATAAAAACAAAAATTAGCAGTAAAGTAATACGTAATTTCATTTATGCGCTTTAAATTAGACTGATTATAAATAACGGGGGCAAACGTATTTATTATTTAGATTAAATCCAAATAAAAAAGACATAAATTTTTCTGGAAATTGGTGTTGTTTCTTTAGCTGTTAATTTAAATCCAAATTTTATTTAAATAATTGATAATTAGCTGTTATTAGCTTTGCTGTTTAGTGGAGATCAGTTATTTTGAGGTAATAAATTTGCTCACAGCTACTTTTTAATAGCCATTAAGAATAGTGCTAGTCAATTTGTATAAATGAAAATAAGCTTAACTTATTTTTAAATTATTGGCAACAGCTCATCCTACATTATAAAAAAATACGCATTTAATCGTATGGTTTAAGTTTCATTTATGGTGCAATTTTACCACCGTTAAAAATAACTCTTTATGAAAAAAACTATATTTTATTTGGCTATTGCCAGCATTTCATTTTTAGCATGTTCTAAAAGTGACGATTCAAATCCCACATCTGCTTCCGCAGAAAGTAACACCGTATTTTACACCGATACGTTTAATATTTACAGTACTGATTTAAAAGGAGGAAACAGAAAATTAGTAACTTCAGAAGGACCAAATACAAACAATAATTATATTTACGCTACTGCTTATGTACCTACTGCCGACCGGTTAGTTTATATCTATACAGAAAAATACGACAAACCTTTCTTTTTAAAAACTTGTAAATTAGATGGTAGCGATAAAAAAACAATTAAAACCTTTCCTGCTTTTACTCGAGTTGGCTTAGTAAAAGCAACCAGCGATGGTCAAATTTTCTATACCTTACCCGGAAATCCATTTCCAAACCAAACACCTTCCAAAACTTTTTCTATAAAAGCAGATGGTACGGGTGAAACCGAAATTACCCAACAAGTTTACAATAGCATATCAGATCCAGATTTAATTAGTGCTGATGGTAAAGGGATTTTAAGTACTTCGGGCTATTTTTTTAAACTTGTTAACGGAACTTTTGATGAAGCCAATAGCTTTAACATTCTGCTAAACGAAGAGAAAGATCAAACCAAAATTAAAGAATTAATGATTTCTGCTGACGCATCAAAAGTAGCATTTATGCAAAAAACAGCAGTTGCTGGGCAGTACGAAATAAGAATAAAAGACTTAATAAAAAATGCTCCTGTTTCGAAGGTAATATACACTGTAAACCTTCCATCAGATTCATTTGATTTTTCATTAGAAATGTGCTTTGTAAATGGTTCAAAAAACATTCTAATAAAATATGGCAAATTTACCAGTCCACAAGGTTCGTCAAATGATTTTACCAATTGCGAACTTATTGATGCTGCAACGGGCAACGTTACGCAAACTTGGAAATTTATGGGCGATGATATTGGAAGTGTTGTTACTAATTAGTTTGGTTAAACTAGTAATAAATTACTATTGCAAATAAATTTTTAAATAATATTATCACTAAAAGGATTGCTAATTGGTAATCCTTTTTTATTTCGAAAAGGTTGATATTTAATTATATAGTCTTGTCTCATTTTAAGTCTATTTTCCGAATCTTTCTATTCGCTCAGTATAGGGAAAAAAGTTAAAGAATATTTCAAATAGGTTTTTTAAAAAATACGCAGTTCTTCGTATGGTTTAAGCCTTTCTAAAATTCCAATTTTAACCCATCAATCAAAAGATCAAATCATGAAAAAATTACTACTCTTTTTATTTCTTTTAATTACCACAATAACCAAGGCACAAATTGGCGGTGGTTTTGATTTTGCAATGAATTTTGGTGGCGGAGGCTCTGGTGTACAGGCTTTAAAAATAGACAATCAAAATAACACCTATTTTGTGGCAACAATTATTGGTAAGGCCGTTTTTGCTGGGCAACAGCTAGATGGAGGTGCATTTGGAATTTACCCATTAGTTAAAACAATTGTAGGTAAAATATCATCAACGGGAACTCAAACTTTAATTAGAGATTTTGGGCAAAGTGGATTATTAAAAGGTGAATTTACCCGAGATGGCGATTTTTATGGTCTCTTTACAGGTAACGCATTAACTCCAGTAGGTTTTGGTAATGGTGTTTTATTAAATAATTGGGGGCTTTATCTAATAAAATTTAATAATACTGGTGCTGCTCAATTTATTAAAAAAGTATTTATTGGTAATACCGATATTCAATTTGGTAACTCTGGTATAGCATCGCCAAATATTCACGGTATAAATATCACGCCAGATGGTAATATTTATGTAGGGATGACATCTGCAAATATTGATAATGGCGCACCAAATGCAACTTTTAAGTATCCAGCTAGAATTGCAAAATTTAACGCCAACGGTGACGAAGTATGGCACAACGATTTATATTCTGCTAACTGGGGAAATCTTTCTATGCCAAGCCAATTTGTGAGTAATGATGGTAAGGTAAGTTTTGGTATTTACACAAATAGCAGTCAATGGTATTTTAATGGGCAAAGCATAGCATCAGAAATGTCTAATTATGTAAATTCTGCTTATTCTATTGTAATTTCTTTAAATGCAGACGGTACTAAAAACTTTACACTTTCAGATGTAATAAACCCTACACTTTTACAGGGTGTTAATCCAATCTCTGGAGATTTATATGTAAATTATACTAACGGGAATGTTTCTACCTTTGCTGGTAGACCACCTTATACCACCTTACCAAACTTATATCCAAATTCTGTTGCTGGTACAAATTATTATCTTTTTGTAGGATTGTTAACTTTTAATTCGTCAGGCACATTAACAAACTATAAACTAAATAAAGATTTTTCAGAAACTACTTATGTAACTACTCAAAATGGGATTGTAGGCGTAACCAACGGCCAGGCTAATAGTATTATTGATAAAGGCGGTGATTATATTTTTAGTAGTGCCACTCCTTATAGCGTTGTTTCTTATTATGATCAAAGCTTTAATTTTTTAAAAGCTTTAAAAGCTCCTCCTATAGATATTTACGATGCTCTAGGAGATAATATTGTTATTTCTGGTGATTTTAAAACCAATTTAACAATTGGGTCAACTACTTTAATTCCAAGTTTTAATGATACTGATTTTACGACTCGTTTCCCTGCTTGGGCATCAATAAAGGCTGATATGTTCATCTCTAAAGCTAATGGAAATAATGTTGTAGCTCCAGCAACTGTAAATTGGTTAGGAGTTGATAATAACTGGAATAATACAGGCAATTGGAGTAATGGAACTGTTCCCGATGCATCAACTATTGTGAGATTTAATGCTACAACTGCACAAATGCCAAGTATAGCAACAGCTCCAACAGCTTTAAAAGTGACTATTGATGCAGGAGTTACAGCTTCTTTACCAACAGCATTAGTGATTAAAAATAAATTAATTATCAATGGAACTTTACAAGTTAACCATACAGGCACATTAAATTTTACAAATTACTCTGCTACTGCCATAGAAGGAATTGGCACTATTGCTTTTAACGGAACTGGAACATCAAGCGTGAATGCATTTAGTTTGATAGGCTTTAAAGATTTAAGCTTATCAACAAATGAAAATATCACCTTAACAGGAATTTTTAAGAATATCACTTTTACTGGTACCAATGCAATTATCAATGCCTCAGGGGGATTAGAAATTACCAATCCTGATGTAAATGCAATTAGTGGTTATAGCGCTACAAATTATATTGCGGGTAAAATTACCAGAGCAGTAAATTCAACTGGAGTTTATGTTTTTCCAAATGCCCAGTTTGGTTATTTAAAATCTGAGCCAACCACTTTAACGCTCAACAATTTAACAGGAACTACAAAAATTACAGTAACAAATGATAATGGTGCAGGCGCTCCTAATGTAAATTTTGCAACAGGAACTACCACTACTGTTTTAGGAGATTACTATTGGAGAATTACACCAAACATTGCCCCAACAGCAGGAACTTATGATGTTAGTTTTTCAAAATCTGCTTTTACAAATGGTGTAACTGATGCAGATAGATATGTTGTTTTAAAAAGAATTGCAACTGGCAATCCTTATACTTTTGAGGGTGTAAAAACAGCATCAACCCAAACTGGCGGTACAACAAGCGGACAAACGGTAAGCAATGCAACAGTAACAGCAGGCTTAACTGGTTTAGGTAAATTTTCTGATTTTGTAATCGGGATAAATTCTACAGCAGTTGTAACCAGTACAGCTGTAACAGCCTCAAGCTGGACAGGTAATACCAATACAGAATGGAATAATGCAGGCAACTGGAGCAATGGCATTCCAAATGCCACTATTGATGCGGTTATCCCGTCGGGTTTAACTAATTATCCAACCATTTACACAGTAGGTAATAATGCTCGTTCTTTAACTATAAATTCAGGAATTACAGGCTTAAAACTTCATTCAGAATTAATTTTAACAAACGGGTTAATAAACAATAGTAATATAGAAATTGCAAAATTAGTTGGTTTCAATACTCAATTTTCAGGTTATGGAGGGGGTATCAGCGGAAGCGGAAAAATAAGATTTGAAACTACTGGTGGAATTTTAACAGTTATTGCGGGCGTGTTAAATAATGATGTTGATTTTAATATCGGAAACACAAACTCTATCAATATTTTAGGTAAAATTGGTGGTAATATTAACATTATCTCAGGTTTAGTAAATGCTTGGAGCACAGGTGGAAATTATTTAGAGCAAACCAATGCGGATGCTACTACACAAATTACTGCTCCCATTAATGCTATTGCGGCAGAGAGATTTTCAAAAGCTGTAAATACAACTGGAACATATCTTTTCCCTTTGGGCGATTTTCAGTATCATAGAAATGGAGTAAGGAAATTGGGAGAAATTACCATTACCAATAACAATATTGGCGCAGCTGCCGTCTATAATTTAAAATTTGAGTCATATTTTACAGCACCTGTTTCCTTTATTAGCGGAGCAGATGTTTACAATTCATTTATCAACTCTGGGCAATGGTTTATAGAACCTAGTGTTTTTTCTACAACAGGAACAATTGATTTGACATTAAAAACATCAAATTACACCAATGGCAGAGTAAGTACTGCTGATTATGTTTTATTAAGAAGAGCGTCAACAGCCACCAACACAACAGACGCTTGGGTAATTGTAAGTGGTGCAAATATCACAGAAACTGCAGGAGTAATTACAGTTACTGCATCAGGATTAGCTCCTTTCTCTACCAATACATTGTTCTGTATTGGCTTAAAAGCGAGTACAACCACATGGACAGGCACTACCAGTACAAATTGGAATACTGCATCTAATTGGAGCAATGGCGTACCAAGTGCAACAGTAAAAGCTGTAATCGCTAACGCTAGTCAATACCCTACAACTAACATCCCAACAAGTGGTAGCGCAGCTGCTGCCATTGAAATTGCTTCTGGTTCTTCTTTAACATTGCCGTCAAGTTTTTATACACCAAATGGCATTATCAACAACGGTACAATAAACATCAGCGGAAGCGGAACATTTTATGGTTTTGGTAGTGGTACAAGCTTTAGCACATTATCTGGCACTGGAAAATTAGTTTTTGGGAACAGTGCACCTGCAATATTTGATTCTTATTATATGAATAATACTACCCAAGTAGTTAATAATGCAATTGAGATTAATAAAACAGGAGGAATTTCGCTAATCAGGACTACTAATGTAACCGGAAATGTAACCTTAACAAATGGAACGATAACTGTCCCAAACGGACAATCATTTAACATGACCAATCCAAATGCTACTATTACTTCAACTGCAACAAGTTATGTTATTGGAGATTTAAAAAGAAGCATCAATTCTTCTGGGTCTTATAATTTTCCGGTAGGTATTTCAACGGTTTATGCACCAACAACAATTAATTTTAATAGCGTAACTGGAGCGCAAAATATTACCGCTTCATTTTCTAATACAGCAGTAAGTGGCAATCCAAGTTTAACTATAGGAAATGCGGCAGTGAATAATGTATTAGCTGCAGGAACATGGAAAATTACACCCAACACATCATTAACAGGCGGCAGTTATGATATTAGTCTTTCTGCTCCAATTGGTTCTTCAACAGCTTCCAACTTTTTAGTGTTAAAGCGCCAGGATAATTATTCTTTTTACCCATGGACTAATCAAGGAACAAATCAACCTTCTACAGTTAATGCAGGAATTGTAACCGCATCTGCTACAGGAATTACCAGTTTCTCTCAATTTGGTATTGGCGAAGGCATAACAACTTTACCTGTTAAATTGGTTAAGTTTTTGGCTATAGCCGATGCTAAATCTGCCAACTTGTATTGGGAAACAGCTACATAATTAAATAATGATAAATTTATTATCGAAAGAAGTGATGATACTGGAATTTTTACAGCCATAGGCGAAGTAAAAGGAAATGGTAATTCATCGAAATTATTGGCTTATAATTTTAAAGATTATGCTCCGCTAAAAGGCAATAACTATTTTCGTTTAAAACAAGTTGATTTGAATGGAAAATTTGAATACAGCGAAGTTAAAGTTGTGAATTTCAATTTAGGAGATGTTGAATTAAGCGTTTATCCTAATCCAGTAACAGATGTTATAAACTTTAGCGAAGCAGTAAAATCTGTAGAAATTTATAACCTACAAGGTGCTTTGGTTTTGAAAAATGAAACAAAAGCACCTTCAATAAATGTCCCATTACAAATTAAAACTGGTGTTTACATTTTAAAAGCAACCTTGCCTAATGGTTCGTTTATCTCAACACAGATCATTATCAGTAAATAAAAAATCTTTTGATTGATACGAGTCGTGAGTGTAATGCTCACGGCTTTTTTTTTAGAAAAGGTAATTACTGCGTTCTAACTTCTGCTAATTTTGCCCTTCGTTAAATTTTTATGCTTAAATAAAATTAAAAATCCTACGCTATTACTGTGCAAACCTCGGTTTCATTTGTGGTGAAAAACATTGTAAACAATAGCTTTCATTTTCTCAAAACCTCCAAAAATGCACTTCTATCTATTAATACAGCACCCATACTTTCCAAGTGGGAAGTATGAATTTGGCAATCTATCAAACTAATTTTTGCATTTTCACAAAGCCAAATTAGGGCAACCTTAGAAGCATTACTTTTCTTTGCAAACATAGATTCTCCACAAAAAACGCCATTCATTAAAACACCATAAAGTCCGCCAACTAATTCATCATCATCCCAAACTTCAATAGAATGAGCAAAGCCTTTTTTATGTAAGTTTACATAAGAATCAATCATTAAATTATTTATCCATGTGCCATTTTGGCCATCTCTAAAAGTATTCGCACAATTAAGTATCACATCTTTAAATACGGTGTTATAGGTTATTTTATAAATGCCAGATTTTATAACCTTGCGCATACTTTTGCTAATTTTTATTTCTTTTGGATAAAGCACAAAACGTTGTGGGGGGCAATACCATAAAATAGGATCGTCTTCATTAAACCAAGGAAATATCCCATTTTCATAAGCTAACAATAACCTATTCAAAGATAAGTCTCCTCCAATGGCTAATAATCCATCATCTTCAGATAGCTCTGGATTTGGGAAAATTAATTCATCAGTAAGTTGAAAAACCATAACAATATTTATCGTTTTACAAAAATGCTAAATAGTTTTTAAGAAAATTTTAAAATAAATTAAACCTTTTATTGTGTCTATAGTCAGAGTTTTCATAAATAGTAGATATACTTTTATTCTGAGTATTGGTTAATCAGATTTAGTTTTTGGTTTAAAAAAGTCACCTTGCCAAGGTGGCTTTTTTTTTATGCAATCTTTCCTTCATACTATCCATCCACAACTGTATTTAATATAAAATCAATAAATAAATTAAGCAACATTCATAAAAAACTATATTTGCTGGCAAATCAATAAAAGCACAAATAGTACAGCATAAGTATAAATCAATATGAAACTTTGGCAAAAAGAAATTTCTACAAATAAACAAGTAGATACATTCACTGTTGGGCAAGACAGAGAAATGGATTTGTTTTTAGCATCTTTTGATGTTTTAGGGTCTTTGGCTCATACGCAAATGTTAGAAAGCATAGGGTTGTTAAGTGCCCATGATTTGGCGTTAATACAAAAGGAACTAAAAAATATTTATCATCAAATTGAGGCAGGCAATTTTAAAATTGAGGATGGGGTAGAAGATGTACACTCACAAGTAGAAATGCTTTTGACTCAAAAATTAGGTGAAGCAGGAAAAAAAATTCACAGTGGCCGGTCTCGTAACGATCAGGTTTTGGTTGATTTAAAACTGTTTTTTAGAAACCAAATTCAAGAAATTGTATATTCTGTTGACGAGTTATTTATCATACTTACCCAGCTGGCCGAAATACATAAAAATAAATTAATGCCAGGCTATACACACTTGCAAATTGCAATGCCTTCATCATTTGGTTTATGGTTTGGTGCTTATGCCGAAAGTTTAATTGATGATTTAGAATTAATGCTTGCCGCATATAAAATTTGCAACAAAAACCCTTTAGGCTCTGCTGCCGGGTATGGTTCTTCTTTTCCTTTAAACCGTACCATGACTACAAATTTATTGGGTTTTGAAAGTTTAAATTATAATGTAGTTTATGCCCAAATGGGGCGTGGAAAAACAGAGCGTATATTGTCACAAGCCATGTCCTCAATTGCGGCTACTTTAAATAAAATGGCTATGGATGCTTGCTTGTTTATGAATCAGAATTTCGGGTTTATTTCTTTCCCTGATGAATTGACAACTGGAAGTAGTATTATGCCACACAAAAAAAATCCAGATGTTTGGGAGTTAATAAGAGGGCGCACTAATCAGCTTCAAGCTTTGCCAAACCAAATAATGCTATTAACCACTAATTTGCCGTCGGGTTATCATCGCGATATGCAATTGCAAAAAGAAACTCTTTTTCCTGCTTTTCAAAGTTTAATGGCATGTTTAGATATGTCTAAATTAATGCTCAAAAACATTAAAATTAAAGACAACATTTTAGATGATTCTAAATATCAATATCTGTTTTCTGTAGAAGAAGTTAATAATTTAGTTTTAGCAGGCACCCCTTTTAGAGAAGCCTATAAAAAAGTAGGTATGGATATAGAAGCAGGAAATTTTAGTGGAAAATATGAAATAAATCATACCCATGAAGGAAGTATTGGCAATTTAAACTTAAATGAGGTTAAAGCGATGATGAAAAAAGTAATAGAAAATTTTGATTTTGCAACAGTTGATACTGCGCTTAAGAATTTGATTGCATAGTTTTATGTAAATAAAAATTGGTTTCAAAATTATCTATATATTTTAACAACAGTATTTTACATGTTTTAATCATAGGAAACAATTAGAATAAGCTCTAAGAGTATTTAGGGGCAATAATCTTTAATAATTTAGAATAATTCTAAATTGATAAAATCAGTCATGAAATTGTCAGCCACAAGCTAATTAATTATACTTTTGTGGTTCAAAAATGTAGCGTTATTCAATTTAACAACACATTTTATTAATCTTAACATTTTAATTTTTGTATAACAAACTCAATATGAGAAACTTCTCATCTCATTTTAGAAAATTATTAAAGCCTTTAGCTTTGGCAACTGTCATTGCAGTAAGTGCTATTAGTGTAACTTTTGGGCAAGATGCGCCTGCAGATTCTTCCGCAACCGCTACCCCGGCTTCTACTGTTGCTGGTGATGCCGCCGCTGGTGAAGCTTTATTTAAGGCCAATTGTACTTCGTGTCATGCTTTAAACAAAAGAGTTTTAGGTCCTGCTTTGGCTGGTGTAAATCAAAAATACACCAACGAATGGCTAAAAAAATGGATTAAAAATTCCTCTGCTTTAATTGCTAGTGGCGATAAACAAGCTGTTGCTGTTTATGAAGAATACAATAAGGCGGTAATGACATCATTTCCTCAACTTTCTGATGGAGACATAGATAATATGTTGGCATACATACAAGTTGAAGGGGATAAAAAACCAGAAGTTGCTGCTGGAGCTGTTGCAGGTGGTGCTGCAGCTGCCGACACAGGTATCAGTGATTTTATGCTTATCGGCTTAGTTGCTGTTGTATTAATTGCTTTCTTAGTAATTCTTGTTTTAAATAAAGTAATTGGAACTTTAGAGCGTTTATTGCTTAAAAAAGGTGATTCAATTATATTGTTAGAAGAGGAAGAAGCGGTAGAAGAAAAAACAGATAAATATGCAACAGTTAAAAAGCTGGCAAAAAACAAAAAGTTTGTAGCTTTTGTAGTTTTAGCGCTTTTAATCACTTTAAGCACATTTGGTTTTATGGACTTATGGAATACTGGTATTCAAACAGGTTACCAGCCAGTTCAGCCAATTAAATTCTCTCACCAGTTACACGCAGGTGCTAACCAAATTGAGTGCCAGTACTGTCACTCAGGTGCATGGAAATCTAAGAATGCAACAATACCATCATTAAATGTTTGTATGAACTGTCATAAATACGTACAGGCAACAGAGAACTATGGTGGTGAAATTTCTCCAGAAATTCAGAAAATATACACCGCTTTAGATTATA
The DNA here is from genome assembly GCF_042684645.1 of Pedobacter alpinus. Lineage (NCBI taxonomy): Bacteria > Pseudomonadati > Bacteroidota > Sphingobacteriia > Sphingobacteriales > Sphingobacteriaceae > Pedobacter > Pedobacter alpinus. The sequence goes on from NZ_JBHULV010000008.1 coordinate 286,517, forward strand.
ATCCAGAAACTCAAAAATATGGTCAAAATACTCGTCCAATTGAGTGGGTTAGAATTCACAACCTTCCAGATTTGGCTTATTTCAACCACTCTCAACACGTAAAAGTTGCCGGTATAGAATGTCAAAAATGTCACGGAGAAATTCAAGAAATGGCCGAAGTTTATCAATACGCTCCATTAACAATGAAATGGTGTATCAATTGTCATAAAGAAACTGAAGTTAATTCTAAAGGAAATGCTTATTATGATAAAGTAATAGCCGCTCATGAGCAAATCAAAAATGGAGAAAAAGTGACAGCCGCTGTGTTGGGTGGATTAGAGTGTGGTAAATGTCATTATTAATAATTAGCAATAAACAATTACAGTCTTATATAGCTTAAATGGAAAGCACAAAGAAATATTGGAAAGGTTTAGAAGAGGTAAAAAACACTTCTGAATTCGTTGAGAAAAACAAAAACGAGTTTGCTGAGCCAATTCCTGTAGAAGAACTATTAGAAGGTACTGGACTAAATTCTGTTACTCCCCGCAGAGACTTTTTAAAAGCCATGGGCTTTGGATTAGGAGCGGTAAGTTTAGCAGCTTGTAATGTAGCGCCAGTTCAAAAATCTATTCCTTATTTAATTAAGCCAGAAGAGGTAACTCCAGGTATTCCAAATTATTACACTTCTAGTTATAAAGGAGGAAGTATTTTGGTTAAAACCAGAGAAGGACGTCCAATTAAAATTGAAGGAAATCCTGCTTGTTTAATAAATAAAGGTGGATTAAATGCGCAAGCTCAAGCAGCAGTCTTAGATTTATATGATGTTTCAAAACTTAAAGGACCTTTGTTTAAAGGTGCAGAGTATTCTTGGGATGACATAGATAATCACGTTAAACAAGAATTAGCAAAAGTACAAGCATCTGGTAAAACTATTGCTTTAGTAACATCAACAATCAATAGTCCTTCAACAAAGGCTGTTATTGCTGATTTTTCTGCTCAATATACTACTACAAAACAAGTAACAGTTGATGCAGTATCATATTCTGGTATAATTAAAGCAAACGAAGCAAGTTTTGGTAAAGCAGTTTTGCCTCAATACCGTTTTGATAAAGCAAATGTAATTGTAAGTTTTGCAGCAGATTTCTTAGGTTCATGGATATCTCCGGTACAATTTACAAAGCAATATGTAAGCAACCGTAACATGGCATCTCTTGATCAAAAGAAAATGTCAAGACATATTCAATTTGAAAGCGGATTGAGTATGACGGGTACTAACGCCGATTCTAGAATTGCGATTAAACTTTCTGAAGAAGGTGCCGCAATTTTAAGTTTGTACGCAGCTTTAACAGGTGCGGCAGTTAATGGTGCTTCTTTAAGTAATAACAAGCCAGCAGATGCTGCAATAAAATTAGCTGCAAAAGAATTATTAGCTGCTAAAGGTGCTGCCTTAGTTGTTTCTGGCTCTAATAATGTTGCAATTCAAAATGTAGTAAATGCAATTAATAGTTTCTTAGGTAGCTATGGAACTACAATTGATTTAGATAATCCATCTTACCAGTTTGCTGGTAAAGACGAAGATTTCTCAATGTTATTGGCAGATATGAATGCTAATAGAGTTGGTGCAGTTATCTTTTTAGGTGCAAACCCTGCTTACAGTCATCCCTTAACTAAAGAATTTACCGAAGCCATTAAAAAAGTTTCATTAACTATTTCTTTTGCGGACAGGGTAGATGAAACAGGTTCATTATGTCAAGTAATAGCACCTAATCATAGTTTCTTAGAATCTTGGGGAGATGAAAACGCAGTTGAAGGTCATTACACTATAGTTCAACCAACCATCAATCCAATTTATAATACTCGCCAAGCAGAGGTTAGTTTATTAGTTTGGGCTAATAATCCAACTCAAGATTATTATACTTACGTGAAAGCAAACTGGGAAAAATCAGTCTTAGCTTTAGCAGGTAAAAAATGGAATGATATTTTACAAAGCGGTTTTGTTTCTCTAGCTCCTAAAGTGGGGGGGGCTTACACCTCTTCTGCAGCTATTGATGCAGATGCAATATTGAAATTAGGAAAGTCTTTAGATAAAGATATACAATTACATGTTTACCAGTCTGTAGCTATAGGCTCAGGTGAGCAAGCGAATAATCCATTATTACAAGAAACTCCAGATCCAGTATCAAAAGTTACTTGGGATAATTATGCTGCCCTAAATCCTAAATATGCAGAATCATTAGGTATCAATCAATTTGATATTGTAACTATAAAATCTGATAAACACAGTATTGATTTACCAGTTTTACACCAACCAGGTCAAGCACACGGAACTGTTTCTGTAGCTGTTGGTTACGGAAGAACTAAAGCAGGTAAAGTTGCCGATGGTGTTGGACAAAATGCTTATCCTTTCATCACTTACAACAATGGTGTTGCTAATTATGCAAACACAGTTACAATTACAAAAACTGGTGGTTTTGAGGAGTTAGCTCAAACACAAACTCACCATTCTTTTGAAGGTAGAAATATTATCCGCGAAGCTAGTTTTGCTGATTATAAAAAAGACCCTACTCATGGCAGTGGAAACCACGGTGCAAAACATGAGAAGTATGATCTTTGGAGTAAATACGATCAACCAGGCCATAATTGGGTAATGGCAATTGATTTGAATGCTTGTACTGGTTGTGGTGCTTGTATTGTTGCTTGTAACGCAGAAAACAATGTTCCTGTTGTCGGTAAAGATGAAGTTCGTAGAAGAAGAGAAATGCACTGGATGCGTATCGATAGATACTACACTTTTAACGAAGAAGGAAAGCAAATTACTGAGGAAAAAGAGATAGACCATATTGAAGGTCGTATGGAAAACATTTCTGTTGTACATCAACCAATGATGTGTCAGCATTGTGAACATGCTCCTTGCGAAACTGTTTGCCCAGTTTTGGCAACAGTACACTCTACAGAAGGTTTAAACCACATGGCTTACAACCGTTGTGTAGGTACAAGATATTGTGCTAACAACTGTCCTTACAAAGTGCGTCGTTTTAACTGGTTTAACTACTGGAATGATTCACGTTTTGATAACTATCTAAATAATGAGTTTACACAATTAGTTTTAAATCCAGATGTTACTACACGTTCTCGTGGTGTAATGGAAAAATGCTCTATGTGTATCCAACGAATTCAAGCTAGTAAATTAGAAGCTAAAATTGAAAAAAGAGCAATGGTTGATGGAGACGTTAAGGTTGCATGTCAGCAAACTTGTCCTGCTAATGCGATTGTATTTGGAGACGCAAATGATCCAAATTCTGAAGTTTCTAAGGCACTTAAAAACGAAAGAACTTACTACGTACTAGAAGAATTAAACGTACAACCTGGAGTAGGTTACATGACAAAAATTACTAACACAGGATTACAAGAAGCTTAATATTTAAAAATATATATTAGATATGTCATCACATAACGAATCAATATTAAGAGAACCTCTAATAACCGGTAAGAATATTACCTATGCAAGAATTACCGAAGAGGTATTATGGCCGGTTGAAAACAAGCCCAACAAAGCTTGGTGGATAGGTTTTATAGTTGCATTAGCAGGAGCATTATTATGGTTAGTGGCCGTAAGTTATACATTCTGGAATGGAATTGGAACTTGGGGATTAAACAAGACCGTTGGTTGGGCTTGGGATATCACTGGTTTCGTATGGTGGGTGGGTATTGGTCACGCGGGTACTTTAATTTCTGCGGTATTATTACTTTTCCGTCAAAACTGGCGTAACTCTATTAACCGTTCTGCAGAGGCGATGACTATTTTCGCCGTTATTTGTGCTGCTACTTACGTAGTTTCTCACATGGGGCGTCCTTGGTTAGCATATTGGCCATTACCACTTCCAAATCAGTTTGGATCGCTTTGGGTTAACTTTAACTCTCCATTGGTATGGGATGTTTTTGCAATCTCAACTTACTTCTCTGTATCGTTAGTTTTTTGGTATGTGGGTTTATTACCAGATATCGCTACAATTAGAGATAGAGCAACAGGTTTAAGAAGAAGAATTTATTCTACTTTGTCTTTCGGTTGGAATGGTTCTGTAAAAACATGGCAAAGATTTGAGATTGTATCTCTTGTTTTAGCAGGTGTTTCAACGCCATTAGTACTTTCTGTACACACCATTGTATCTATGGATTTTGCAACTTCTGTAATTCCAGGATGGCACACTACAATTTTTCCTCCTTATTTCGTAGCGGGTGCAATTTTCTCTGGTTTTGCAATGGTACAAACCTTATTATTGATAACAAGAAAAGTTTTAGGTTTAGAAAACTACATTACCATGTTCCATATAGAATCAATGAATAAAATCATTGTATTAACTGGATCTATTGTGGGCGTAGCTTACTTAACAGAATTATTTATTGCTTGGTACTCTGGTGCAGAATATGAGCAATATGCTTTCTTAAACAGAGTTTCTGGTCCTTACGCTTGGGCTTATTGGATAATGATGACGTGTAACGTTATTACGCCTCAACTATTCTGGTTTAAAAAAATCAGAACAAGCATTGCAATTTCTTGGATACTATCAATCATTGTGAATATCGGGATGTGGTTTGAGCGTTTTGTAATTATAGTAACCTCTCTACATCGCGATTATCTACCATCAAGTTGGGCAATGTTTTATCCTACATGGGTTGATATAGCAATTTTCATAGGCTCTATTGGTGTATTCTTTACATTATTTTTATTATTTATTAGGGTATTACCTTCTGTGGCAATGGCAGAGGTTAGATTATTAGTGAAATCTGCTTCAGAACAAGCGAAGAAAAAATTAATGGATGAGGGTAAAATTAAACCAGAAGAGGCAGCGTATTACATTGAGTCTTTAGAGAAGTACGATAGTGTTGAACAAGCAGATTACGTAAAAAATTAACAATGAGCAATATCAAATATATTTTAGGCCTATTTGAAGATCCTGATGATATGATGCATGGGATTGATAAGCTACAAGAGAATAAAATCAGTATTTACGATGTTTATACTCCTATGCCTATCCACGGAATAGAAAATAAATTAGGTGTTAAAAGAAGTAGATTACCAATTGTAGCTTTCATTTGTGGCTCAATAGGTGGCTTAACTGCATTTAGCATGATTTATTATATGATGGTTACTGACTGGCCAATGAATATTGGTGGTAAACCAAATTTTGCTTTACCGGATTATATTCCAATTACTTTTGAGTGGACAGTACTTTTTTGTGCATTTGGAATGGTTGCAGCTTTCTTTTTTAGAAATCATTTATTTCCAGGAAGAGCACCAAGAGTAATGGAGTTTAGAGCAACTGCTGATAGATTTGTTATTGCAATAGACGCTAAAGCGGGAGACAATGCAAAAATTGATAGTTTATTAAAAGAAGCTGGCGCAATAGAAGTTAAGCACAACGATAGAAAATATCTTAGTTATGAATAAGAAATATATTTTTGGATTAGCATTTTTAGCAATATCAATTACTGCTATATTAAGCTCATGCCATGATAAAAGAAGTAGAGGTTTAGAGTTTTCTCCAAATATGTATTATCCTTTGGCGTACAACCCTGATCAAAAGAATAAGAACTTTGCTGATGGTATAACGGCACAAGTTCCGCCAGTAGGTACAACACCTGTAGGATATACAAGATTTGATGATTTTCCTAACACTCCAGAGGGTTATGCAGCTTCAGATGCAATGGTAAATCCTTTAACAGTTAACAAACAAAATTTAGCTGAAGGACAACAGCTTTATATTGCAATGTGTGGTCCTTGTCATGGTAAATTAGGTATGGGAAATGGTCATATTGTAGAGATAGGTAAATATCCTGCTCCTCCGTCATACTCTACTGGTGTATCATCTAGAGGAGGCGCTATGAAAGATTTATCTGATGGTAAAATTAACCATACCATTCAATATGGTTTAAATTTAATGGGTTCATACGCCTCTCAACTTTCGCCAGAAGAAAGATGGCAGGTTGTAATGTATGTTCGCGAATTACAAAAAGCACAATAATTGATTATATAAAAATATGGGAGCTCATCAATCATATAATTTTTCAGAGCAGTTTACTTTTAGTGGTAAAGCTAAAACACTAAGCATTGTAGCTATAGTGCTTGGAATTGCTGCAATTGCTTTCGGTTTTCTTACAGGACACGCCGAACGTACATTCCTTAACTTATTATTAATGAGTTATTATTTTACTTGTATCTGCGCAGCGGGTCTTTTCTTTTGCGCCGTTCAGTTTGTTGCTCAAGCTGGTTGGTCTGCTGGTTTATTAAGAGTACCACAAGCATTTGCAAGAGTACTACCATTTGCTAGTTTAATTTTAATTATCGTAGTTAGTTTAGGTTTGTTTTCTCACAACTTGTATCACCACTGGGCTGGAGAAGGTTTAACTGATCCAACTAGTGAAAATTATGATTACCTAATTGCTGGAAAAGCAGCATACTTAAATGTTCCTTTTTTCATCACTAGATTGGTTATATTTTTAGGTACTTATAGCATTTTCGCTATCATTATTACTAAACTATCAACCAATGAAGATTTAGCAGGTGGTTTAGAGAGTTACAAAAAGAGTATAAAATATTCAACAATATTTTTAGTAATATTTGGTTTTACTACCCCAATATGGGCTTTTGACACCATCATGTCTTTAGAGGCACATTGGTTTTCTACCATGTTTGGTTGGTATAACTTTGCAGCAATGTGGGTTTCTGGTGTAGCAGCAATCGTTATCACGGTTATCTTGTTAAAAAGGTCTGGTTATATGGGTTGGATTAATGAAAACCATATTCATGATTTAGGGAAATTTGTTTTTGCATTCTCTATTTTTTGGACTTATGTATGGTTTTCTCAATTTTTATTAATTTACTATGCAAACATTCCTGAAGAAACTGTGTATTTCTATAAGAGATGGGAGCCACACTTCTTGCCTTGGTTTTGGTTAAATTTGGCAATAAACTTTTTGTCTCCATTATTAATATTAATGTCAAGAGATGCTAAACGAAAAACTAATGTAATGTTAGGGGTTTGTATATTATTAATTTGCGGTCACTGGTTAGATTATTACATGATGATTATGCCAGGTACTATTGGTGAGGAGTCTGGTTTTGGTGTAATTGAGTTAGGTGTTGCAATCGGTTTTATTGGGTTATTTGCTTTTTCAATGTTAACCTCCTTAAGCAAAGCTCCATTGGCACCAAAAAATCACCCTTTCATGGATGAAAGTTTACATCACCAAATTTAATTTTGTAAGTTCAATAGATAAAAATGGATATAAAGAGATATTTTAATTTAAAGACATTATTGTCACTTGCTGCTATTATAGCCTTGTCCTTTAGTCAAGTAATGGCTCAAGATGTTGCTAAAGTTACAGAAGACGTAACAAAAAATGAAGGCTTAGGTAAAACTGTAAGCTATTATTTACTGTTGTTTTTACTTGTTTGCATTTTTGTTGGGATAGTTGGAAAAATATTACAGGTTTATGAATTAACACGTAATATTCAAGGAAAAAAAGACGGAATACGTTGGGACAGAATTAATGGAATATTGTTTCTTGTTCTTTTAGTAGCTGGTTTATACGGTACTTATTGGTCTTATACAGTTCAAGGTGCAATGATTTTACCCGAAGCAGCTTCGGTACACGGACTAGAAATAGACTCCATGTTTAATATCACATTAATCATTACCACAGTTGTATTTATAATAACACATATTTTATTGTTTGCTTTTGGATATTTATACAATAGCAGCAAAAAAAAGAAGGCTTATTTTTATCCTCATAATAATACGTTAGAGAAATACTGGACAATTACTCCAGCTATTGTTTTAACAGTTTTGGTTTTAATGGGTTTCTTTACTTGGAGAGGTATTACAAATGTGCCATTGAATCAGGCTAAAGACGCATTACAGATTGACGTTACAGCTCATCAATTTGCTTGGGATGTTAGATATGGTGGTAAAGACAATGTAAATGGCAAGAAAAATTATAAATTAATTGGAAGTTTAAATGGTTTAAATAATCTAGGTTTAGATTTGTCAGATCCTAAAAACTTTGATGATTTAAAGGTTACTGAAATTGTATTACCTGTAAACAAATCAGTTAGATTTACGTTGAGTTCTCAAGATGTTTTGCATAGTTTTTACATGCCTCATTTTAGAGTTCAGATGAACTGTGTTCCTGGAATGGCAACTTATTTTCAATTTACACCAAACGTTACAACTGCAGAAATGCGTGATAAAACTAACGACCCTAAATTTGAGTACCAATTATACTGTGCTAAAATTTGTGGAGGTTCTCATTATAACATGAAATTTGCTGTTAGAGTTGTATCCGAAAGAGAGTACGCTGAGTGGTTGAAAGAACAGAAACCAATTGTTACAGATGATATGAAAAAAGAATATCAGTTAGCTATGGAAAGTAATGTAACTGAATCAAAAACAAAAATTGCATTAAATAACTAAGATTAAACACAGAAGGAGATTATGTCAACAGTTGCAATTCATAACACAGCAATAAACCATGATGACCATGCACACGAGCATCATCATGAAACATTCTTAACTAAATATGTTTTTAGTCAAGATCATAAAATGATTGCAAAGCAATTTCTTATCACTGGTATAGTGATGGGTGTTGTTGCTATGCTATTATCAATTTTATTCAGGATTCAATTAGCTTATCCTGATGAGAGTTTTCCATTATTAGAAATATTATTAGGTAAGTTTGCGCCAGAAGGTCGTTTAGATCCGAACTTTTATCTTTCTTTGGTTACTATCCATGGTACAATCATGGTGTTTTTTGTATTAACAGCTGGTTTAAGTGGTACTTTTTCTAATTTATTAATACCACTACAATTAGGAGCCAGAGATATGGCGTCTCCATTCATGAATATGCTTTCATACTGGTTTTTCCTTGTTGCAAGTGTAATCATGTTATCTACTTTTTTTATAGAATCAGGTCCTGCAGGGGCTGGATGGACAATTTATCCACCTCTATCAGCATTACCTAAGTCTATGCCAGGTTCTGGTCTAGGGATGACATTGTGGTTAGTATCTATGGTTCTTTTCGTTGCATCGCAATTAATGGGTGGTATCAACTATGTTTCTACTGTATTAAATATGCGTACCAAAGGTATGGACTTATGGAAAATGCCTTTAACTATCTGGTCATTCTTTTTAACTGCTATTGTAGGTATTCTATCATTCCCTGTATTAGTTGCAGCTGTAGTTTTGTTAATCTTTGACAGAAGTTTTGGTACTTCTTTCTATTTATCAGATATTTTTATTGGCGGTCAAGCTATTCCTAATGAAGGTGGTAGTCCTATATTATTCCAACATTTATTTTGGTTTTTAGGTCACCCAGAGGTTTACATTGTATTAATGCCTGCTTTAGGTCTTACCTCAGAAGTTATTGCTACAAATTCACGTAAACCAATTTTTGGTTACCATGCAATGGTGTACTCTTTAATAGGTATAACAGTATTATCTTTTATTGTTTGGGGTCACCACATGTTTGTTACCGGTATGAATCCTTTCTTAGGTGGGGTTTTCATGATAACGACATTAATTATTGCGGTACCTTCTGCTGTTAAAACATTCAACTATTTAGCAACATTATGGAGAGGTAACATCAGATTTACACCTGCAATGCTTTTTGGTATAGGTTTGGTTTCTTTCTTTATTTCTGGTGGTTTAACTGGATTATTTTTAGGGAATGCTGCTTTAGATATCAACTTACATGATACCTATTTTGTTGTAGCTCACTTTCACTTAGTAATGGGTTCTGCTGCAATATTTGGTATGTTAGCAGGTATTTACCACTGGTTCCCTAAAATGTTTGGAAGAATGATGAATGCTAAATTAGGTTATCTACACTTTTGGTTAACTTTTATCTCAGCTTATCTGGTATTCTTCCCAATGCACTTTATGGGTTTAGACGGTGTGCCACGTAGATATTATGCCTTCACAGAGTTTGAGTCAATGAGCGAATGGCTATCAGTAAATAAATTTATTACATGGTCAGCAATTTTGGGTGCAGTAGCTCAAGTAGCTTTCTTGTACAACTTCTTTTATTCTATTTTCTTTGGTCAAAAAGCAACTCAAAACCCATGGGAATCTACAACTTTAGAGTGGACTACACCAGTTGAAAGAATACATGGTAACTGGCCAGGTGAAATTCCAACTGTTTACCGTTGGCCTTATGATTATAGCAAGCCAGGTCATGAAACAGATTTCATTATGCAAACAACTCCACTTTCTCAAACCATGAGTTCTAATATGCCACATGACTTTGATGGAAACGAGGAGGCAGAGAAAATCCAAGAAAAATGGAATCTTGAGCACAATCCTGTAAATAAAAATGAGGAAGTAAAATAATATTTTCTTAACAAAGATATAATTGGGGTATCCTGTAATTTAATTACTGATACCCCAATTTTTATAAAATCGCAATGCACTCAAAAGCTGAAAAACGTTTTTTATTAGCTAATCTAACCACTTTAATTTCTCTTTTCCTGCTCATACTTGCAGGCGGAGTAGTTAGAAGTTCAGGTTCTGGTATGGGTTGCCCAGATTGGCCTAAATGTTTTGATCAGTATATTCCTCCAACAGATATTACTCAACTTCCTCTTGATTATAAAGAGAAGTATGTTGAGCAAAGAATAGCAAAGAATGAACGTTTTGCTAAATTATTGGATAAGGCGGGCTATACTGATTTAGCTGTAAAAGTGAGGCATGATGAGACCATTGGTATTCCTGAGGAATTTAATGCTGCTAAAACTTATATAGAATACATTAACAGATTAATTGGAGCTTTAACAGGGTTGTTTTTATTAGCATGCTTCTTTTATTCCATATCACTGTTAAAAACTAAACCAATTGTTTTCTGGCTAAGTTTTTTAAATCTATTTTTAGTGGTATTTCAAGCTTGGTTAGGTTCTATCGTTGTATCAACAAACTTGTTAGCATGGGTAATAACTGTACACATGTTAGTTGCTATATTAATTTTAGGTGTTGCCTTGTACACTTATTTTGCTGTAAAAACACATGTTTTTAACTTAAAAATCAGCTTAAAACAGTTATGGTTGTTAAGAATCGTTTCTCTATTAGTTATCATCGTTTCGGTAATACAAATTACTGTAGGTACAGAGGTAAGAGAGGGTATTGATGCTGTTAAAATTACTTTCCCAGAATTAGAGCGTAGTTTATGGTTAACAGAAACTGGAAGGATATTTACACAGCATAAAGATTTGGTTTGGTTGTATTTAGGGCTTAGTTTAGTTTTTTTTACATTAATCAAAAGGACAAGAATTACAGGTTTATTGCAAAACCTGTCTTTAATAATGATATTATTGTTTTTAGCACAAGTTTTTACAGGATTAGTTCTTACATATTTTGCACTAGCACCATGGGCACAAGCAGCACACGTACTGTTAGCAACTATTTTATTTTCGGTACAACTTTATTTACTTTTTATTGTTTTTAGTAAAAAGGAAAATTTAATTAAATTATAGTGGGGCAGTTTTTTAAAGATTTTAAAAATTTAATTAAATTAAGACTTACTTTTTTGGTTGTTTTTTCCGCTTCAATTTGTTTTCTAATTGCAGAAGAGAGTCAGGCAGGCATTAATTGGATAAGTTGGTTAAAATTAGTTATCGGAGGTTTCTTAGTTACTTCAGCAGCTAATGGATTTAATGAAATTATTGAAAAAGACCTTGATAAGTTGATGAAGAGAACTTGTGACAGGCCATTGCCTTCTGGCAGGATGACTAACGGCCAAGCACTTGTTTTGAGTTTGGTAATGGGCATATCCGGTACTTATTTATTAGGAAGCTTAAATATACTAACAGGACTTTTATCCGTATTTTCAATTTTTCTTTATGCATTTATTTATACTCCATTAAAAAGAAAATCTCCTATTGCTGTTTTTGTTGGAGCATTTCCTGGAGCTTTACCTCCATTAATTGGTTACGTAGCTGCACATGGTAAAATCGATACCATAGCCTTAGTTTTATTTGGAATACAGTTTGTTTGGCAGTTTCCACATTTTTGGGCCATTGCTTGGGTATTAGATGATGATTACAAGAAAGCAGGATTTAGGCTATTACCCACCACACATAGAGATAAAACAAGTGCTGTTATTACTTGGGCTTCCACTTTAGTATTAATTCCTGTAAGTTTATTACCCACCTATTTTGGTTTTGGGGGAGATTTAATAGCAATAGTATCGTTAATAATTGGAATCATTTTCTCTTATCAAGCATTTGTACTTATGCAAAAGTTAGATATTAAATCAGCTCAAAGGCTAATGTTTGGTAGTTTTATATATTTGCCAGTAGTACAACTGGTGTTATTGTTTAATTTAAAATAGATATGATGGCAGTTAATAAAGATTTGGACAGACATAACCTGCAACCTAAAAAGTTTATTCTATGGCTTTTTATTGTGTCTTCTATTATATTTTTTGCAGGTCTTACCAGTGGTTTTATTGTATATTCTGGTGATGGTTTAAGGAAAAGTTTAAATGTGCCTTTGCCTAAAGTATTTTTATATAGTACAGTAGTAATTGTAATTAGTAGTATTACCATGCACTTGGCTTTTTTAAAAGCTAAGCAATTAAAATTTGGTTTACAAAGATTATGGCTATGGGTAACTTTTGTTTTGGGTGTAGTTTTTATTAGTTTACAAGTTTACGGTTGGACAGTTTGGACTGATTTGGGAGTGTTTTTTGTTAATTCTAACGCTACAATTAGTTTTGTTTACGCTTTTACACTATTTCATATAGTGCATATACTTGCTGGGTTAATTATGCTAATAACCGCATTAATAAGTAGTTACAGTAAAGTTCCGAATGTTACAAGTACTTTTAGAATAGAAATTTCGTCTATTTTTTGGCATTTTGTAGATATTCTATGGATATATTTATACCTTTTCTTACTTTTGAACCAGTAAAATTTTACTCAGAAATTACAACTTTATTATTTGATGGATACAACAGCAAAATTAGACGAAGTTAAAACCACTCCCTGGAGCGGAGGCAGATCACCATTCTCTGTGGAATATGGTAAACTGATGATGTGGTTTTTTCTTTTATCAGATGCATTTACATTTTCTGCATTTCTGATTTATTACGGATCACAGAGGTTTAGTAAAATGACATGGCCAGATCCTGACATTGTCTTTCAATCTATTCCAGGTATTACAGACCATGGCGCTCCTTTAGTTTTCGTAGGAATCATGACTTTTATATTAATTATGAGTTCTGTTACGATGGTTTTAGCCGTAGAAGCAGGACATCGTAACTCAAAAAAAGAAGTTATATGGTGGATGGTTGCAACTATTATTGGCGGTTTCATGTTTTTGGGTTGCCAAGCTTTAGAATGGTCTCATTTACACCATGAAGGTTTTTGGTGGGGAACAATACCAGGACCAGAAGCTGTTAGTGCACTTGGTGCCGATAACATTAGTGCGCAACAATTTGCAAACCTATTTTTTACAATAACTGGTTTCCATGGTTTTCACGTTTTTTCAGGTGTTATCATTAATATTATTATTTTAATAATGACGATGCTTGGTGTGTTTGAAAGAAGAGGACACTACCTAATGATTGAGAAAGTTGGTCTTTACTGGCACTTTGTAGATTTAGTTTGGGTATTCGTGTTTACCTTCTTTTATTTAGTATAATTTTAAAATTTAATTAAGATGTCAGCAGATCATACAAATGTAGAACATGCAGAAGAGCATGCGTCAATGTCTAAAGGTAAAATTTGGAAAGTGTTTTTCTATTTGTTAGGTATAACCGTTGTTGAGTTTATAATAGCTTTAGCAGTTCCTGAAACAATGATGTCTTTAGGAGTTAGAAATTTTCTTTACATCGCTTTAACTTTAGTGAAGGCATATTATATAGTTGCATTTTTTATGCACTTGAAATTTGAAAAATATGCTTTAATTGTAGGGCTTCTTGTATCCTTTATTTTTATTGCGTATTTCATTGTATTAATGTTAGTAGAGGGAAATTTCTTGAACCTTCACATGAACTAATGAGTAGGAACAAATTTCCTTTAAAAAAAATATTAATCCTGGTAACCATCTTAGCGGTTCCAGGATTTTTGTATTATTTACTACAAGCAAAAGGTAAAAATAGGTACAAACCATTACCCATTTTAGGGCCTAAGATTGTTGCCGGAACTTTTCATACAAAAAGAGGCGAGAAAATTCCAGACACAATATATCACGCTATAAATTACCCGGTTTTGTTTGATAGCAATGGTGACTCAGTGCTACTAGCTAAAAATACGCAACAATTAATTATTGTTAATTTTTTTTATAGCCGTAATAAGGAAGTTTTACCATTAGTGAATGAGCAACTAAGTGCTTTACAAGAAGAGTATAAGGACAATAAGCGTATTAAATTTGTATCTATTAGTATAGATCCTGATTTTGATAAGCCTAACCTTCTTAAATCTTTTGAAACTGAAATTGGGGCTAAATTTAATAAATGGAATTTGCTAACTGCTGATACCAGCGTAACTTACCGTTTAGCCAGAAATCAATTTTTTGTAAATGCGGTTCAAATTGATAAAAACAATTTTATTTTTAGCGACAAACTCATTTTATTAGACGCTGATAATAGAATTAGAGGATATTATACTGGAACTTCTAGGGATGAAGGAAAAAGATTGAGTGATGAAATTAAAGTCTTGATTACCGAAGAATTAAGAAAAATTAAGGTAGAAGGTTAAAACAAAAATACCTTCATATAAGTTTATAAAAGATGAGTGATAAATTAATTTTTAGATTGATTACAGGGATATCTATTTTTGTCTTAGTTGTGGTAGTAATACTAAATAGAAAACTTATACCTGTAACTATACCTACTCCAAGTTTTGTGTATTTTTTACCAACACTTAATGCAATAATTAATGGTACTTGTACTGTGTTGTTATTGATATCATTATATTTTATTAAGCAAAAAAATATTGAAGCACACAAAAGAACCAATATTTTAACATTTATTTTATCGTCTCTTTTCTTAGTGTCATATATTATTTTTCATTATTTCGCTCCTGAAACTAAATACGGAGATTTAAACAATGATGGCATATTAAATGCAGAAGAAGTAAGTTCAGCAGGCAATTTAAGGTATGTTTACTACGTTATTTTGGTGAGTCATATTATTTTAGCAGCTGGTGTATTACCTTTAATATTATTGAGCTTTTACAAAGGCTTGCAAATGCAGGTAGAAAAGCACCGTAAACTGGTAAGGTGGAGTTATCCTATATGGCTTTATGTTACTTCTACAGGCGTAATTGTTTATTTAATGGTTTCCCCATATTACAATTTTTAAATTTTAAGCACATGAAATATTCAAAACTTTTAACAGTTACTTTATTTGTACTTGTTTTGGTTTGCTTAAGTAATACAACATTTGCACAATGTGCAATGTGTCAAGCTACGGTTGAATCAAATTTGAAAGGAGGAGGTAA
This sequence comes from Pedobacter alpinus, assembly GCF_042684645.1. Taxonomy (NCBI): domain Bacteria; kingdom Pseudomonadati; phylum Bacteroidota; class Sphingobacteriia; order Sphingobacteriales; family Sphingobacteriaceae; genus Pedobacter; species Pedobacter alpinus. The sequence goes on from NZ_JBHULV010000008.1 coordinate 301,992, forward strand.
TACAGGTAGCGGACTTAATAAAGGGATTATGTATTTATTAGCAGCTCCGTACTTAATTATTGCAGGCATAGGTGTTTTATGGTATAAGAAATATCGTAAAAAAGATATTGTAATAGATATGAAAGCTGAAAAAATAAACTTAAATTAAAACATTCCCGTTTAACAGACGGGATTTTTTTTTATTATGGCAAAAACTCCAAAATTAAAAGCAATGCTTGAGGCCAAATGCCCACGTTGTAGAAGAGGCGATTTATTTAAAACATCAATGTATGGTTTTAAATCGCAGAAAATGCATGAAGTGTGCCCAAAATGCGCCTTGCGTTATGAAGTTGAACCTGGTTACTTTTATGCTGCAATGTATGTGGGTTATGCTTTAAATGTTGCGCTTGCCGTAGCATTAGGTATTGCTACGTATGTTTTTACAAATGAACAAGAGTCGCCATGGATTTATATTGGGGTTATTCTTTCATTTAGTTTATTATTAGCACCTGTAAATTTTAGGTATTCTAGAGTGATATTATTGTACTGGTTGTCTCCAAAAATAAAATACGTTTCTCATTATGACCACGATTAGTAAAGAGACATTAGAATTCTTAAGCCTGCTGTCGGAAAATAATAACCGGGAATGGTTTCAAGAACATAAAGAAACTTATTTAAAAGCTAAAGATAATGTTGATGCTTTTGCGCAGCAAGTTATCGATGGCTTTAGAGAAATTGAACCTCAAATTCCTGGCGAGTTAACGGGTAAAAAAAGTGTAATGCGAATTTACAGAGACGTTAGATTTAGCAAGAATAAATCGCCGTACAAATTAAATTTTGCTTTTTATATTTCTCTAAGCGCCAAAGGTGTGCATAGCCCAGGTTATTATGTACAATTGCAACCAGGTAATAGTTTTATAGCAGGAGGAATGTGGATGCCTGATGCTCCTCATCTAAAATCGATAAGACAAGAGATTGATTATAATGGGGATGATTTATTAGCTATCCTGGACAGTAAGAGTTTTAAAACTTATTTTAAGGATGGATTGTCCGAAGAGGATAAACTAAAGACTACACCAAAAGGTTATGATGCTGATCATCCTAATATTGAGTTATTAAAACTTAAGAGTTTTACAGTAAGTTATCCTATAAAGGATGAAGCATTATATAATAAAGGTATAATTAGTGAAGTTATTAATTGTTTTAAAGAGATAATGCCTTTAAATAGTTTTTTAAAAGAGGCCATTGCAAGTGTTTAAAGCTATTATAAAATCCTTATATTGAATTTTTAAAATATAAATCAAATGAAGAAACAACATATTTTATCCGCTATTGTAGTATTGCTATTCCTAAGTTCATGTGTGGTAATGTCAAAGAAAAAATATGAAGCATTAGTTTCACAAAAAGATTCCTTGAATTTAGGTTGGAATAATGCTCAGACTAAAATTATCTCTTTGGAGGAAACCATAAAAACTTTAAAAGCAGACACTGCAGATTTGTATGCAAGAATTGCAAGTAAAACCGAAGAATTAGAAGGCTTAAATAAAAATTATGCAAGCTTAAGTTCAAATAGTTCGTCAGAAATTAATAAACTTTCCGAAGATTTAAAAAAGCGTGAAGCTAGGCTAAAAGAGGTAGAAGAAATACTTAGAAAAAGAGATGAAGCTACAAATGCTTTAAAAGATAAATTACAAAAAGCCTTATTAGGTTTTACAGAAAATGGTTTAACTGTTGAAGTTAAAAATGGTAAAGTTTACGTTTCTTTAACTGATAAGTTATTGTTTAACACAGGTTCTATTGTTATTGATGAAAAGGGAAAACAAGCTTTACAAGAACTTGCAAAAGTACTAAACACACAATCTGAAATTAATATTGCGGTTGAAGGGCACACAGATAATCAAAAGGTAGGTAATCTTGGGCAAATTAAAGACAATTGGGATTTAAGTGTATTAAGGGCAACCTCTGTAGTGAGATATTTAAAAGAATTACAAGCAATAACTCCTGAGCGTTTAACCGCAACTGGTAAAGGAGAATTTCAACCTATTGAATTAGGAAATACAGCGGAAGCTAGAAGTAGAAACCGTAGAATTGAGATCGTACTTTCACCAAAGTTAGACGAATTGTATGATTTGATTAAGTAGATTTAAGTATCAAGTATCAAGTATTAAGTATCAAGTATTAAGTATCAAGTATTAAGTATCAAGTATCAAGTATTAAGTATCAAGTATAAAATTTGGGTGTAAATCCAGACTTTTTTTATGCGATCAAATTCAGTTTCTCATGATATATATGTCCCCCTCTGGAGGGGTAGAGGGAGGTTAAATATTATAAAAAGCTAAACCTAAACCAGTAAAAAGGTTAAACTTTGTTGAGTGTCAAATGAAGAGTTTAAGCCTACATGTTTATCATCTCTAACCCCAAAAAATATCTAAAAAAAATGCCCAACTTATAAAGCTGAGCATTTAAATATTTTAAAAAAGAATTATTAATGAATCCCCATCAACAACCTATTCCATCTAATTTTGCTTAAGAAGGAACCATTATCATTCCAGCTCATCCAAACAAATAATGCTTTTCCTACTATATGATCTTCCGGTACAAAACCCCAATATCTCGAATCTAAAGAATTGTGGCGGTTATCACCCATCATCCAGTAATAATTCATTTTAAAAGTATAGGTATTAGTTTTAACACCATTAATTAAAATATCGTTACCATTAACTTCTAATTTATTACCTTCATAAAGCTCAATAGCTCTTTTATAAACTGGTAGTGATAAACTGTCTAAAGTAACTGTCCAGCCTTGTTTAGGTACAATTATTGGCCCAAAATTATCTTGATTCCAGTTTAGTTTACCATCACTTGGGAAAACTTGTTGTTCAAAGGTGTTTTTTTCTGCAATTACAGGGGTTACCATTTTCACATTAGAAAAAGCTTTAATTTTTTCAATCTCTGCTTTGGGCATGGTAATCACATACTCATCATTAGTAACACGCTCTACATCAGCTTCGATATCTTTTAAAGCCATTGGATTAAAATCTGTGCCGTCAGTTTTTACATAGTATTGTGTTTGGCTCATTTCGGGTAAATCTCCCGGTTTCCCATTAATAAAAACCTGCGTATCAACTATAGAAAGTGTATCACCAGCAATACCTAAACATCTTTTAATATAGTTTTCTCGCTTATCAATTGGGCGGTTTAAAGGTTCATCCGCATCCATTGGGTAATTAAAAACTACCACATCGTTCCTTTCAATTTTTCCAAATCCCGGTAAACGGTAATAAGGTAATTGAATACCATCCCAATATGCTTTGGTGTTTAAAATAGGCATGGTATGGTGTGCAAACGGAAATGCAACAGGTGTAATAGGAGTGCGAGCTCCGTAGCTCATTTTACTTACAAAAAGAAAATCGCCGACCAATAAAGAGCGTTCCATAGAACCAGTTGGTATGGTGTAAGCTTCAATAAATAAGCCTCGGATAATGGTTGCCGCAATAACTGCAAAAACAATAGCGTCTAACCACTCTCTGCTAGCACTCTTTTTCTTTTTTTCTTTTTTCTTTTCCCAGAATTTTAAATTCATGATTATGCTTTAAGCTTTAAAATTGTACATTTCTTTTACAGAATAAAAACCTGCTTTTCCTTTTAACCATTCGGCTGCAATTACAGCACCCAGTGCAAATCCTTGGCGACCGTGGGCAATGTGTTTAAATTCAATCCTATCCACATCCGAATCATAAATTACAGAATGTGTACCCGGTACTTCACCTTCTCTGTAAGAATTTATAATAAGATTACTTGCTTGATGATTTGTTACTTCGTCATCAGCTTTTACATCAACCCATTCTGTTTTATTATCAAACTCTTCAACAATATCTTCAGCAATGGTAATTGCGGTTCCACTAGGCGAATCTAATTTATGAATATGATGAATTTCTTCAACACCAACATCATACTGGTCGGCAAAATTATTCATCATTTTAGCCATCTGTTGGTTTAACTGAAAGAATATATTAACTCCGACACTAAAATTTGAACCATACATTACTGTAGAACCAGCGGCTAAACAACTATCCTTAACTTTTTGTAAATGCCCATACCAACCCGTTGTGCCTACAACTAAAGGTACACCAGCTTCAATACAAAGTTCTATATTACTTAAAACAGTGTCTGGAGTGCTAAATTCTATTGCTACATCAGCTTTGCGTATGTTTTCTATCGTTAAATTTTGGGCGTTGTTTTGATCTATAATTAATACGATTTCATGATTTCTATCTAAAGCGATAGATTCAATCATTTTACCCATTTTTCCGTATCCAAGAAGGGCTATTTTCATTTATTTAAAATTTAATTTTAAGGTAAGCATTGGCATAGGCGCAAGCGAATGTGTATTTGCGTACGATGGCATATTAATAGTTGGTTTAATTTTTAACGATAAATCATCACTCACATCAAATGTAGCTAATTTAGCATCTATATAAGCATCTACCATTTGTAAAAGATAAAAACCAAAAGAACTGTAAAGAGTTAAATCTCTATTACGGCGATAAAAATCTTTAGCACTATAAATTTGATCATCAGAAATTCCTTGGTATTGCACAAAGAAAAAACGCTGTTCACTAGGCTTTGTTTGGTTGTCCTTTCTAAATTGGCTTTCAATCAAAAACTCTTGGTAAAACCGATTATTAAATTCGTAAACCAAACCTAAACCCACAAAACCACCATAAACTAAAGGTACTTTCCACCATTTTTTATTTCGGGCTTGTCCCCAACCTGGTATAAGGGCAGACCGTAAAACCGCTTTGCGAGGATTTTGTAAAACCGTGGTATCTTTAAATAAAAGCCCTAATTCTTTAGTGGTATTTTTAAATTGTTCTTTAAAGGGAGTTTTTATTTTTGGGGTATCAGTTACATTATTTTCTGAAACGGCAGTAGTATCTTTTTGCTGAGCTTTAGCCTGCAAAAAGAATAAGAAAAATAAAAATGTGATACCGTATTTAAACATTACCAATCTAACAGTTCAAGAATCCTGCTCAAATCATCGTCAGATAAGAAAGGGATTTCTATACTTCCTTTGCCACCATCTTGCACTTTCATTTTAATTTTAGTGGCAAATTTAGAAGATAAATCGTCCTGAATTTTTTGATACTGAAAAGAAAAAGCTTCTGGTTTTTTATCTTTTGATGCCGGTTTGGTGGCGTCATTTTTTAGCTGACGAACCAATTCTTCCACTTTACGTACAGAAAGGTCTTTATCTAAAATCTCCTGAAAAATGTAAAGTTGCGTTGTGGCATCGGCAACGCTAATTAAAGCTCGGGCATGCCCCATAGAAATTCTGTTATCCCTAATAGCGGCTTGTATGGTTGGTGGTAACTTTAATAAACGCAAATAATTAGTAACGGTTGATCTGTTTTTAGAAACCCTATCGCCTAATTCTTCTTGGTTTATACTGCACTCCTCAATCATCCGCTGAAAACTTAAGGCAACTTCAATGGCATTTAAGTTTTCACGCTGTATGTTCTCAATTAATGCCATTTCTAGCATTTGTTGGTCATCAGCGGTGCGTATGTAAGCAGGTATTTCTAAAATTCCTGCTAATTTTGAGGCTCTTAACCTACGCTCACCAGATATTAATTGGTAGCTATTTTGCCCCAATTGCCTAACGGTAATGGGTTGTATTAAACCTTGTAATTTTATGGATTCTGATAATTCTTTTAAAGCATCTTCATCAAACTCAAACCTTGGTTGAAAAGGGTTAACCTCCACTTGGCTCACTTTTACATGGCTTATAGCGCCTAAAGCTGCCGATGGATTATCTGTTACCGAAGAATTACTGTTGGTATTGGTTTGGCCTCTTTCTCTGTTAACTTCTGGTGTGTCACTTAGTAAAGCACCTAATCCTCTGCCTAATCCAAATTTTCTGTCTTTACTCATTTCTTCAATGCCGCTTTAATATCTACCGGATTTTCTCTAGTTAAACCGTTTTTCTCAATAATTTCTCTCGCCAAGTTTAAATAATTGATTGCACCTTTAGAATTAGCATCATGCATAATTACCGATACGCCAAAACTTGGAGCTTCACTTAACCTTGTGTTACGGGCAATAATGGTGTTAAAAACCAAATCTTCAAAATGCGAACGTACTTCTTCTACCACTTGGTTTGATAGGCGTAAACGCACATCGTACATGGTTAATAAAATACCTTCAATTTGTAAATCGGGGTTTAACCTGTTTTGTACAATTTTAATGGTATTTAGCAATTTGCCCAAACCTTCTAATGCAAAATATTCGCATTGTACAGGTATAATTACAGAATGAGCTGCAGTTAAAGCGTTAATGGTAATTAAACCTAAAGAAGGAGAGCAATCTACAATGATAAAATCATAATCATCGCTTATTTGTGCCAAAACCGCTTTCATTTTATACTCGCGTTCATGCAAGTTAATCATCTCAATTTCTGCACCTACCAAATCAATATGTGCTGGCAGCAAATCTAAGTTTGGGGTATCTGTTTTTTGTATGGCTTCACGGGCAGTAACATCATTAATAATGCACTCGTAAATGCTATGTTTTATGGTACGAGGGTCAAAACCAATACCTGATGTGGAGTTGGCTTGCGGATCGGCATCAACAATTAAAGTTTTAAACTCTAATACGGCTAAACTGGCAGCTAAATTTATAGAAGTTGTTGTTTTACCAACGCCTCCTTTTTGATTGGCAATTGCAATGATTTTACTCATGTAATAATTTCCTATTTTGAAACTTTTTGTTTGGTATGCTGTTTATAAAAAAGAAAGGCCATTTTTTGTAATTTAGGCCAAATTTTAAATCTTTTTAACAAGGCGGCAAGATACAAATTTAAACAATATCAATTTCCACACGTTAATGCAATTTATAAACAAATAAACATGACAATTATTGTTTCGGGTACCAACAGGATAAATAGTAATACTGCTAAAATTGCCCAATATTATCAAAAAACGCTTGCTGCAAAAGGCTTAGAGAGTGAAATTTTATATTTAACAGATTTACCAGCTACCGTAATCCAAACAGATATGTATGGCGATAGGAGCGAGGCTTTTCAGAAAATACAAGATAAAGTAAGTGAAGCCCAAAAATTTATTTTTATTGCACCCGAGTATAATGGCAGTTTCCCCGGTATTTTAAAACTATTTATAGATTGTTGCAAATTCCCAGATTCTTTTTTTGAAAAGAAAGTGGCTTTAGTTGGGCATTCTACAGGTAAATACGGCAACATTAGAGGGATAGATCATTTAACTGGAATCTGTAATTATATTAACCTACATGTTTTACCACTCAAAATTCATATTCCATCCATTCATACTGAGTTGAATGAAGAAGGCGATTTTTTTAAAGAAGATACCTTGAAGTTTACTGGGCAGCAGATGGATAGATTTATTAAATTTTAGTTTTTGGGCGTTCTCCGCGAAATGGCGTAGCCGGGCTTTATGCTCATACTTCACAAGGCCTTAGCCACAAGGCGGGTATCCACTGCAATCCCTAACGCTCTCTGTTCTGTGGCAAAACCATGTCTTTAATTCCCAAGTTCATCAGCTGGCGGAAGGAAAATATGTTTTATTTAATTGTGCTGTTTGTCCGTGTCATTGCGAGGTATGAAGCAATCTCTAAATTTATAGCACAAAACTTTGTTTTTGCAGCATCTTCAAATAACACTTTATTTCACGCTCTACTTTTTCCATTAGCTTTTGCGCTTAAGCATTGTTTATTGTTAAATATTCTAGTTTTTTCTCCCGCAGATTTCGCTGATTAGCGCAGATGTTGGGTTTTCTATTTTTGGAATATTCTTTTACAGATTAATCTAATTTTTAAAAATAAAAGAAATTTAAAATGTTAGAATACGGGAAACCGTAAACATATTTAGGTTATTAAATTTACTTTTATGGAAGTTAATTTTGTTAAATTACTTTTATCAAAATTGATAACCGATATAGTATTATAGTGTGCTATTATGAGAATGAGCTACACTATTAAAATCTTAAATTAATGGCTTCAACAACTACAACAAAAAAAGAAATTGTCGACTTCCTTTGGGAATGGGCAGAAACGCAGGAAGACTGGGGCAAACTTTTAATAAGCAGAATTGTAAGCACTGAAAATGAGTTAACGACAGCAGAAAGGCAGTCTGTTTTTGATTATTTTTTAGAACCACTTAAAAAAAGTAAGACTTTACCTATACTTACTATTACAAAGCCTAAATATACTCCGACAAGCAAACAAATTGAACTTGCAAAACTCTGTGACATTACAGGTGTAAATCGGCTAGCTAAAAATCAAAGTATTCACTTCGGAAAAAACCTAACCGTAGTATTTGGTGAAAATGGAACTGGAAAAACGGGTTATGGAAGAGTATTAAAATCTTTAGGTTTTAGTTATGATAAAATCAATAAAATTATCTCTAATATTTACGCAACCACGCAACCAAAAACAGCAACGATAGAATTCAAGGCAAATGGAGTTGATAAAGTATTTAATTGGGACGGTACAAACACCCTAACTGGTTTAAGTGTTCCGCTTGCGGGTCACTTAAATCTTAATAAGAAAAAAAGGACTGTGTCCGGCAAGAAACAAACACTTAAATTTCCGGGCACAGTCCTCGATTTTCAAAATTATTTATTGACCCTTCGGAACAATAAACAAGAAAGGGATTTATTTAATATGAATAGCGGATTATAAATCCTTTTTATCTTTCGCTCTTCGAGATGCGCTGCGCTAACATCACGAAGAGCGAAAGATAAATAAACCGGTTGTTAAATGAAAAAACGGTTTAAACAAATTTGTTCGGTTAAGAAATTTTATAAGTGAGAAGCAGTATATATAACTTGGAATAACCTCAACTGATGTAATTGTCCCGTTTGCAAGCCACTTAAATCTTAAATGGGAAAGGACTGTGTCCGGCATGAAAGAAACACTTATCCTGAATGCGTTGTTATTAAAAGTAATATCGAAGCAATAAGTTAGTAAAAGAGAGTGCGAAAAATGAACAGATGGCTTCGTACCTCGCCATGACATTAGAGAAATACAGAATGCATTTTATTAAAAAAGGGATATACCCGCTAGTTGATAGAGTGTTTAAACGCCCTCCCTAATTCCTATAAGAAGTATAATTTTCTTTAGTAATCACATCAATAGGCATAAAATAAGTTGGTTCCACATCTCCGTTTAAAACCACATTTTGGTATAAAGCCATAATGCCTTTGTATGCTTGTTCTTGTGGTTTTTGGCAAATCAAAAAATCTATCACACCGTTTTTTAAATGCTCTATACTTCCGGGTAAAAAATCGTAACCTACTAAAAAAATATGTTCTTGATTGGTTTTTTGTAGAAACTGGGCAACAGAGAAAACCCTTGAATTGGTAACAAAAATTGCTTTTACGTCAGTATGTTCTGTTAGTACTTCCGTTAATCTTTTAGCAACAGAAGGGTAATCTGTGTCTGGGGTAATATCTGTTTTTATGATTTTTACCTTTTTTTGATGGTCTTTAAAATAAGCAATAAAGCCTTCTTCTTTTCGCATTAAGTGATGGTAACTATCAATTTCTTTAGATATGTTAACGATTAGGATTTTATCGCCACTAGCAACTAAGTAATTAACCATGTGCGCACTCAAATGTCCACTTTGAAATAAATCTGGACCAATATAACTCAACCTACTTTCATTAGGGATATCAGAGTTTATGAAAACCTGGGGGATTTTTTTAAGGTTACAAAGTTTAGAAAATGCTAAAGACTCTTCAATAAAAATAGGGGCAACCAATATGCCATCTATAGGGGTTTTTAAAATATTGTTTGATTGCTTAACAAAAGATTGTTTGTCGTTTTGATCATAAAAGTATTTATCAATCACAATCCCAAATTGCTTAATTTCTGCTTCAGCCATTTCAATACCTTTTATTGGGGCATCCCAATATTCGGTTTCGGCAGAAACAGACGGAATTAAACTTGCAAAACGTAATACTTTTTTAGAGGCTAATCTTCTGGCTAAAATATTTGGCTGGTAGTCCAGCTCTTTCATAATAGCTAATATTTTGTTTTTAGTTGCTTCAGAAACGCCCGTTCTATTATGTAAAACCCTATCAACAGTTCCGGTTGAAACATTTGCCCTTCTCGCTATTTCTTTAACCCCTGTTAGCATTTTGTATCCGTTTATCCATATATCCAATTCCTATGTAAAAATATTAAACAATCTAATAAAAAAAACTAAAAAATGCATATAAGCTATTTATTGATTTTTTTTGGTATAAAATAGAGTTCAAAAAATTGGCCATAAAAAAGCGGGAAATGATTTAATTATTTCCCGCTTTTAGATTAAATTAAAAATATTTTAAAGCTCTACTTCACTAAAAAATTTGCATTATCTTTAATTCCTTCATTGCCAGCTTGTAATAAAACATCATCATTAACAATGTTAATTTTTTCTGTGGCAGACGGGTAATTACCTTTATAAGGTTTGTTGGTGATTAAATTATAGGCAGAAATTAACGACCATCTTGGTGCATCACTCAAATTAGCATCAGAACGGTGAAGTAAGTTGCTATGGAAAAATAAAGTGTCTCCAGCTTCCATCTCCACGAAAACTAATTCTGAATTTTTTAATGCTTCGTCAACTCTTTCTTGGTTTGCACCAACTTGCTCACCGCTAAAGCCATGTTCTATTCTTCCCATTAAATGCGAACCTTTAATCACTTGTAAACAACCATTTTCTTTGGTAGATGCTGATAAAGCTGTTAATACGCTCAACATTTGAGGGTACAAAAATCCATCTCGGTACCAATAACCATAATCTTGATGCCACTCCCAAGCGCCACCAACTTTGGGTTCTTTTTGCATCAATTTAGAATGAAAATGTGCCGATTCTCCGCCTAATAATAAGTTTGCTCCTTCAACAATCCGCTTAGAGCGAGCTAGTAAACTATAAGCATCATCAGCCAAGGAATACCATAAAGCTAATTTTGTTCTTAATCCGTTAGCATCGCCTCTGTCAAAAGATTTATTGCTAATTACTTGGTCGTTAATGGCAATGCTATACAGTTTTTTTACTTCTGCTTCTTGTAGCATTCCTTTAATTAAAATATAGCCGTCTTTCTCAAATTGGGCTTTATCTGCTGGGGTTAATTTTTTATAGTCCATTTTCTAATGTTTCATTTGTTTTTATTTCGGGAATTAAGCGGGTTAATAATAGATAACCCAATAGGTAAGTAAAGCCTATAATCATAAATATGCCTCCGTAGCCACCGGTGAGTTCTAAAATTCTACCAGTTAAAAGAGACAGTACTATGCCACCGCTTACTGCTGATAAAGTTGCTACACCCATTACCGTTCCCACTTCATCTGAAGGGAAAACATCTGTAATGGTTGCAAATATGTTGGCTGTCCAGCCACAATGTGCAGCAGCACCTAAACCAATTAGCAATACGGCAAGCCATAAATTATCTGTAAAACCAACGCCACTAAGTACCAATGCAATTAAAGCACAGGTTAATAAAGCCTGTTTTCTTGATTCATAAATACCTTTGCCTTTTTTAATTAAATAAGATGAATATGCGCCTCCGGTTAAGCTGCCAACATCTGCCATTAGGTAAACGGCAACCAAAGGCCAACCTAATGATGATGTACTTACTCCTTTAGTTTCGTTTAAAAATTTAGGCAGCCAGTATAATAAAAACCACCAAGTAGGGTCAGATATAAACCGAACTAAGCAAATGGTTAAAACTTCTTTTTTTAATACCACACTTTTCCAGCTTTTTGATGATTTTATGGTTGAAGTTTTTGTAGCATCAATTTCAGTTGAAACTTCAGTTTTTGCTGGCTTTTTATAAATTTTAAACCAAAATATTAACCAAATAAAACCTAATGCACCAGTAGAAATAAAAGCCCATTGCCAGCCATAATTGTAAGCTATAAATGGGATTAATAATGGAGCTGCTATTGCGCCAATATTAGAGCCTGCATTAAAAAAACCTGTAGCAAATGCTTTTTGAGAAGGAGGAAATAACTCGGCGACAGTTTTAACACTTGCCGGAAAGTTAACCGATTCTCCTAAACCTAAACCAAACCGAGCTAAACCAAAGCCAAAAGCTCCTCTGGCGAATGCATGAGCCATACCGGCTGCACTCCATAAAGCAACGCCAATTCCAAATACCCACTTAGTACCATATTTATCTAACAATTTGCCCGTTAAAACCACACCTAAACCATAAGAAACCTGAAAAGCAGTGACGATATAACTGTACTCTACCTCATTCCAATGATATAGTTTTTGGAGCTCAGGAGCTAATATGCTAAAAACATGCCTATCCAGATAGTTTATAGTAGTACCAAAAAATAGGAGGATACAAATTTTCCATCCGTAAGAAATTTTCATATAGTTTATTTAAAGAATGAAAACCTCATTCTTGGTATAATTAGGTGAATTGGTTAAGCGAAGCTAAGCGAAATTAGGAAGAGGTTTTAACTCAAATTTTGCTATTTATAAAACAAATTTTGCTTTATGAGTGATATTTGTAAATAAAACACTACTTTTTGTGCAATGAAACCAATTCATCTTAAAGTACCGGCTTATAGTAAATTTCACATTGATGCCAGAAGAGAGCAAGTGAGTTATTTTGGAAATCCTTGGCATTTTCATGATGAGTTAGAAATTACTTTTGTGCTAAAAAGTGAGGGCACAAAATTTATTGGCGATCATATATCGGGGTTTAAACCCGGAGAAATTATTCTTTTAGGCTCGCGTTTACCACATTATTGGCATAACGATAGTAGTTATTACGAAAACATGGAAGATAATGGTGCGGAAGCCATCATCATCAGGTTTAATCAAGATTATGCGGGAAGTGATTTTTTGAAAATTCCTCCGATGAAACCTGTGTTAGATTTGCTGAATAATGCCAAAAGAGGAATTGCAATTTCTAGTAATGATGTAAATTTACAGCAAAAACTAATCGACTTTTTAAGTTTAAGCGAAGCACAAAAGATTATTGGTTTAACCGATATATTATTGAGCATTGCTACCGAAAAAAAATATGATTATTTGTGTAGTATTGGTTATGCCCACCAATACAAAAGTAACGATATAGAAAAAATAGATAGGGTTTATAATTATGTTTTGAGCAATTTTAAGGATGATATAAGTGTGTCTAACATTGCGCTAAAATGTAATATGACTACCGCTGCTTTTTGTAGGTATTTTAAAAAGAAAACTGGCAAAACGTTTAAAGATTTTATGAACGAAATTAGGTTAGGCAATGCCGCTGGCTTATTGCTAAAAGGCGATTTAAGTATGGCTGAAGTGGCATTTGAATCTGGTTTCAATAATCCTTCTTATTTTAACCGCTTGTTTAAACGGATGAATGGAATAACGCCAAAAGCTTATCAGTTGCAGTACACTAATCATAAATAGATTTAAGATTAATGTGATATAAGAAATTTAATTGTGAACCTTTTTTAAGAAAGATTATTATATATGCGTTTTGATTAAATGTAGAAACATTAAATACCATTAATTCGCCCTTGTCTGGTGCGGAACAGATGAAACTGCTAAAGCACTGACTTTCGTAGCATCAGACGCAGGCGAGAGTTTTTTGGTTACTTTTTTGCGGAAAAAAAGTGACTGCCAATGCCCGGCATAAGGGCAGGAAAGACTGTGTAGTGGGGTTTAAGTATTGAGTATTATCAATATTCTAACGCTAAACATAGGACTAAAAAAATTGAACACATACAAACAATGGAAATCAAATTTTTTATACCCAGATGGGGAAACAGGCATTTATCATGGGCTGATTTTGCAGTAAAGGCGAAGGGAGCAGGTTATGCCGGAGTAGAAGCAAATTTGCCAATGTTGCAAGAAGAGCAAACAGAAATGTTTGATGAGCTAAAAAAAAACGGTTTAACTTGGATTGGGCAACATTTTGAAACTGCTGCTTCAAATTTTGAAGACTATTTTCCCGAATATGAAACTCGTTTAAATGCATTAGCTGCTGCAAAACCAATTTTAATCAATACACAAACCGGTAAAGACTATTTTACTTTTGAAGAAAACAGTAAACTAATTGAGTTAGCGGCAGAAATTAGTGCAGCAACAGGGGTTACTATTTTACACGAAACCCACCGCGGAAAATTCAGTTTTTGTGCCGCTTATACCGCTCAGTTTTTAAAAAAATATCCTGATTTAAGAATCACAGCAGATTTTTCTCATTGGTGCTGTGTATCTGAATCTTTTTTGCAAGATCAAAAAGAAAGTTTGGATTTAGCAATCAGTCGTTCAGATCATTTTCATGCTCGTGTGGGTTTCCCTGGTGGACCACAAGTTAACAACCCTGCCGCTCCTGAGTGGAAAGAGGCGCTTGATTTTCATTGCGAATGGTGGGATGCAATAGTGAAACGTCATGTAGGATTAAAAACTCCTGTTTTAACTGTTACTTGCGAATTTGGCCCTTATCCGTATATGCCACAATTTCCTTTTAGCAAAGATGATGTGAGTGATTTATGGGAAGCAAATTTGTTTATGAAGGATTTTTTGGAGGAGAGGTATAGAGGTTGGTAATTCGTATTTAAAAAACGCAGGGTTATCAAAAATAGAAACCCTATTTGGGCTTGACTACTGAGTTTTTTTTGCTCAATATGGGCTTTGGTTTTTTAACCACAGAGTGCTCGGAGGTCACAGAGTTGGGCGGCTAATTAGCAATTGGCTCTGTGTGTTTTGTGTTTTTGTTTATTAATTAACCACAGAGTGCTCGGAGGTCACGGAGTTGGGCGGCTAGTTGCCATTTGGCTATGTGTGCTTTGTGTACTCCGTGGTTTTTAATTTTTTTAGTTAAGTGCAGAGTGAATAGTGCTTTTCGCAGCGTTCACTAAGCTGAGTTAATTCATTTCCTCAAAAGGTAAAACCCTACCTAAACAAGCGAAAGCTTTAAGCCTTCCGCCTTTAGCCTTCCGTCTTTAGCTTTCCGCTTAATCCTTAATCGGATTCTCCAACAACCAATATCCTAAAATAGAAATTCCTCTTGGGTACCAATAGCCAATCCAAACATCATCTTTTTTCAACAAACCATCGTTATAAGCATACGGACTGTTTTTATTCCACTCATAAACATAAGGAGCAGATGAGTGCTTAATGCCATACCATTGCGCAGCAACCACATCGGCAACAATGGTTTTGCTAAACCAAGTTGTACCTTCTTGTGTGGTTAACTTAATCCCATAATCTGTAATGCTCTGAGCGTAAGTGGTAGCATAATCTTTTTTCAAAACCTCTGCTAATTGCTTTAACAAAACAGATTTTGAACCAACTAATCCGGGTAAAAACAAACCTTCGCCAATAACCACAGAACGCTGATCCCACTTAGGGAAAGTTTCGTCTAAACTCACAGGTATAAAACCATATTTCTTTTGTGCTTTTTTTAATGTAGATAAAATTAGGCTAGCCTCTTGTTCGTAGTAAGCAGCCTGTTTATTTCTTAAACCTTCATTATTAACAGCTACACCTAAGCTTTTGAAACCAGCACCTTCGCCATCAACAACACCTTTTTTGGTAGCATCAATTGCAATAACTTTTTCTTTGTTTGCTAAAGCCCTAAACATTTCTGCAGCTACAGCATAAGCACTCATTTGTTTAGCCCCTAAAAAAGTGTTTTCTGGCGATAGTTTTAAAGCTTCATTGGCATCGTAAGTACTCCAACCGTAAGCTTTATCTGCTATGCCGTTTCCGTTGGTATCTCTGTTTTTTACCGATTGCATTAAAACATCAACCGTACCCAACATTGATTTTACAAAGGCATCATCGCCAGTAATTTTCCAGTAATAATAAAGCAATAAAACAAAAGATGTATTCTCTTCAACCGCCATGTGTGGGCCGTAATTATAATTTGCAGTTTCGTTAACAAAAGGTAAATCACCAACATCATGGTATAAATAAGGGCCATATTCTGCCGCAGTCATTCCTTGTTGATAAGCTGGTTTATCTTGGGACGGATTAGCATCAACAGTCACCTCTGCTCTTGCAATGTAGTGAGTCCACTGACTTAATTGTAATTTTAAACGCCAAGGGCAAAAAATGGCACTTACTTCCGTTTCGTGGGCAACATCAACCGTACTTAAATGTTTAAATCTTCCTTCAGAGACATAAAAGCGAGGCTGCTGATTTTCATCCAATAAAAAATAAGTATTTGCCAAATCAGTATGGAAAGTTAAGGCCAAAACCCATTTTTCTTGTGCGGTTAAATTGCTATTCATTAAACTGTTTTCAAAGTTTTGCGTCAGGCGGATGTTCTCATCATAATGCACCTCTGCATATTTTAAAACATCGTTAATACTTTTCCAATAACGGGTATAATAAAATTTAAGGTCTTGGTTCACACGTAAGTCTTCAATAACTTTATGGTCATTATAGGTTGCGTAAACTTGAGTAAATTCTTTATTTGCTTTTGGTGCTAGGCTAAAATTATAAAATAAACCCCCAAAACCATCAGTATTAAAAGTGCCTTTTGCAGGAGATTTAATAGCCGATAATGCCAATTTTACATCTTTATCGGTATTGTCTCTAAATAAAACCCGTTGTGTTACGTTGTCAGGTTTCATCGGCTCAAAAGCCATAAAATTGAAACCCTTTACTGGTGTTTTTGCTACGGCAACTTTAAGTTTGCCATTTACATTTGTTGTGCTATTGTTTACAATATTTACCTGCAAATAAAAGCCAGGGAATATTTGTGTTTTAATAGCCGCACTATCTGCTAAATCTTTAGATGTTGTAAAAGAAGAAACCAAAGTGAAATTAACTTTGATGCCTTCTGGCGTTTCACCAGTAATTTCCATAGATGCTGGGCCAAATTTTAACTGCTGTTTTATTAAATAAGCGGCATTTCTAGGCAGTTTAGTAGTTCTAAAACAATAGAATTTTTCATCAACTTCAACACCAATTAGCAAGCCCGTTTGTTCATCCATATCAAAACCCAAACTGCCTGTTTGCATACTTTGTTTCTCGTTTAATAAAGAAAAAGAAAACCTGCTACCTAACCTTGAGTTTAGCAATGAAAAATTGGTGCTATCTGTTAGTGATGTTGTAATTAAGTTAGCGTCAACTTTAAAACTTTGCGCTGAAAGTATTAAAGAAAAACCGACTAACAAGAAAGTGGAAAGTGTTTTTTGAAAATTCATTCTTAAAAATTTAATATTTATAAATGATTAATTGCTTTTAAAACTTGATGCAGGCAAACCTTCTTTATTGTAGAGATTTGCACCTTCTGGTGCATCTGCCCAAGCGTAACGAACAGCAATTGGTTTTGTAATATCTTTAGCCCAAACTACCACTTGGTTTCCTACTATTTTTGCATCAGCTTTCACAAAATTCTTCCCATCGGCAGAAATGCTGAACTGCTCTAATTGTTTTCCTACCATCTTTAACCCCGACCCAACATGGTTAAAAGAAACATAAACCTGATTGCCCGAAATTTTTATTGATTTATATATTGGACCCGAATAAACAATGTCTTCGTGATAAGCCATTTTTTGTGCTGCCAAAGCCAAACGTTTACCAACATCTTGTTTATTTGCTGGGTGAATGTCGTTTTTCTCCCCAACATCATGTATAACCACCATTGCAGTATGAGGGGTTTTTAAAGTTTTCATTTGTGCTTCTCTTAGCAAAGCCCAATTACTTATTTCTGGTTCGGTTCCTGTGGCTAAGTAATTTGCTAGTTGAACAAACAAAAATGGTAAATCAGGTTTTTGCCAATCGTTACGCCAAGTCTTTATTAATGAGGTTAGTAAGTGTTGATGTTGTTCTGGTTTTGAGACGTTACTTTCGCCTTGGTACCAAGCAATTCCTTTAATGTTATAGTTTGCCATCGGCTTAATCATTGCGTAATAATATGCCGTTGGGCTATGTAAGGATAAACCATTTCCTTTGGGTAATTGTGGTAATTCTATACCAAATTTATATTTCCAGGGTTGGTTTAATGCGATAGAATCTTCTCCAAATTTAATTTGATAATTATTTTTTGGGTTAAACCCGATGCCTGTTGTTGGGCTAATTAACCTGATGACCAATTTATTATTTCCAGCTTTCAATACTCCGGGAGCGATGGTATAAAAACGATCAGTATAACTGCTATTCATTGTGCCAACTTGGTTTCCGTTAATATAAGTTTCATCCTGCGTAAGCATACTTCCTAAAGAAAGAATTGCGGTTTTTTCTACCAAATTAGCCGGAATGTTTATTTCGGTTTTAAACCACATAGAGCCATATTTAGGGAAGTTCACTTTTTCGCCTAATTGGTTGATGTCTTTTACTTCTTCCCAATTAACATCATGATGATCAGTTTCTAAAAACCATTTTTCATTAACACCAAGGTCATTTTCTGTTATTTCTTTGTGCCAATTGGCTGTTTTTAGTTGGTGTACATTTATGATACGGGCAACTTCGTTAGTGTCTTTTAACTGCAGCCAAACTTTATCATATTCTGGAAATTCCTTTAACGATTCGCTATTTACCCAAGATTGGGCAGGTGTGCCTCCAACAGAAGAATTAATGATGCCAATAGGTACTTTATATTTTTTGTATAAATCTTTAGCAAAAAAATATCCTACTGCTGTAAAAGATAAAACCGTTTGCGGGTTTGCACTTACCCAACCTTTATCACTTGCTACATCAGCAATCGGAATAAATGCCATATCTCTATTTACTGTAAATTGCCTAATCATGGGGTAATTTGCAGTCGCAATTTCACTAGTGTATTTAGCTTTAATATTTGGACGGCTCAATAAAGCCTCCATGTTTGATTGGCCAGCGCAAAGCCAAACATCACCAATCAAAATATCAGAAAGTTCTTTATTATTAATTTGAATTTTAAACGGTCCACCAGCTGGCTGAGGATCTAATTTTATTAACCATTTACCGTCTTTATCAGTTTTAGCGGTGTAAGTTTTGTTTTTGAAGGTAACTTTTACCACTTCTCCGGCGTTTGCCCATCCCCAAATTTTAATTTGTTCATCTCTTTGCAGTACCATGCCGTTGCCAACAAGGCTTGGCAACTTAACTTCTGCCCTTAAGGCAAAGCTTAAAATCAGAAAACCAAATATTAATAAGAGATTTTTTTTCATTTTATAATGAGATTTAGTTTTTAACTGCATTTAATACACATCGCCAATTGGCATAATTGGACTTATTTTGTGCTAACGTATTTACAATTTCTACAAACTCTTTATTAAAATAGCTTGCTTCAATAAATACATCAATGGCATTTTTCGGGTCGTAATTTGCACCAATTTTATAACCTGGTTCATTATTATTTGCTCTTCTTCTGTCAAAAGCTGCTCTACTATTAACAAATTCTGCATGGGTTTTTTCACCTTTAGCGTAAGGCACTAAAAATTCTACCGATTTTTGAATGGAAGAACTTGAAATAGATTGATAGGTATAATAATCAAAACCTGTGGCTCTTTTAATAATTGTGGCGGCGGTTAAAAGTGGCTCTAAAGTGTATTGATGATAATGCAAGGCATCCCGTTCTTTAAAATCCATACCAGAGCCATCAGCATGTAAATTCTTTTCTATTTGCTTTTTAAAATTGCTATCTACAAATAATTGGTATGTTTTACTGTTTGTTAAATAGGCAATATTTGTTAAAATTTTTATCCTGTGAGAATTCCAGTTATTATAGGTTGATTTTCTTTTAAGTGAGGTAAATTGGGTTGCAATTTCAGCAGCTGCAATTTTGCTAAACCATTCTTCAATAATTTGTTTGTCGGCAGTCTTGATTTCTTCTTTAATTAAATCGTAAGCTTCAAATAATGGGTCTAATTTCGATTCGTTTATAGGGTTGCCTATCGCTTGGTTAATTGTTGCCCAAGCTGTAATGTATTGTACGCACTTATTAAAATATTCTTTATTGTTAGTGATTTTGTAGGTGTAAGCCAAAGCGTAAATCTTTTTCAAATCCTCAAGTGCCTTTAAAGTTTTAATCTTTTTAGGGTCGGTAGCTAAATGCCCTTCAGATATGATGGTATCAATAGGTTGAGGATTTTGTGTGAGTGCAACTTTTGCTTGTTTTTCTAATAAACTGAATGCTTTTTTTGCGCTGCTATCTTCTTGTACAATGGTTTTTAATTTCTTTAGCTCAGTTTTATTTAAGCTTAAAAATTGCGCATTTGCAAACTTTGTATTGCATAAAAAAGAGCAGTATAAAACGGCGAGGTAAATAATTTTGTTCATCTAACTTTACATTTGGTTTAATAATCTGTTTTAAGAGACAGATTATTTATGATGATACAATAATAGTATAATCTATTTACAAAAACTAATAAAAACCCATAAGTCTGCGTACACGAAATGGGTTTTTCTTCGGAGATAGGTTTAAATTATTGGGTACATATAATGTAAATAGGAGTTATATTAAGTCTTAATGAGGGGTGGAGTTATAAATATATTATGTTATGATATTGAAATAATTTTAACAATATATTAGCTATAGATTTTTAGAGAAAACCTTAATCCAAAACCCTAATAATCTTTACAAATCTGCCAGCATAATACTTATTTAGGGGAGTAATGGTTACTCCATAAGCTTTACCAGAAGTAGAATGAATAAATTTTATGCTATCTCTGGTTTGGGTTAATATCCCCATGTGGCCAACAACTTTTTTGGTGCTATCTGTACCGGTAAATAAAATTAAATCTCCAGGAAGTGCTTTTTTAAAACTTATCGGACTTCCATAATTTGTAAAATCTACCGAACTTCTTGGCACAGGAAAATTGAAGTGATTAAAAGTGTAAGTTATAAATCCTGAACAATCAAAACCATTTTTTGGATTTGTTGAGCCATATTTATAAGGAATTCCTTGTAATGTTTTGGCGAAATTAACTAATGTTGCTTTGTCTAATCTTGTACTATCATTTAAAGATAAACTGTCTATTGATTCTGTAGTTTTGTCTGTAATTAAGGAGGAATCTTGATTTAGCATTACGGAAGCAAAAAAAGAGTCATCACTATCTATCTTCAATGTTTCATTCCCACAAGAAGTGGTTAACATGAATAATAAACACGGGTATAAATATTTCATTCAATTCGCTTCACTAAAATATAACTCCAACAAGCCAACTTGTAATTAACCAAACTGTATAAAAGGCAAGTCCGATAAGTAATATAAAAGCAACTAAAATCCAAGTCAATATACCTTTTGCGCTACCAGAATGTTTCCCTTCTAAATAATGTTCATTCAATAAAGCAATATTGCGGTTGTTAGCTTTAAAGTAGAAATCGAAAATCCAACCTAATACGGGTATTGCACCAATTAATACATCAAGAAACACATTCCAAAGCATTTTAACTATAAGTTTGCTACTAGCGCCGTTTTTATACATCGCATAAACTAAACCTATAGAAATGATACCCGTAAAAGCATCGCCGGCAAAGGGTACAAAGTTTAAAATAGGATCTAAACCAAACTTAAAACCACCAATTTCAAACTGGCTGTCCATCAATTTACTAATCTTAGAAATCGATTTTAATTTTGGGTGTATTGGTGTTTGGCTTGCGGTGTCTTTCATGAAATTTATTTATACAAATAGTGTACCTATTTAATTAGCTTTTTATCTCCCGGAGGTTAGCGCAGATGTTGAATTTGTGAATTTCAGGTTTAACACCCTCAACTCTGTGCTCTCCGTGTTCTCCGTGTTTAAACCTTTTTTCTTAGTGCGCTTTGTGGTAAAATGTTTTCTCCCGCAGATTTCGCTGATTATCACAGATTTTGAAGTTTGCTTTTGGATAGCAAATTAAACCCGCAACTCTGTGTTCTCCGTGTTTAAACCTTTTTTCTTTGAGCGTTTTGCGGTTAATTTTTATTTGGTCTAAAATCATTTTGAAAAAGGATAATAAATCAAAATAACCTACATTTAGATTAATAAACCAACACTACCAAATGGAGGAAAACGATAAGCCAATAGATGAAGTTCTTTTAAAACTGGAGACGCTTTTAAAAAAGCAGGAAAATTTTAATAAAGAAATTGCTGCTTTAAGACAGGAAGTTAATGTGTTAAAGTCAACTCATACAGCTGCTAAAGCTGATGATATTAAGCCATTTATAGCAGAAGAGCCTGTAAAACCTTTTACAAATTCTTATCAAGCACCACAACCCAAAGTTTTTGAGCCATTTAAATATCAATTACCAAAAACCAATACTTTCGATTGGGAAAAATTTGTCGGCGAAAACTTAATTAATAAAATAGGTATTGCAATAACCATTATTGGTGTTGCAATAGGTGCAAAATATTCTATTGAGCATGAATTAATTAGTCCGCTTACACGTATAATTTTAGGTTATGTAATGGGCATTGCTTTATTAGCTTTTGGTATAAAACTGAAACAAAAGTACGAGAGTTATAGCGCTGTTTTGGTAAGTGGCGCTATCGCAATTATGTATTTTATTACTTTTGCTGCCTATAGTTTTTACGGGTTATTTCCTCAACTTTTAGCGTTTGCGTTAATGTTGCTTTTTACTGTTTTTACAGTTGTGGCAGCTATTAATTATAACAAGCAGGTTATTGCATTAATTGGTTTAGTTGGCGCTTATGCAGTACCTTTTTTATTGAGCGAAGGTTCAGGTAATGTTGCCGTTTTATTCGCTTACATTAGTATTATAAATGCTGGTATTTTATTCTTAGCTTTTAAAAAATATTGGAAATCCTTATACTATGCATCCTTTATTTTTACATGGTTAATTTTTGCATCGTGGTTTATTACCAAATACATTGCCGCTGAATATTTTAACCTTTCATTAGCGTTTTTAGGTGTTTTCTTTGCCACTTTTTATGCTGTGTTTTTAATTTATAAGCTCAGCAGAAAAGAAAAATACCAATTAGATGATATTTTACTCCTTTTGGCAAATTCCTTTGTTTTTTACGGATTTGGTTTTGCCATTTTATCTTCCACAACGGCATGTAGTGCGTATTTAGGATTGTTTACTTTATTTAATGCAATTATTCATTTTATTGTAGGGAGCATTATTTACAAACAAAAACTGGCTGATAAAAACCTATTTTATTTGGTTGCCGGTTTGGTGTTAGTTTTTATAACAGTAACCATTCCGGTTCAGTTAGATGGAAATTGGGTGACTATAGTTTGGGCATGCGAAGCTGCTTTATTGTTTTGGATTGGTAGAACAAAAGAAGTTTCTGTTTACGAAAAGTTATCCTACATTTTAATGTTTTTAGGCTTTTTTAGTCTGCTGCAAGATTATTATACCATGCCTTACTATTACGGTGGAGAAGATGTTAAAACCACGCCTTTTTTTAATGTTTATTTCCTTACAGGGATCATATTTGTAGCGGCTTTTTCTTTCATTAATAAATTGTTTTACAGCAATAAATACAAATCGGCTTTAACCACACAAAAGAATATCAATTTAATTGGATATTCCATTACAGGGATGTTTTTGTTGGTGCTTTATTGGGTTTTCAGAATGGAAATTGTACGTTATTGGGACCAATTATTTACCGACTCTATAATCGAAATTAAAACAGCAAAGCAAACCTATCCTAATCAATATTATAATTTTGATTTAAGGCATTTAAGCACTATTTGGGTAATTAATTATTCTCTGCTATTTTTCTCCATACTTTCTATTTTCAATATTAAAGCATTAAAAAACAGACAGTTTGCGTTTGTAAATTTAGCATTTAACACCGTTGTATTACTGGCTTTTTTGATACAAGGATTATATGTTTTGAGCGAATTGAGAGAAAGTTACATACACCAAACCAATGCTCAATATTATGAAATTGGAATCTTAAATATCGCCATTAGGTATATTTGTTACCTTTTTTTAGTACTCGTAATTTTAACCAGTTATCAAATCATCAAAAAAGAATTTATAAAACCAGTCAGCAAAAATTTAAAAATAGGTTTTGATTTAGCAGTTCATATTTCTATTGTTTGGATATTGAGTAGTGAATTAATTACTTGGCTAAATTTTTCTGTGGCAGATCAATCTTACAAATTGGGGTTAAGTATTTTATGGGGAGTTTATGCACTTTTCTTAATTGCTATCGGGATTTGGAAAAACAAACAACACATTAGAATTGGCGCAATAGCATTGTTTTCTGTTACATTGGTGAAATTGTTTTTTTACGATATTTCACAAATGGAAACCATTGCTAAAACCGTAATTTTTGTGGCTTTAGGAGTGTTACTTTTAATTATTTCTTTCCTTTACAATAAATATAAACACATTATTACCAATGAAACTGAAGATTAGAATAGCTTTCTTTTTTGCTTTTATAACCTGTACATCTTTTGCGCAGTTAAAAAATTATAAGTACCAGCAGGAGCTAAAGGGCATCAATGATAAATGGCATAGCATTGTTTTACCAGATGAATTATTCTCTAAAGTCTCGGCTGATTTTTCTGACATCAGAGTTTTTGGTGTTACCAAAACAGACACTTTAGAAGCACCTTATTTAATGCAAATAGCAAAAGATGAGGTTCAAAACCAAATTGTCGATTTTAAATTAATTAACCAAAACAGTGATAGCAAAGGCTATTATTATACTTTTAAGTTAGATGATGATGTGCTATTAAATCAAATTAGCCTCGATTTTAAAGAAGCTAATTTTGAATATGCCGTAAATTTAGAAGCAAGCAATAACCAAAACGAATGGTTTAATATTTTAAATAATTACCGCATTTTATCTATTAAAAATAGTTTAACAAATTATAAGTTTACCAAGCTTTCTTTTACAGATGTACAGTATAAATATTTTAGGTTATTTATCCCGACTAACAAAGACCCAGAATTAACTGCGGCTAAATTAATATTAGTACAAACCAAATTAGGTTTACAAAAGCTTTATCAGGCACAATCGGTTATTATTAAACAAGCCAAGAAAGAAAAACAAACCATTATTTCTGTCACTTTGCCATTGGCTGTTCCTATTAGTAAAGTAAAAATTTTGGTAAATAACGATTTTGATTATTACCGCCCAATTAATATTAGTGCCATTACGGATAGTGTAAAAACAGTAAAAGGCTGGGTTTATAATTATCAAAGTTTACATTCTGCCACATTAAATTCTATCGAAAACAACGAATTTCAATTTAACAGTACCATCTTAAAAAAGCTAGAAATAATGATTGATAATGGCGATAATCAAGCTTTAGATATTAGCGGAGTTGAGCTAAACGGTTTTGTTTACCAACTTTTAGTAAGGTTTAACCAACCTGCTACTTATTTTTTAGCTTATGGTAATGAAAAAGCTAATGAACCAAACTACGACATCAAAAACTTTACTGATAAAATCCCGACTGGACTTACTCAATTAAGTTTAGGCGAAGAAAAGTCTAATATTTTAAAAACTGAAAAAGAAGAACCTCTGTTTGAAAACAAACTTTGGTTATGGGTAATTATGGGTTTGATTATTTGCTTACTGGGCTGGTTTACTTTAAAAATGATGAGGAGCTAATTGTATAAACATTGTTTTTGTTAGACATAGAAAAGAAAAACCTTTTCAAATTAAATCAGCTATTCTTGCCATAATTTTTGCCAAGCCATACAAAACATAAAGAAATTGTAAAAAATACGGAAATTAAAATACCTGAGTTAATAAATACTTTTGCTAAACCAAGCGAATTTACATCTACAAAAGGGTATGGATAATAACCAGATTGGTTTCCTCTGATTAGCGTATAAACCAAATAAACCATAGGGTAAATCATCCATTTAGCAATACTAGCATATTTAACAGATTTTGAATGCTCATATAAATACCAAAAGCCAATTACCAAAATTGGAATTAAGGAATGGAGTAACTCGTTAACAACAAATTGTAAACCTGTGGGTTTCCAAATATGTCTTAATGCTACCTGATAAACCAAACCAACAATACTTATGTAAATAGTTATTGCAGTTATAAAGCCAGGTTTGTTAAATCTTCTTTGAGGTTGTGCATTAAAAAAAAAGGTAAGTGTGAAATAAAGAGCAACAAGGATATTGGTTAATATGGTAAAAAAGCTAAAAAACCTGATGCTTGTTTCAAGTATATTCTCTGTTCTGTTTTCAATCATTAAAACATATTGTGCCACTACTGCAAACCAACCTATTAGGGCAAATAACAAAGCTAAATTTTTTTTCATCATTGTAAATTTAATTTATTAAGCATTAATAATCAAACTGCTAACCATTATGGCAGGTATAATTTCTCCATTTCTGTTTTCATCATTTTTAGCGTAAGATAAAATGGTTTCACATTGTTGCGAGAAAGGCGAGGCTGCTAAAAACACACCAGATGTTTTTTTGTTTTGCAACCTAATGTAACCGTTTACACTTTTATCTCCGTTAATTTCTTCGGGTTTTAAAGGGACATGTTCGGTGATGATTACATATTTATATTTCTTAGTTTTCTCAAGAATCTGCTGTATATCAGTATTGCTTAAATGTTGTAAAACTTGCCTTATCACACACAAATCTGCATCTGGATAAATCTCTGAGCTTACCGCATCAAAATGTATAAAATTGGTTTTTAGGTTGCCGAAATTTTGGAGTAAGTGTTGTACTAATTCGGTAACTATATCTGCTCCGGTGTAATTTATATCCGCATTAATTAAAACTTGCTGCATAATAGAAAAATCGCCACAGCCAATTTCAAAAACAGATTTTATATTGTTTTCATTTATAAAATGTTTTAAAGCCGAGATGTATTTTGTGGTATTATCATCATGCGTACCAGTACCAGAAAAATAGGGGTCAGCTTCATTTTTACCCCAATATTGTTTTTTGTAAATCTCAGTAAAAATGGTTTCGGCAGTTTTATTTTTGGTTTTAAAATCAGCGTAAAAACGAAGCCAAACTTTAGGAATAAACTTTATAATTATCGGTTTCATTATAATTTACTGGGTTTATTAACCAAGCAAGCATATAAATGTGCTTTAACCAAACGTCCCATGTGCTTAATTTTAGTAAATTTTTTATCATTATGGTACAAAGCTAACTCTTTGCCTAAAGCCAAAGTTTTTTCTAACGGGGCAACCTCATCATATAAAGAAGCTTCAAAAAGTTCGTTAATTCGGTAACGTCCTAATTTTATGCGGTGACTAATGATACTTCGTTCTTCTTGTTGGTATTGCTTCATAGATTTTTCGTTGATGGCATCAATCCCCAAAAAAACCAAATTATTATTTTCTTTAAAGAATTGCGGCAAGTAAAGGCGCAATTTACCTTCGTAAGATTGCTGGTCGAAATCTATTGCTCTAATACGGTATTGGTTGCCCTCAATATCTGGTGTAATATCAACCACAAAATTATAAGAACGCATATCGCCCAATAGTCGCACAAAACAACGCTCGTTAAATTTTACAAATTCTTTGCTAATACGGGTTTGGTTAAATTTAACATCTGTAATATATTCTTCACAAAAAACATCGCCCGGAAGCCCCGGAATATGCTCTTCAATAAGCGTTTCTTGGTTGGTAATGTAACTTATTCTATTTGGCGATAAAATATGCTCTAACTCTAAGCCGTAAATTCGGGAAGTATCCGCTCTTTTAACATAAAAATGATCGTAATTATCGTTTAAACGATTAATAATGCGCACCCTAAATGGCTTAGAATTTCCAAAAGTGCAATAATCTATTCTCGATACGGAAAGGTGATCCATCACTTCTAGCCTGCCAGAAGCATGCATTAAAGCATAAATATATTTTAAACCCGGATAAAGTTCATTCATCTCGGTCTCGTCGTAATAAACGGTTTGCCAAAGTGTGTCTTTATCGTTTTTATCTAAAAGCGGAGTAGATAGGTTAAACCTGAGCATATCTGTGTACTGAATTGGAAGATCAACTTCCCTGTCAAACTTTATCAAATACTGCCTTAATGGGTTTTGAATAGGGTAAAAAATCTTCTTTTTAGAAGGTACGTCGTTCCTGTCGTTCAAAATGCTCATTCTCAAAGCTAAGCTTTAGATTTAAAACAAAAAAGCCTCCGTTTTTATTGGAGGCTTTGTATTTGGTTCAAAGCATTGCAAAATGCTTGAAGTGAAAATTCTGATAATTATTTTATTTCAAAAACAGCTCTTATTTGTACGCTTAATTTAATTTTTTGGAAATCAATTTGAGGCATATTATCACTTGCCATTTCGGCTTTCATCATGGTGTTGCGGTACATCGGTTGCGGATAATTGTTAGCTTCGGATTCTGTAATTTCTAAAGCTCCACCTAATTTGTCACCTATAGATTCTACTAAATAAGTAGCTTTATTTTTAGCTTGTTTTAAAGCTTTAATTTTTAGTTCTTGCTTTAAACTTTCTTCTTTAGAGTAAGCATAACGCTCAATATTGGTATAAGCAATCCCTTTAGCGTCTATTTCAGCAATTACTGCATTAAGTTTGCTTAAATCTTTAACTTTAATAGTGTATTGTTTTGAGGCTAAGAATGTAGGGTCTTTTTTCTTATCCCAATAATTGGTATAAGCACTAATATTGTTAATCATAAAATCTTCTGGTGCAATGCCAGCTTTTATAACTGCTTTTTGTAATTGCGCTTCTAATTCTTCAATACTTACTTTTCTTCTGGCGTCTCTTTGGTATTCTTTTAAAGATATGCCAATGTAAATTTCGTCTGGTGTAACTTCTATTTCTGCGCTTCCACCAACTTCAATTTTTTTGCGGGTATCAATATTTTGAGCAAAGGTTGCTAATGTTGTTAATGCTATTATTGCACTTAAAAGTATCTTTTTCATAATTTTTTATTTTTGTTTTTAATGAAGATGTAATTACTATGCCAATTCCATAAATAAAATTTTCTTTTTTTTTAATCGTGATTTTTTGTTAAGATTTTTAGATTTGAAATACTCACACTTGGGTTCAATTTTTTTGATGATGAAATATATAACATTTATAATATTGTTTTTTGGCTTGTTAAATTTTGCAAATGCACAGCAAGAGCCGGCTAAGCAAATGCCAAATTTTAATTTTGTTACCACCAATAATACTCCTTACGGAACAAAGGATTTAAACGCTACCAAAAAAACGTTAATTGTTTTTTTTGATGCCACTTGTTCGCATTGCCAAACTACGGGAAAGTTTTTTAATGAGCGCTTAAACGATTTAAAGCCGTATAATGTATTGTTTGTTACCATGGATGAAAATAAAGCCATTGATTATTACACAAAAAACTTTGCCCCAGCAATTGTAAATAATGTTGATATTACCATTTTAAGAGATACTGCTTATTACTTTGTTCCTAATTTTCAGCCAAAGCGTTACCCGGGTATTTTTGTTTACGGCTCAAAAAAGAATTTACTTTTTTATACCAATGATGAAAAAGAATTAGAAAAAGTTATGGTTGTGTTAAAAAAGAAAGAGGATTAACTATTATAATTATTAAATGCCTTAAAATCATCATCAATAACAATACTTTTTGTAGTATAACTATTAAAAATATGTTGTAAGCTAAAATTTTCTATGTTGTTATTTTGGTAAGCTTTGTTAATTTTTTCTAAGGCTGTTGCCGAGTAAATGGCGCAAAAAGGTTGGTGAAATTTTGAATTTTTAAACGTGTAAAAATCAAAATTAGGGTTTTGATTTGCGAGTGAGATTATTTCATTGATAGTTTCTAAATCTAAATCAATCATATCACAAGCAACTACCAGCCAATTGGTTTTAGGAAAAAACTGATGCGCAGTTAAAATTCCTTTTAAAGGACCAGGAGCATCTATTTTATCTACAATTAAATTTGCAGATGGGTAATGCTGACTGTAATTGATAAGCTGCTGCTGATTGATACTAACTTTAATAATTAAACCCACTTCTTTCAGTTTTTGAGCAATTAAATCAACCCAAATTACTCCGTCAGTAGTTTTTAAACCTTTATCAGTTCCAGCTCTTTTGCTTTCTCCTCCAGATAATATTAAAGCTGTTAGTTGCATTTGTTTAAGTTTTTATAAATCATTCAAAATTCAATCATTCAAAATTCAATCATTCAACATTCAATCATTCAAAATTCAATCATTCAAAATTCAATCATTCAACATTCAATCATTCAAAATTCAATCATTCAAAATTCAATCATTCAAAATTCAATCATTCAAAATTCAATCATTCAAAATTCAATCATTAAAACCTACCTATCCGTATGTCCTAAACTTTTATCCGGACTAATCACATCACGCACTATTTTCTTTAACTCTTTAATTTCTGGGAAACGTTCCATTTCTTTTCTGTCAAAAATTACTTCATCGTTTAATTTAATAATAAACACACCGCCAACTTCGCTTGGGCAAAGTGCAACACTTTTTAATTCATCAGTAAATGTGGTTAAAAGTTCTTGTGCCATATACGCCGACCGTAACAGCCAGCCACATTTTGGACAGTAAGTAATGGTGATGGTTGGTTTTGATGTCATGGTAAGAAATGTTGTTTTGATTATCAAGTATCGAGATTATTGTTTAGAGTAGCAAGTATCAAGTATCAAGAGCAGTTGGTGTGGATTATTTGTAGTATCAAGATGTGAGTATCAAGTACCAAGTGCTAATTTGCTTGGATTTTAAAAGTATCAAGATATAAGTATCAAGAGTTATTGGTAAAGATTTTAAACTTTCTTTAACTTCTCAAAAAAAGCTGATGCGGTGGTAGAAAATGATTAAATAAACTGCCACCAATAATTATTTGGCTATAAACCCTAGAAAAGAGCCAAATATTAACATCAACCAATTAACATTTTGTTAAGTTTTATCTGCTCAAAATCAGTTTTTGGAGCATCGCAAGTTGGGCAGGAGAAGTTTTCTAAAGAATCGAATTTTACACCAACCGGAATGTTATTCACTAAATCTCCGTAGCGTTCATCGTAAATGGTAAAGCAATGCTTACACTGATGAGCAATAAATATTTTATCGGTTTCAACTGTTTTTTTAATTTGAGTTTCCTTTTGTTGAAGTTCCTTTTTATTGAGTCTTAAAGTATAATAAACCTCACAAATCTCCATTAATTTGGGTGCCAGTTCACTATAAACAACACCTTCGTGGTAAGTGATGTATTCTTTAGAATTTGGATTAAAATCTTTAGTATAAAGCAATTCGTAAAGTTCTTCTCCATTTGCGTTTTTAGAATTACGTTTTCTCACCACAATAGAACTAAACAAGCCTGTTTTTGGCTGCGTTTTAATTGCAAAACATAAACGATAAGTACGTAAATCTGCTTCTTCAAAAGCTTTTACTAAATCTAATTTTATACGTAAAGCTTCTTTGCTAAAATCCTCGGTTTGCCAATTTAACTCGTTTGCAGCATGCCGAATATTTACACGGTATTTGTTCAATAAATCGCTCCAAAATACCCTGTCTTTATTGTTAATGTTTTTGATGACGATAGATTTCCAAGAAGTGGTATATAATTGTCCAATTCTGGTTTCTAAGCATATCTCGCATATTTCTTTTAAAAAATCCAGACTATATTCTTCGTTTCTTCTATAAATGCCTAACCAAGATTTATTATCGCTATAACGGTTTAAACCTTCATAATAAGGTAATTGAAAATCGGTATGTACTAAAGGCTTTTCAAAAGTATGGCTTAAAAATTGGAATTTGTTTTTTACTTTATGATAAATTTCCTCTCCAATAATCTGTGTTTCAAAACTTTTCTTTTCCGAGTTTAAATCAATAAACTGCTCTAAAACCCGGCTCATTTCAGCAATATCTTCCGAATAAACCAATGTTGGCCAGCAATACATTTGGTTGGTTTTTGGGAAACGAATATATAAATACCAAAAATTATTAGTCTCAGACGCTATAAAATTAAGGTTGCCCGTAAAAAACGGAATCAGATTTTGATAATAATCTACTATATTAATTTTAAGCTTAGGCTGATGATTAAAACCATCTAAAACATCTTTATAAACGCCTTCTGTAAGCCATAAAGAAGTCGGAAAAATTTCTTCGGTAACGTAAGAACTCACCAAATTCGGATAATCATCTGTATCTATTTCATAAGCTACATCGCCAACCAAAAACAGGTCATTTAAATCATCCAAATATTCATCATTAACCACAAAAAGTAATTGTTGCCTGTTACCAAAGCGTACATTTTTAACTTTACATTTTTCTGCAATACACAAAATTTCATGCAAATCGCCAGGAGAAACAATGCCTCCGGGCAAATTAATTTTGATGATATGTTCTGTTTTCTCCATCCTAAATCGCCATTTCTAAAATATTTGCACCTACACTTTCTTCTAAAATCTTTTTTACTTCTGGTTTGCAAGAACCACAGCCCATACCAGCACCTGATGCCGAACAAAGTGCAGAAAACTCATTGCAACCGCCATTAATTTTAGCTCTAATATTATCTGCACCCACATTATTACAACTACAAACTAATTTACCTAAAACAGGCTCGGCAGTTTTTCCGCTACGTAAAAGTTGCATTCGCTTATCGCTGAGTTCAATTTTATTTGAAATCAGTTCTTTAAATTCTAAAAATTCAGTTTTATCACCAATTAAAATAGCACCAACCAATTTATCTTGATGGATGATACATTTTTTGTAGTAACGTTTTGCTTTATCTATAAAAACAATCTCCTCATAAGAACTATCCGGACATTCTGGCAAACCAATACTGCATAAATCGAACCCGTGAATTTTAATAATATTCATTAATGCGCTGCCTTGATAAACGCTAGCAATATCTCCGTTTAAAAAGTTTGCTGCAATATGTGCTTGCTGTTCTGCAGCGGTTGTAATTCCGTATAAATCACCTTTAAATTCTGCTATCTCGCCAATGGCAAAAATAGATGCATCGCTAGTTACTAATCTTTCATTTACTACAACGCCACGTTTACATTCTAAGCCGCAATCTTTTGCTAATTCTAAATTTGGAGTAGTACCGATAGCTAAAATAACCGCATCGCAGTTAATTCTTCGCCCGCTTTTTAAACCAATACCTGTTAATTTACTTCTTCCATAATAAAGTTGAACTTCATCGTTAAAATAAATATCGCAACCTTGATCTACCATTTCTTCATACAAAAGCTGACTGCCTAAAGCGTCTAATTGCTTTTGCATAAACTTAGAACTCCTTTGTATAATGGTAATTCTTACACCAATTTCTCGTAAAGAAGCCGCCATCTCTAAACCCAATAAACCACCACCATAAATGGCAACATGCGCATTTTTTGGAATATGTTGGATAAAACTATCGGCATCTGTACGGCTACGCATGGTAAAAATACCCGGCAAAGAAGGGATATTTTTTGGAACAGAAGCTCTGCTTCCTGTTGCTAAAACCAATACATCGTAAGGTGTTTTTTTACCGTAAGCATCAACCACATATTTTTCTTGGCGGTTGATTTTTTCAATACCTAAACCACGATGCATTCTGATTTTATAATCAGGTTCTTCCTCATCCGTCATTTTCACCAATTGCTCCCATTTTTGCTCACCGCTAATGTAATCGGGCAACATTACTCGGTTATAAAATGGAAAATTTTCTTTGCTAAAAATGGTAATTTCATCGTCTTTATTAACCTCTCGATAAGATTTGACAAAGCCATAAGCACCTGCACCTGCACCAATAATTACTATGCGTTGTTGTGGTTTTTTATATATTTCTACACTAACTGCACAATATTTAAAATCTGGTTCTTTAGAAATTGGATCTAACTGATCACTGGTAATATTATTTGCTCGGTTTAAATCACTACCTAAAATTTTACCCCAGTGCATCGGTAAAAAAACAACTCCAGTTTTAACGCTACTGGTAATTTTAGCTTTTACCATTACCTCGCCTCGCCTAGATTTAATTAAAGCAACATCATTTTCGTTAATTCCTAATAAAGCCGCATCTAAAGGATGAATTTCTAAAAAAGCATCTTTAATATGTTGGTTAAGCTTGTTTACTTTTCCTGTTTTGCTACGGGTATGCCATTGATCGCGGATACGACCTGTTGTTAAAATAAAAGGAAAATCGCTGTTAGGTAATTCACTGGTTAAAGTATCATCAACCGGATGAATAATTGCTTTTTTTGATGGCGTATAAAAGATTTTATCCTCAAATAAACGGTTAACGCTTTTTCCTTTTTTATAAGGCCATTGTACACTTCTTTCTTTTTTAAGGATGCTGTAATTTAAGCCTGTAATATCGATATTGGTGTTAGCTGTTAATTTGGTATGTTCAATAAAAATTTCCTCAGCATTTTTATAATCAAAACCCGGATAATTCATTTTTTGAGCGAAACGGCAAATGATTTCCGCATCTGGTAATGCTTCGCCGGGTGCATCAACTATTTTAGGCAAATAGGTAATTCTGCGTTCGGAGTTGGTCATTGTTCCTTCTTTTTCTGCCCAACCTGCCGCTGGTAAAATCACATCGGCGTAAGCTAAAGTTTCTGGCTTATTGCTGATTTCTTGAACTACTACAAACTTCGCTTTCTTTAAAGCAGCATCTGCCAAACGGGCATTTGGTAAACTTGTGAGAGGATTTGTGCATAAAATCCAAATGGCTTTTAAACTTCCATCATTTAAAGCATCCATCATTTCGGTTGCTGTTAAACCTGGTTTTTCGTTGATTTCTTTTCCGCCCCAAAAATCTTGCACTTCTTTACGATGTAAAGGATTATTCAAATTTCTGTGAGCTGGCAAAAGGTTTGATAAGCCACCGACTTCACGGCCGCCCATTGCATTTGGCTGCCCGGTTAACGAAAAAGGACCTGCACCCGGCTTTCCAATTTGACCTGTAATTAAATTCAAATTAATTAAACTCAGGTTTTTATTAGTTCCAACGGCACTCTGGTTTAATCCCATTGTCCACATGGTAATAAAACCTTTTGCTTCGCCAATATATTTGGCAGCTAAACGTATTTCGCTAGGTTCTAAGCCACAAATTGCAGCAGCTTCTACCAAAGTTTTTAGAAAAACAGATTCTTTATAAGCTTCGTAACCTTGTGCATAATTGGCAATAAAATCAGTGTCAATAGCTCCATTTTCTATTAGTAACCTGCCAATTGCATTGTTTAAAACCACATCAGTGCCGGGGTTTAATTGCAAATGTAAATCGGCAATAGCAACAGAATCTGTAGCTCTTGGGTCAACCACTATTATTTTTGTGTTTGGATTTTTAGCCTTATGTGCTTCTACTCTTCTCCATAAAATGGGATGGCACCAAGCCGGATTTGCACCGGTAACATAAAAACAATCTGCTAATTCAATATCATCATAGCAAACTGGTACACTGTCTTCTCCTAAGGTCATTTTGTAGCCAACTACGGCACTACTCATACATAAACGAGAGTTGGTATCTATGTTATTGCTCCCAATAAATCCTTTTATCAATTTATTGATGACATAATACTCCTCGGTTAGGCATTGCCCCGAAGCATAAAACGCTACCGAGTTAGGGCCGTATTTATCAATAAAAGTTTTAAAAACTGCAGCTGTACGATTTAGTGCCTCATCCCAACTTACTTTTTGCAAGGGCATATTTTTATTATAACGCATTTGCGGATGCAGCAACCTATCGCTTTTATCATTTACCGTATAATGTAAATTCATGCCTTTACTGCAAAGCATGCCTTTGCTAGATGGGTGACTTTCATCACCTTTTAAGCTTAAAATATTGTTTTTATCTTTTCCCACAACTACGCCACAACCCACACCGCAATAGCTGCAAGTAGATAATTGAGCGGTAGATTTTAAATGTGGATTTATCATGTTTAATAGGTTTTATAAATATTAACTGAAATTATTTTGACATGTTTAGCGCTAAATCTTCTACTTTTTCTTTTGATGTGGAGCCGATGAATTTAGTGATGAATATAATTACTGAAACCGCAATAATGGTATAGCCAATATATTCGAAGGCTTGTACATAAGTAATTGTTTCTGATTTAAACAAGAAGCCGAAAGCCATGCCTCCAATATTACCACCAGCACCTACAACGCCACTTATTAGGCCTACGTTTTTATCATTTATAAACGGAACGATGCCATAAGTAGCTCCATTAGCCATTTTTAAGAATAGTGCAAAAGAAACCATTGATATTATTGCAAATACAAATGAACCAGCATGAGCAAATAATAATACACCGCAACCTTCTAAAAGTAACATCAATGCCAATAAAGTGCCTTTACCTTTCATCCCGAATTTACCACCTATTTTATCAGAAACAATTCCGCCCAATGCTCTTGCAAAAAGATTCATAAAACCAAATGCGCCAGCCCAAAAACCTGCACTACTTTGTGATAAACCAAAAGAATCTACAAAGTGTAAAGAAGCTACGTTATCAAAAGTAATTTCCATTCCAAAGCACATGGCGTAAGCCAAGGTTAAAGCCCAAACTCTCCAATCTGCCAATACCTTCCAATCTGTTTTTTTTGCCTCTGCTTTTGAGTGACCAATTTCATCAAAATTGCCTTTTGGAGTGTCTTTAGTATATTTCCAATAGATAAAAGCGGTTATCAGCATCATTAATCCTGGAAAAATCATGGCGTATCTCCAAGCTTGTGCATCGGTATAACCAAAACCTACAATAGCTGCAAAAATAACCGGCATAACCATATTGGTAACACCGCCACCTAAATTACCCCAACCACCTGTTACTGCGTTTGCTGTTCCTTTAATATTTGGCGCAAACATGATAGAAGTATGGTATTGTGTAATAACAAACGAAGCTCCTATTACCCCAATAGCTAGTCTGAAAAGAATAAAAGTCTCGTAACTATGAGCTAAACCCACCAAAAAAACTGGTAAAGAACCTAAAATCAATAACCAAACGGCTGTTTTACGTGGTCCAAAAATATCACACAGTTTTCCAATAACTAGGCGGGCAATAATAGTTGCCGATACAGATGCAATAATGATATTACCAATTTGAGCTTTTGATAAACCCATTTCGGCTCTTATGGTGGGCATTAATGGTGCTAAACCAAACCATCCGAAAAAGCACACAAAAAACATGAGCCATGTGATATGGAAAGTTCGCATTTGAACTCCTTTAAAAGAGAAGATATTTAATTTATGTAGAGGTTGATTGTTAGTTTCCATGCGTTTAAAGTTTAAAGAGTGACAAAAAAATTAAATAAATGTTGGTGAAAAAGTGATCATTGTCCAAGCCCATTGGTTTGGCCCTTTATTGATTGAGCTTTTTATAGCATCCATAGTTTTTGTAGAAAACAAATGAGAATAACCCAATTTGAAATTTACTCCAGAATATACATTTAGGGTATAAACTACATCAACTTCTTGCCCTAAAGAACTTGAAAGTTTTGTGGTACCAGCAAAAACATTAACAGGGGTGTTAAATTGATGGATATTTAAAAGAATTAAAGATTTTTTGCCGGTTTTAAATTTGGTGTTTAGGTAAATGTCTATTAAGCCAGTAGTTCTGCCACCTTGGCCAAAACTGTTGCCAACATAAAAATAATCCATATAACCGTAGAATTTATGGTTTGTACCAAAGGCTGGATCAAAGGCATTTTCATCAACCGAGGTTGATTTTGTTCCAGACAAGTAATCTGCCCCAAGCTCTGGGCTTGCAAATGCTTTGGGCAATGCAGCGCTAAAAGACAATAAATAAGCGCTAACGTATTTGCTTGCGGTGGTTTTTCCAGTTTGATAAAAAGCTTCTTCATGCAAAGCAATTTGCCCAACTTTTTGTTCTGCATACAAACCAAATGTTTGTTTAAATGCAGTTGTTGAATCTGTTTTCTGACGGCCATCGTTCAAAAAAAGAAAAGAGAGTTTTCCGCCTTTATAATCTTTGTGCAACCATAAGTATTGCATGGTTTTATAATTGGCTGTTCCGTTATAAAAAGTGCTACTCAATTTTGTTGGTTCTACCCCAATATTTTGATTAAACGCTGCGCCAACATCCATTGTAAAACCTAAGGAATCTTTGTAGGTAAACTTTAACACATCGTGACTTCTGCTTTGCTGCGCCC
This sequence comes from Pedobacter alpinus, assembly GCF_042684645.1. Taxonomy (NCBI): domain Bacteria; kingdom Pseudomonadati; phylum Bacteroidota; class Sphingobacteriia; order Sphingobacteriales; family Sphingobacteriaceae; genus Pedobacter; species Pedobacter alpinus. The sequence continues at coordinate 339,915 of NZ_JBHULV010000008.1, forward strand.
AATCTAAAACACCTAGAAAACGTTCGTTATCATAGTTTAAACCTTGACGCCCAATTTTCATTGACCATTTTTTATCAAATTGATATTTGCCATAGGCTTCAAAAACGTTGAAAAGCGCAGGGTCCGATTTATAAATTTGTGCGGTTGCACCCCAAGTTCTTATATCTTGAAAAGAAACTTTAAAGCTTAATTTTTCTTTTGTATAACCGAAGTTTAAGCGTGTTCTTTGTTCTACAAAAAAAGCTGGAGAACTTGTTGAGGTATTTAATGTTTTAAAACCGTTGCGGAATTCGGCTCTTGGTCTAATTTCTCCTGAAAGAGAAAATTGCGCATTTGCGTTTGTTAAACTGATACCTGAAATTAAAAAAATTAGAAGAGTTCGTGGGAGTTTAAATTTTCGATACATTTGATGAGTTTTAAGTTGAACGATTTGAGACTAGTTGACCCCATTTCAGACTGCAATCTGAGTGGGGTTTTTTCTTTTGCTAATTTTTGTATTTTTTAAATCATCTTTTTTGGTTCTTTTTTTTAATAAATATATTAAACATCATGTAATTTTATATTATTAATATCAATTTTTGTGAAAAAATGTTATTTATGTTAAAATATTGATATTTTTTAATCAAAATATCAATATTTATTTATAAAATATTTGTTAAATTGTATTATTTGCAATAAAAAAGACTCTTTTTAAATTAAATTGACTTTGATTTTTAATGTTTATGTAATTTTTTAGTATCTATAATGCATATTTATAAATCTTTTTACGATTTTTATGAAAAATTTAAAAGTTTTTATTGTTATTTCATGAGATAATTAGTGTTTAATCTTAATGATAGATCAGTTAAAAGTTTTTTCACTAAAGAAAAGAGATGAAATTAAGCAAAAAGAAATACGGAATTGAAAATTGCTACCTCAGTAATCACTGTTTGCCAGAGTGGTTGCCTGCTATAGAAGCCAACAAGAAAATATACGAAGTAAAAAAAGGTGAACTTGTTTTTAAGGAAGGTGAGCCAGTAGAAGGTATTTATTTTGTTTATTCTGGCAAATTAAAGGTTCATAAAAAGTGGGCTTCTGATAAGGAGCTGATTTTACGCTTTGCTACGGATGGTAAAATACTTGGTCATAGGGGTTTATCAACCAATAATACAAACTATCCTATTTCTGCAACAGCATTAGAAAATTCTGTTGTTTGCTATATAGATATGAATTTTTTTCATTGCACTTTAAAGGTAAATACAAAATTTGCTTATAAGCTTTTAATGTTTTTTGCTGATGAATTGCAAGAATCTGAAAGAAAAATGAGAAATATTGCTCACATGTCTGTAAAAGGTAGGTTAGCACAAACATTAATATCATTTAAAAACCAGTTTGGTGTTAATGAAGATGGTTCCTTAGCGTTAGAATTATCTAAACAAGATGTATCTTCATATATAGGAGCTACTTACGAAACTCTGTTTAGAATATTGAACGAGTTAATAGAGGAAAAAGCAATTGAAGTTTCAAAAAGGAGTATTAAAATACTTGATTTAGCTAAAGTTGAGGATTTAGCCACAAGAGAAATTTAGGTTATAAAAGAGGCTGTTTTACTCAAAATTGGCCTCTTTTATTTGTGTAAGCTCAATTAAGTTTTAAATAAACTCGCCCATTTATAATAATAACAGGGTAGGTTTCAATTTTGTAGTCATCCCCACTTAAGCATTCTCCGCTTTTTAAAGAAAATGTTTTTTTATGGAAAGGGCAGGCAACTTTTGGTTCACAATCATGTCCAGCACTGCCAATCATACCCCGAGATAATGCCATTTGTTGTTTATGCGGACAAAGATTTTGCGTTGCATACCATTCTTTATTTCTGGTAAAGTTAAAAATTGCTATTTGTGTGTCTTGGTATTTCACACAAGCGCCACCATTTTCTGGTACGTCATCAGTATAGCAAGCAAAAAATAATCCCTCTGTTGAGGTGCTTTCTAGTTGTTTATTTAATTCTATAATCTCGCTCATGTTAATTAATTAGTCAATGGTTAGTGTATTAGTTATTAGTCAATAGTGAATGGTCAATGGTTAGTTGTTAGTTATTAGTCAATGGTTAGTTCATTAGTACATTATTTATAAGATATGGGCTTTTATTAAGTACTAATAGTAATGAACTCTAAAATCTACCAAGCTTCCGCTTTAATTTGCTTACGCATTTCTTCAAATTTTACAGTAGGGTCTTTTTCTTCTGGTGCATTTACAAAATGGCTGAATTTTTTACGCATTTCTGGATTTTCGATAGCGGCTTTCCATTCGCATTGGTAAGTGCTTACATGGTATTTCATTTGCTCTTCCAATTCTTCTGCAATTCCTAAACTATCGTTAATCACTACATTTTTTAAGTAAGCTATTCCACCATCCATTTTATTAAGCCAGGTTGCTGTTCGACTTAAAGGTTCGGCAGTTCTTACATAAAACATTAAAAATCTATCTAAATATATTACACAAGTTTCTTTATCAATATCCGCAGCTAATAATAAAGCATGTTGTGGTTTAGAACCTCCGTTTCCGCATACATATAAGTTATAGCCTTTTTCTGTTGCAATAATTCCAAAATCTTTTGATTGTGCTTCGGCGCATTCTCTAATACAGCCAGAAACACCTCCTTTTAGTTTATGAGGGGAACGTAAACCTTTATAGCGATCTTCAATTTCTATGGCAAAGCTTACGCTGTCTTGTAAACCAAATCTGCACCAAGTGCTTCCAACACAGCTTTTCACAGTTCTTAAAGATTTCCCGTAAGCATGTCCGCTTTCAAAGCCCGCATCAATTAACTCTTCCCAAATTGCAGGTAAATCGTTAAGGTGTGCACCAAATAAATCTATCCTTTGGCCGCCAGTAATCTTGGTGTATAGATTATACTTTTTCCCAACCTGTCCAATAACAATCAGTTTATCTGGCGTAATTTCTCCGCCTGGTATTCTTGGTACAACAGAGTAAGTTCCGCCTTTTTGTATGTTTGCTAAAAAGCGGTCATTACTATCTTGTATGGTGTCTTGTTTCAAGATTAAATCGTTCCATAAACCTGCTAAAATATTTGCTACAGCTGGTTTGCAAGTTTCGCAACCATGGCCTGTACCAAAATGGTCTAGTACAGTATCAAAATCTTTTATTTTATTTAGCTTAATCAAATCCAGTAATTCTTGACGAGAGTAGTCAAAATGCTCACATAATACATTTTTTATGTAAACCCCATTTTGCTCCATGGTACCATTAATTAAATCTTTTACTAAAGGCACACAGCCACCACAGCCTGTGCCGGCTTTGGTGCATTTTTTTACTCCATTTAAATCGGTGCAACCGCCATCAGTAACAGCAGCGCATATCATTCCTTTGGTAACTGCTTCGCAAGAGCAAATGAGAGCATCGTCTGGTAAGGCCATAACTCCAGAGCCGCTTTCACCTTCGCCGCCTCTACTTCCTAAAATTAAATCTTCTGGATTTGGTGGTAAAACCAGTTTATTATTTACGGTTTGCAACAAAATATTGTAAGCATCAGCATCGCCAATTAAAATACCTCCTAACAGGTATTTCCCATCATTGGTAATGTTAATTCTTTTGTAAATTCCTTTGTGCGTATCTTCAAAAACAATGGTTCTTCCATTTGGTTCGCTTACAAAAGCATCCCCAAAACTGGCCACATCAACTCCAATTAATTTTAGCTTGGTGCTCATGTCAAATCCAGTAAAGCTTTTCTCAATATTGCATAAATGCGATGCTACTACTTCTGCCATTTCGTAACCGGGTGCTACCAAGCCATAAATCATTTCTTGATGTAGTGCGCACTCGCCAATAGCAAAAATAGCTTCATCGCTAGTTTGCATTTTGTTATTTACTAATATGCCGCCTCTTGTGCCTACTTCTAAGCCAGCTAGCTTTGCCAATTCATCTCTGGGTCTAATACCTGCAGATATGACAAGCATATCAACCTCAAGTTTTGTGTCGTCATTAAAAACTAATGCCTCAATTTTATTCTCGCCAATAATTTCGCTGGTGCTTTTATTTAAATGAATATTTAATCCTAACTCATTCAGTTTTCCTTGCAAAAGACCGCTACCGGCACTATCTATTTGCCTTGGCATTAATCGTGGAGCAAATTCTATAACATGTGCGTCTTTAATTCCTAAATCTAAAACTGCTTTTGCTGCTTCTAATCCTAATAGTCCGCCGCCCATTACCGCACCAATTTTTGCGGTTTTGGCATGTTCTTTCATTTGCTCTAAGTCTTCAATAGTTCTGTAAACAAATACTCCTTTTTTTTCTATACCTGGTATGTTTGGAACAAAAGGAGCCGAACCTGTGGCTAAAATTAAATAGTCGTAAGCTTGCAGAATTCCTTTTTGAGTATGTATGGTTTTAGTGTTTCGGTTAATTTCTAAAACAGGGTCTCCTAAATGTAAGGTGATGTTGTTTTCTTGATACCAAGTAGAGGTAGACATGCTTAAATCTTCCGCAGTTTTGCCGCTGAAATATTCGCTTAAATGCACCCTGTCATAAGCTCTTCTTGGTTCTTCTCCAAATACAATCATATTATAACTATCGGTTTTTGTTACTAATTTTTCACAAAATTTATAACCAACCATTCCATTTCCGATAATTACTATATTTTTCTTATTCATATTTAGTTGTTTTTTAATAAAAACCTATTTTTTGTTATTTAATCTTTATAATATTGTGATTGAAATAAATATTGTATGATTAATATTATAATAATCACTTATTTTATTTTATAAATTTATGTATTTATATGTTTTTTATAATAAATAATAGTAAAAAATGATAATTTTTAGCATAATATTAAATTTCATATATTAAATTATTGGTTTTTTATTAAAATTTTAATGTAAAATGTATAAATTTTAAAAAATTACTTATTTTTTGTAGGTTATTATTGTTGATAATTGGTTAAAATTGAAAAAATGGAGTTAATTGTTGTAGGTGCAGGCCCAGGAGATCCAGAATTGATCACTTTAAAAGCTATAAATGCTTTAAAAAGAGCAGATGTTATACTATATGATAATTTAGCAAATAAGATTTTGTTAGATTATAAGAAAGACAGCTGCGAATTGGTGTATGTTGGCAAAACTCCTTACCAAAAATATAATAGTCAAGAAGAAATTCATGCCTTAATAAAAGAAAATGCTCAAAAACACGAGGTTGTTGTCCGTTTAAAGGGTGGGGACCCTTTTGTTTTTGGAAGGGGAATGGAAGAGATAATTTTTGCTAGGGGAATAGGCATGAAAACTAGTTATATTCCGGGTATAACCAGCATGTTAGCCATAGGGTTATGTGATATTCCATTAACTCACCGTGGGGTAAGTGAAGGTTTGTGGATTGTTACTGGAACAAAAAAAGACGGTAGTTTATCAAGAGATATTGAATTGGCTTTGCAAAGTAAAACTACTTTGGTTATATATATGGGTATGAAAAACTTGCCTTTTATTATTGAAGCGGCTATTAAAGCAGGTAAACCTAATACTTCGGCAGCATTAATTCAAAATGCTTCTTTACCAAGCATGAAAATGGTAAAGGGGAATTTATGCGATTTGCATGATTTAGCAACACAACATGAAATTACACACCCTGCATTAATTGTTATAGGCGATGTAACTCAAGTAATGCCATAAATTTAGATTTTTAAGAATTGTTCGGGCTTATCTGTAGTAATATAGCTAAGCCCTTTATTTTTCAAGCTGATAAAAATTTGTTTGTTGTTAACAGTCCAACTTTTAACTGTTAGTCTTAGTTTTATAGCATCCGCTATAATTTCGGGCTTATTTAAAAATTCTTTATAATGGAAGCTAATTGCATATAAACCTAAGTGTGCAAGTTGAACTATCGGTTTATCATTACTTAAATAAGCTACTTTAGCATTTTGTAGATTTTGGATAATATATAAACAAGCGTCAAAGTCAAAGCTGATAAATTCAACTATATGTTGAGCTTTTAGTTGATTAACCAATTTTATTATAGATTTTGCAAGTAGCAGTGTTCTGCTTTTGTTTATTTCTGATGCCTTTAATTCGATGATTAGTTTTGTAGTATTATTTTTTAAACATTCAATAATGCAATCTTCTAGTTTAGGGATATTTTCTCCGTTAAATAATTGATGTTTTAAAAGCTCTTTATAATTTGAGGTTTCAATATGTTGATTGAAAAATTCAGCATCATGATTTACTACAATAATTTCATCAGCTGTTAAATGCACATCCAGTTCAGAACCAAAACAACCTAATTTTATGGCTTGTTGTAATGATGCAATAGAGTTTTGCGGTAAATTAAATTCTTTCCAGGCACCACGATGGGCAATGATGATATTTTTTACAGCAGGAATCTCATCAACATACATTCCTAAATTTAGGAAATTATTAAGATTTGATGTATGGATTAATAGAATTTTAAAGAAAAATGACTTAGTAAATTTACTAAGCCACTTTTTAAATATTTTATTGTGCGCTTAAATTGTAGACAATTCTTGCGGTGTTACCATTAGGCAAAGTAAATGGAGAGCTTACTGTTAAAGCATCTTTACTTGCAGCATCAATGTTTAATTGGTAACCATCAGTTACTTCACGGGCTTTTTCACCGTCATCAACTTTTTTAAATTGAAATATTGGGTTTGTACCATTATTTATTAACGACCAGTAAATGTTTTGTGTTGTTCCGTTTGATAAAGTAATAATACCGCTATTTCCTCCATATAATTTCCAAATACTTCCTGTGAAATTTTGATAAGGAGCCATGTCAAAAGCGTTTTTAATTTGATAACCTGCAGGGAAACCTTCTAAACTTACGTTGTTAACTGTCCAAGTATTAGAAATTGTACCTTTTGAAACTTTATAATTAGTTGATGCAGCATTTTTTGATGCGCAAGAACTTATAATGATAGCCATTAGGCAAAAACTTAATGTTGTTAAAATAACTTTTTTCATTTCTTTAAAATTTGATAGTGTGTAATTAAATGTTGTATTGGATGGGGCTGTTCAAAAACAAAGCCACATAAAAAATAGGGGCATAAAAAAACAGCGCATTTTTTATTTAATAGCAGATAAACTATTTTAAATTAAAAACACCAACGGACTAAACTGAAAATATTAAATTATAGTGTGTTTCATTTGATAATAAAGTTTGACTATTTTTGTTTGATAAGCTAAAAGCACTCCAAATTGTTAATTTTTAGATATTTGATGTGATTAAAACTTAATAAATATTAGTTAATAAATAAGAATCTATGAAAGTATTATTAGATATTAAAGATGCAAAAGCTGATTTTGTAATGGAACTTTTAGAAAGTTTCTCGTTTGTAAAGGCTAAAACAATTACACCTCAAAAGGCTGAGGTTTTGGAGGGGATAAAGGAAGCGATAGAGGAAATTAACCTAGTAAAGGCTGGAAAACTAAAAGGCCGTAATGCCGAAGAGCTTTTTGATGAGGTATAAAATAATAGCTATACCCAGATTTGAAAAAGATCTTAAACTTCTTGCTAAGAAATACCCATCAATAAAAAATGAATATTTAAATCTGCTAAATGATTTAAAGGTAAAGCCAGAGATAGGCGTTCCATTAGGTAACAATTGCTATAAGATTCGTATTTCTATCGCCTCTAAAAGAAAGGGGAAGTCTGGAGGAGCAAGAGTAATTACTTATTTACAAATTCATGAGGGAACAATTTTTTTGCTAACCATTTTCGATAAGTCAGAGACTGATAATATTTCCAACAATGATATTTCAGAACTTATGAAATTTATCATATAATCAATTTTGACTATAATGTTAAAATCTTTTTAACTAAATCTTTCTCAAATTTATAATCAAGAGTTGGAGCAGAGTTTGATTAATATTATACCTTTCAGTGAATTTACTAAAGTTAATTTTTGATAAAAAAAAACAGCGCATTTTTAAAAATGCGCTGTTAATTGTGTCTTTACTGTAGGCTTTCAGCTTTAGGCCTTCAGCCTTTAACATAATTATTTCTGATCTCCGCTTCTTGGTTTAGAAATAGACTCTCTCATATCAGTATCTGCTTGGATATTTTGCATTTTATAATAATCCATAATACCTAAGTTTCCACTTCTAAAAGATTCGGCTATAGCCAAAGGAATTTGAGATTCTGCTTCAATAACTTTTGCTCTTGCATCTTGTGCTTTAGCAATCATTTCTTGCTCAAAAGCAACCGCAAATGCTCTACGCTCTTCTGCTTTAGCATTAGCCACTTTTAAATCGGCTTCCGCTTGGTCTGTTTGTAATTTAGCACCAATGTTATCACCAATGTCAATATCGGCAATATCAATAGATAAAATCTCGAAAGCTGTACCAGAATCTAATCCTTTACTTAATACCACTTTAGATATTTTATCTGGGTTTTCTAATACTTCTTTATGGCTAACGGCAGAACCAATAGTGGTTACAATACCTTCGCCAACTCTGGCTAAAATGGTTTCTTCGCCAGCACCACCAACCAATTGGTTAATGTTTGCTCTTACCGTAACTCTTGCTTTGGCAATTAATTGAATACCATCCTTTGCTACTGCTGCAACAGGTGGCGTATTAATTACTCGTGGATTTACCGATAATTGTACGGCCTCAAAAACATCACGCCCAGCTAAATCAATAGCAGTAGCTAATTTAAAATCTAAAGGAATATTTGCCTTATCGGCAGATATTAAAGACTTAATTACATTATTAACATGTCCACCAGCTAAGTAATGAGTTTCAATCTCATTAGAGGTAATGTTTAAGCCCGCTTTTGTAGAGGTAATCATTGCGTTTACTACTAATGAAGGCGGTACTCTTCTTAAACGCATTAAAACCAAGTTTAACAGATTTACCTTTACACCAGATAGTTGTGCAGTAAACCACAAATTAACTGGTAAAATGTAAAACAAGAAGAAGAAGGCAACTACACTTCCAATGATGATAAAAATAATACTGAATGATGGATCCATTATTTAATGTTTAGGTTTATTTTACAATATCGTCAATTGCTTTGAAGTTAGGCAAATCTCCGGCAGATTCTAACACTTCTGCATAAATAACTTTTTGATTTTCATCAATTACAAAAGCAGCTCTTTTAGAAACACCTTTTAAATTGAAAACAAACTCTTCATAAATTGCTCCGTAAGCGTTTGAAGCCTCTTTATTAAAGTCAGATAATAGTGGGAACTGATAATTATTATCTTCTTTAAACTTAGCTAATGTAAAAGGCGAATCAACAGAAATGCCTAAAACTTGCGCTCCTAAACCTTCGTAAAAACCAAAGTTATCTCGCATGGTGCAAAGTTGGGTAGTACAAACGCCCGTAAAAGCCATCGGAAAAAAATGAATAACTACTTTTTTACCTGCAAAATCTTTTAAATTAACTTCTTTTAAATCTGAACTAAATAAGGTGAAATTTGGTGCTTGATCTCCAATTTTTAATGACATAATTTTTAATTTTTAAATTGTTTCAATATAATGATTGTTTGTTAAACCAGTGTTATTAATCATTTGTTTTTAATAAATTTAACTGTTTTTCCATTATGGCTATTCCTTCTGTAAAAGAATGTGGATTATAGCCTAACTCTTTAATGGACTTATCTAAATTAAAACCTGTTTTTACCGGGCGCTTTGCAGCTTGGTTTAAAGATGCCGAACTAATTGGATTAATTAAACTTTTATCTAAACCATAATAGTCCGCAACTTGTTCAACCAATTCTATAATACTCATCATATCTTTGCCCGATGCGTTAAAAACTCCTTGCGCTTCTTTTTCTGCGGCCAATAAACATATTTCGGCTAAATCTTCTGCCAGTGTTGGCATACGCCACTGGTCGTTTACAATATTAATTGGGTTGCCTTTTTCTAAAGCCCCTTTTGCCCATAATACAATATTACTACGGCTCATGTCGCTCACAATTCCATAAACGATGATGGTGCGCAATACCGTCCATTTGATGTTGGATTGTTGCAAAAGCAATTCGGCAGCTAGTTTAGACTCTCCGTAAAATGAAACCGGACAAGGTTGTGCATCTTCTTTATATGGGCCAGCTAAACCGTCAAAAATAAAATCGGTTGATAAATGGATTAATTGTGCATTATGCTTTTCACAAGAATTGATAAGGTTTTCAACTGCCGTAACATTTAAAGCCCAACATTCTTCTTTTTCTGTTTCACAGGTATCAACATTAGTCATTGCAGCGGTATTTATTACTACATCTGGTAAAAAATTAGCAATTACGCTTTCAATGCTTTCAGCATTTAAAATGTCCATTTCTGCATAAACATACCCTTCTTTTATTGGAAATCTATTGATGCCTTTTCCAGTAGCAATTAATTCAAAATCATTTTTCGCTAAAATTCTTTCTGTTAATTTTTGGCCTAGTAAACCATTGCTTCCTGTAACTAATATTTTTTTCATTTATTTTATCTTAATTGAGCTTTAATCTGTTTTTAATTTTAGGCTATTCTGCCTCTGATCTGCTTTTATTTATTTGTAAAATATTGTTTTGTATATCCTTCATTATCCACTTTGCCCACCAACTGGCATAAAAGTTAAAAGTGGTAGATAGTTTGAAATAACTATATAAATGTAACCGGTAGGTATTTTCTGTAAGTTTTTCAAGTTCGTAAGTACCATTTAAAACATCAAAAAAATCGCCGCCAATAACCACATGCTCATCTAAAGTTGTTGATGGAATTTCGTGTGGATTAGCTTTTATGGAAAAAACCATTTTCTTTTGGTCAATATATTCAGAAACTGTTTCATGAAAAACCAATCCGTTTGTAAAAACTGCCGCTCTGTATGCGCCAATTCCTTCATAATTTAATTCGGCCTTTAACGGACGAGGAAAACCTAAAAAATTTGTTAAATAGCCTTTATCTTGCGATTGGTTGATATTTTTTACTCGCGTTACGTTGCTCCAAATTTTATTTGCTGGCGCATTAATATCTATATAAGTATAGGCTTTATATTCTCCAGGAATGGTATTAACCAGAGATTCTAATGGAGAAATAAATAACGGGATTAAGGTTAAAATAGGTAAATAAAGTTTGTTGTCCGCTTTTTTGAGTTTAAAATAGCCGCCAATTAACCCACCGATAGATGCAAATACAAAAAACAGTGGTAAAACCATTAGCCAACAAGCCCAACCTTCAATTTTAAAAAATAAAGTTATCAGTAGAAATAAAATCACTGGTACCCATGGCATAAAAATTTTGTAGGGTAGGCTTTTAGCATTTTCTAAACTTGAAAAGTAAATGGTAAGCGCACCAATAATTGTTGGCAGGCATAACAAGAAAGAAATAGACATTACTTTAAAAAGACTTTCCCATGTTTCTACATCAAAAAAAGTCCTCAATACTAAAGCATAAGCAGTAGGGATTGCTATTATTTTTATGATGGTGATCAGTTTTTTATTATCCATGGCTAGTCAAAATTATCATTTAACCTTCAACTTTACTCAATGCTTCAATCAAATCATCAGCACTTAAATCGACACCTCTTAACATAATTTTAGCTTGGTTATAAAACGGTCTTCTTTCTGTTAATTTAGCTTCAATAAAGGTTAATAATTCATCAAAAGATTTTCCTTTAATTAGTGGGCGTTCAACTCTTGCATTAATTAACCTATCCGCTAAAACTTTTATAGGGGTATCAATAAAAACAGTAATCCCGTTATTATTCATCCATTCCATATTATCAAAAAAGCAGGGTGCACCACCACCAGTGGCAATTATAGCATCATTGGCAATGGCTGCCTCTTGTAAAGTTTGTTTTTCTCTTTCTCTAAAACCATTTTCGCCAAAAGCGGCAAAAAGTTCGGGAATGCTCATTTGGTTTTTAGCTTCTACTAAATCATCTAAATCTAAAAAAGGTAAATCTAATTTTGATGCAATGCTTTTACCTAATTTGCTTTTACCGCAGCCCATAAAGCCAATCAAGAATATTTTTTTTGATAAGATGGTATTGTTTTCTAAAGCTGTTGACATGTTTAATGATAATCTAAATTTTAACCCTTGGGTCTAATGCGGCATAAAGTAAATCTGCCAAAATATTAATGATGATGAATATGAAAGCGATAAATAAAATTGCACCCATAATTACGGGTAAATCTGCTAATTCTAAAGCATCAACAGTGGCTTTTCCTAAACCGTTAAAGCCAAAAATATACTCCACAAAAAAAGAACCTGCCAATAAAGAAGCAAACCAGCCAGATACAGCGGTAACCACTGGGTTTAAAGCGTTGCGTAAAGCATGTTTAATAATAATAGTTTGTGAGTCTAAACCTTTTGCTTTTGCTGTACGAATGTAATCTTGTTTTAGCACATCTAACATAGCGCTACGCGTTAATTGCATAATAATAGCGAGCGGACGTAAACCTAAAGTTAACATAGGTAAAAGTAGATTTTTCCAAACTAGAACTTCGCCTTTAAAAGGATCATAATCGTATAAACTGCCGGACATGTTTAGCCCGGTATAATCACCTAAAACAAAACCAAAAAACCAAGCGATAATAATCCCTGCAAAAAAAGATGGTGCCGAAATCCCTAAAATTGAGCCTGCAATAGCGGTTTGGTCTATCCAAGTATCTTTATAAACAGCCGCCAATACGCCTAAAGCAATACCAATAACAGTAGCAAAAAACATGGCACTTAATGCTAATATTAAAGTATTTGGAACTGTTTCTGCTAAAATATTGGTAACATCTCTTTTGGTTTGGTAAGAACGGCGTAAATATGGAAGTTTAGCAACCAATGCGTTATTATTGCCAACTTTAAAAAGCGTGATATAATTGTATTTTTTTTTACTCGCTAAATCTGATGGATGTATAGCCAAAAGAGATAAATCATTAATATAATACAAAAACTGAACAGGGATAGGTTTATCTAAGCCAAACTCTTTACGCACAGCTTCTAAAGATTGAACGTCTGACCGTTGTCCTTGAGTCATCCTTGCTGGGTCGGCAGGCAAAATATTGAATAAAAAAAATACCACCACCACCACACCAAGCAGCACTGCAAAGCCATAAGCCAGTTTTTGGATGATGAATTTAATCATTAATTTTTGAGAAATAATTATCTGCTAAATAGTTATAACTTGGTAAAGCACTTGCAGGCCATTTGTTAATTACAACCCCATCTTTTAGTAAAATTAAACCTGGGTTAGCCCTTACCATACTTTTTAAAGGCACAGCATCTGCATAAAAAATCTCCGTTAAAAGGTTTAATTCTTTATTGATTTTTGTGGCATCTTGTGCCGAATTAGACGTTAACAAAACTGCCCTTACATTAAAATTTTCTACAGCATTAATAGCAATGGCGTTAATGTCTCCTAAAGCTTTTTTATGTGTTTTATCTAAATTCCAAGCTACAGCAACCAAGTTATAGTAAGGGTTTTCAAAAATTTCTTTGGTATAACTTACTCCTTGAGCATCGTACACATTTAAATCACTAATTTTTGGTTGGTAACCTTCTTTAACTAAAATAGGATCTGATGATGAGATTAATTCCCAATCTGCGTTTTCGTAAATTTTGGTAGCAAGATATTCCTTATCAGTCATGTCTTTACGCTCGCCAGTTTTTTTATTTTTGAGGGTATAAACAATTTTATACTCATTTTGAGGTGCACCTTCTGGTATTTTCATACTTTCTGGAATGTTTGCGCCAATTTTATAAGGTAAAAAATCAATTATTGGTAAAAATGCATAGGTGTATAAACCAAATAATAATGGGATGATAACAATTACTGAACTCCAAATTGTACGAGCGTTCTTACTTTTTGATGGGTTACTAAATTTGTTTACATTAATAAATAATAGCACTATCAATATTAATAAAACAAGGTCTTTACTAAAAGATTGCCAAGGTGTTAGCGGAATTGCATCGCCAAAGCAGCCACAACTTTTAACTACATCAAAAAATGCCGAGTAAAATGTTAAAAAAGTAAAAAAAACAATGAGTAGGAGTAAGCCCCAAACTACTTTCTTTGCGTAATAACCTGTTATTAAAAACAAACCTAAAACTACTTCTAAAGCACAAATAGTGATGGATATAAATACAGCTAAGGGGTTTAAGAAGGTAACATGAAAAACCTCAAAATACTCTTGCAGTTTATAAGAAAAGCCTAACGGATCGTTAAGTTTTATTAACCCACTAAATATAAACAGTAGCGCTACAAATAACTTTATTAAAGTTAAGCTTATGTTTTTTCTTTTTTCAGTCATATTAAATTAGGAAACTCCAAGTTTTATTAAAGCAAAAATGGCATAATTAATCATGTCTTGATAATTAGCTTTAACACCTTCAGAGGCTAAAGTTTTGCCATCATTATCTTCAATCTGTTTAACACGTAAAATCTTCATCAAAATTAAATCTGTTAAAGAACTTACACGCATATCTCGCCATACTTCACCGTAATCGTGGTTTTTAGCAAACATCAATTCTTTAGTTTCGTTAATTTTTGCATCAAAATTTACAGCCACATCATCTGGGTTTAATTCTTGCGGAGCGTCTGCATTAAGCTCCAACTGCATCATTGCAATTGCACAATAATTTATAATACCAATATATTCGCCAATAATATCATCGCCAACTTTACTTACTTTTTTATCTTCTAAAGTTCTAATTCTTTGTGCTTTAATAAAAATTTGATCAGTAATAGAGGATGGTCTTAAAATGCGCCATGCAGTGCCATAATCTCTGGTTTTTTTAATGAAAAGATCTCTACAAATTTTTATGACCAAATCGTATTCTGAGGATGTGTTATTTGCCAAAACTTGTTAAATGTTTGTTTTAATGATGAAATTATGCCTTTATTTGTTTCAATAATGACGGATAAAGATACATTTTTTCGGGTAAAGCGCACACTTAACGTTGCTGGGCAAATTGTTGATTTAAGCGAACCAAAAGTAATGGGGATTTTAAACATCACTCCCGATTCTTTTTACAGTGGAAGCAGGCAACAATCGGAAAATGAACTATTGAGAAATGCCGAAAAAATGCTTTCCGAAGGAGCAGATTTTTTGGATTTAGGAGCATATTCTACCCGCCCTGGCGCAACCGATATTACCGCTGAAGAAGAAAGCCTACGCCTAATACCTGCTATTAAATGTATAGCTAAAGAATTTCCGGCAGCTATCATTTCTGTTGATACTTTTAGAGCTAATATTGCTAAAAAAGCGGTAGAAAATGGAGCGCATATTATCAATGATATTTCTGGCGGTACATTGGATGACAAAATGTTTGAAACCATGGGGAAACTAAATGTGCCGTATATTTTAATGCATATAAAAGGTAATCCTCAAAATATGGTTCATCAAAATAATTATGAAAACATGATGCAAGAAATCTTATATCATTTATCTGAACGTATTGCGCAATTGAAGGCGTTTGGGGTAAAAGATGTTATTTTAGATCCTGGTTTTGGCTTTGCAAAAGATATTGCTCAAAATTATCAGTTATTAAAAAAATTAGACTATTTTAGTTTATTAGCGTATCCAATTTTAGCAGGTTTATCTCGTAAATCTATGATATGGAAATCTCTAAATACATCAGCAAATGAAGCTTTAAACGGGACATCAGTTTTAAACACATTTGCGTTACAAGCAGGCGCAAGTATTTTGCGAGTGCATGACGTTAAAGAAGCGAAAGAATGTATTCAACTTTTTCAACTTTTAAATAAATAATATCAACTAATTTAGCTATCAAAAATGGATTTTCTCGATTTTAGTTTTCTTAAATTAACAGTTTTAGATATAATAGACATGTTATTGGTGGCTATTATTATTTATTACATCTACAACTTAATTAGAGGCACCATTGCTGTAAATATATTTATTGGTTTTATACTTATTTATGTACTTTACTACGTAACAGAAGCTCTAAAAATGCGCCTTTTATCAAGCATTTTAGGCAGTTTTGTGAGTGTTGGTTTTATAGCTTTAATTGTAGTTTTTCAGCAGGAAATTAGGCGTTTTTTATTAACAATTGGTAAAAATATCTCTTTAAGAAACCGTACTTGGCTAAAGTTTCTTTTCAAAAAAGAAGAGTTGGAGAAAAACAACATGGCCAAAATAAAACCAATTATTGATGCCTGCAAAACCATGAAGAAAACCCGTACAGGTGCGCTTATTGTATTTGCAAAATATTTTGATCAAGATGCTTTTGTGAACAGTGGTGAGGTTGTTGATGCTAAAATTTCTAAACGCTTGTTAGAAAGTATTTTTCAAAAGCACAGTCCGCTGCATGATGGCGCAGTAATTATTTCAGAAAACTTAATAAAATCTGCCAGTTGTATTTTGCCGCTAACAGAAAACGATAAATTACCACCTCAATTTGGCTTACGCCACAGAGCCGGAATTGGTGTTACAGAATCTAGTGACGCTACTGCATTAATTGTATCTGAAGAAACCGGAGAAATTTCTTACGCACAGCAAGGAAGAGTAAAAATGAATATCAGTTTTACTGATTTGGAGCGATTATTGAATAAAGATTTTAATTAATTTTTATTATCCCGAGGTTGAATCCTTGGCAAATCCCTTTTAAAATGACGCAAAAGTTAGCCATAGTTACCGGTGCCAATGCCGGATTAGGTTTTGAAACTTCTAAAGTTTTAGTGAGTGTAAATTACAGGATAATTATGGCCTGTAGAGATGTTTCAAAAGGACTAAAAGCTAAAGAGCTCATTTTAAAAGAATTTCCAAATGGGTTAATTGATGTTTTGCAACTTGATTTAAGTAGTCAAAATTCGGTTTCTAAATTTGCTGATTTGGTTAAATTTGATTTTAAGCATTTAGATTTACTGATTAACAATGCAGGCATAATGATGACTCCGTACAAAAAAACAGCAGACGGTTTTGAAAATCAAATGGCTACAAATTATTTAGGTCATTTTGCTTTAACAGGATTATTGCTGCCTTTATTAAATGCCGCTACAAACGCTCGTGTTATTAATTTAAGCAGTTTAGCCCATAGGTGGACAGGGATTAAGTTTGATGATGTGAATTTTGAGACTGGTTATGATAAAAAAGCAGCTTATGGACAAAGTAAATTTGCCTGTTTAATGTTTGGTTATGAGTTGGATAGAAGATTAAAAGCATCTGATTCTAATACAATATCTGTTGTAGCTCATCCCGGTATTTCAAATACAGGTTTGTTTCAGTTTATGCCTACTTTTTTAAAATGGTTAAGTCCGTTTATTGGGCAAAAAGCAGAGGATGGTGCTTTGCCAATCATTTTTGCAGCACTTTCTAATGATTTAAAAGGAGGAGAATATATTGGTCCTGATGGATTTAACGAATGGAGAGGCAAACCGAAAATTGTAGATTCTAATGCAGCTTCAAAAAAATTAGCAGACGCTAAAAAACTTTGGGATTTATCTGAGAAAATGGTAAATGTTAAATATGATTTTTAGAATATTCAAGAATTTATTTCTCGCAGCTTTCATTATCACTTAATCAAATATATTGCTCTAGTAACCTCTGTGGTGAAAATAGTGGTCAAGATGTTTCCCGCAGATTTTTATTCTCTTAAACCTCGAAATTTATTCACAGCCCAAATTTTGTGATCTCAGCGCAAACCTTTGTGCGCTTTGTGGTAAAAAAAATGTTTCCCACAGATTTCGCTAATTAACGCAGATTTTTATTCTCTTAAAACTCTAAATTTCTCATCATACAAAATCTTTGCTGCCTTTGTGCAAACCTCTGTGCGCTTTGTGGTTAAAACATTTTCCTTTAATTATTAAAATGATTAGTTTAGGATTATGGATTTCAACCCTCGCCACCTAAACCACCAACATCTCATTAATATCTATCAACACCTGCTATTTCCAAGGTTAGTAGAAGAAAAAATGTTGATTTTATTGAGGCAAGAAAAAATAGGTAAATGGTTTTCGGGCATTGGGCAAGAAGCCATTGCTATTGGTTGCACTTTAGCTCTAAAAAGCGATGAATATATATTGCCGATGCATCGTAATTTGGGAGTTTTTACTAGCCGAAATATTCCTTTATGGAAATTGATGGCTCAGTGGCAGGGGAAAGCAACAGGATTTACCAAAGGCAGAGATCGATCTTTTCACTTTGGTACGCAAGAACATCACATCATAGGGATGATATCTCACTTAGGGCCACAATTGGCAGTTGCAAATGGGATAGCACTGGCAGATAAATTAGCAAACAAACAAAAAGTAACTTTAGCATTTACGGGTGAAGGTGCTACCAGCGAAGGTGATTTTCATGAAGCTCTAAATGTAGCTGCCGTTTGGGATTTACCCGTTATTTTTGTGATAGAAAACAATGGTTATGCGCTTTCAACACCAACAAAAGAACAGTACCGTTGCGAGAATTTAGTGGATAAAGCTAAAGGCTATGGTATAGAAGGCGTTAAAATTGATGGTAATAATATATTAGAAGTTTACCATACCATAAATTCTTTAGCCAAGGATTTACGTGTAAATCCTCGTCCGGTTTTGGTAGAGTGCGTAACTTTCAGAATGCGGGGACATGAAGAAGCATCAGGTGTAAAATATGTTCCTCAAAATTTATTTGAAGAATGGATGGTAAAAGATCCTCTTAAAAATTACGAAGACTTTTTATTAGAGCAGCAAATACTCACACCAGAAGATATTGATAGCTACCATCAAAAATACAAGCTGCACATTAACCAAGAAGTAGAGAAGGCATTCTTACAACCAGAGCCTGTTGCGAATATGGAGACAGAATTAAATGACATGTATTTTCCATCCCTTGAAAAAGGAGAATTTGAGATTACAGAAACTAAAGAAGGAAGATATATTGATGCCATTTCTTGGTCTTTAGATTTAATGATGCAGAAACACCAAAACCTAGTTTTAATGGGACAAGATATTGCAGAGTATGGTGGTGCTTTTAAAATTACGCAAGGTTTTATAGAGAAATTTGGAAAAGAGCGAGTAAGGAATACACCTATTTGCGAATCGGCAATTGTTGGTGCCAGTTTGGGTTTGGCCATTAATGGATATAAGGCGGTAATGGAAATGCAATTTGCAGATTTTGCAACTTGCGGTTTTAACCAAATAGTAAATAATTTAGCTAAAACACATTACCGTTGGGGTCAAAAAGTTGATGTAGTGATAAGAATGCCAACAGGTGCCGGAACGGGAGCAGGGCCTTTTCATTCGCAAAGTAACGAGGCTTGGTTTACAAAAACACCGGGCTTAAAGGTGGTTTATCCTGCTTTCGCTGATGATGCTTACGGTTTGTTGAACGCTGCAATTGAAGATGGCAATCCAGTTTTATATTTCGAACATAAATATTTGTACCGTAAAAACAATGGGCAAATTCCTGTGGGAGTATATTTTGTACCTATAGGTAAAGCTAAATTAAGAAAAGAAGGCACTCAATTTAGTTTGATTACTTATGGCTTAGGAGTGCATTGGGCATTAGATTTTGCCGAAGAAAACCCAGATATAAGCTTTGATATTTTAGATTTACGTTCTTTACTACCTTGGGATAAAGAAGCTGTTTTTACGTCAGCTAAAAAAACTGGTAGAGTTTTGGTTCTTCATGAAGATACAATCAGTTATGGTATTGGAGCAGAATTAGCTGCAAGTATCACCGAAAATTGTTTCCAATTTTTAGATTCGCCTGTTTTAAGATGTGGTAGTTTAGATACCACCATACCTATGAATAAGAGACTAGAAGTACAGTTTTTGGCCAAAAGTTATTTGAAAGAAAAAATCGACGAACTTTTAAATTATTAATGGCATCTATAATATCCGGTAGCATTTCACTACCGGAATTATCATTTTACAGGCCTAATAAAAGAGAAGCCTTAAACTATTTTTTCTTAGGATAACCTTCTGCGTCTAAATCATCTCTGTCATCTTCTGGTGTATGACTTAACTTTTCATCTCTTTTACTCATTTTTAAATGATCAGCATCAGTAGCATGCATACCTAATTTATTGATATCATCTTTTAAAGAGTGATTTTTATCATATTCATCACCAACATAAGGATTTGCTTCGTCATAATCCGAATTCATGTCCTCTCCATTATCAGCAGCTGTGTCGTAAGGGTCGGCATGTTGGTAATCTGGGTCATCAGACTCAACATCTAATTCATAGCTGTTTTCATCCTCGTTATATTTTAAATTACGAGCTTCATTGTCGGCTAAATTAGATTCTCCGTTTCTTTTAAAACTTTCGTTGCTATTATTGCTTGAATTTTCCATAATAATTTAGTTTTATTAATTATTAAGAAGCTAGAAACATGCCAATAATTTATTAAACCATTATTTATTTGCTAAATAAAACTGAAAAACGAGAAACAAAAAAGCAGCTTAAACCATTGTTTAAACTGCTTAAAATATTATTCAATTAGCTTTATAAAACTACAACGCAGCTAAAGCATTATTAAAAGTAGCGCTTGGGCGCATCGCTTTTGAAGCTAAATCATCATTTGGATGATAGTAACCGCCAATTTCTTGAGCTTTACCTTGCGATTCAATTAACTCACCAGTGATTGTTGTTTCGTTTTCAGCCAATGCTTTTGCCAAAGGCTCAAATCTAGCTCTCAAGTCAGCGTCTTTAGTTTGTGCTGCTAAAGCTTCTGCCCAGTATAAAGCTAAGTAAAAGTGAGAACCACGGTTGTCAATTGTTCCTAATTTCCTACCTGGCGATTTATCTTCTGCTAAGAATTTCGCATTGGCTTCATCTAAAGCATCAGCCAATACTTGTGCTTTACTGTTGTTTTGAGTTTGTGATAAATGCTCTAAAGAAGCCTGTAGTGCTAAAAATTCGCCTAAAGAATCCCAACGTAAATAACCTTCTTTAACAAACTGCTCAACATGTTTAGGGGCTGAACCACCAGCACCAGTTTCAAATAAACCACCTCCATTCATTAAAGGAACAATAGATAACATTTTTGCAGATGTTCCTAATTCTAAAATTGGGAATAAATCTGTTAAATAATCACGTAATACGTTGCCAGTTACAGAGATGGTGTCTTCACCTTTACGGATACGCTCTAAAGTAAATTTAGTAGCTTCAATTGGAGAAAGTATACGGATATCTAACCCTTTGGTGTCAAAGTTTGGCAAATATTTATTTACTTTATTGATGATTTCTCTATCATGCGCTCTATTTTCATCTAACCAAAAAACCGCTGGAGTATTTGATAAACGAGCTCTATTTACAGCTAATTTAACCCAATCCTGAATAGGAGCGTCTTTAACTTGGCACATACGGAAAATATCTCCTTTTTCTACAGTCTGCTCAAAAAATACATTTCCAGCAGCATCGCTTACGCGGATTGTTCCAGCAGCAGATGTTTGGAAAGTTTTATCGTGAGAACCATATTCTTCTGCTTTTTGAGCCATTAAACCAACGTTAGGCACAGAACCCATAGTTGTTGGATTGTAAGCTCCATGTTTTTTACAATCTTCAATAGTAGCTGTATAAATACCAGCATAACATCTATCAGGAATAATTGCTAAAGTATCTTGTGGCTTGCCATCTTTATTCCACATTTGACCAGATGTACGAATCATTGCAGGCATTGAAGCATCAACAATAACATCAGATGGAACATGTAGATTGGTAATTCCTTTATCAGAGTTAACCATTGCAATAGCAGGCCCGTTTGCAATTGCTGCATCTAATGCTGCTTTAACTTCTGCTTCTTGGGCATTACCAGTAATTTTCGCATAAACATCACCTAAACCGTTACTGGTATCAACGCCTAGAGTTTTAAAAAGTTCCGCGTATTTTGCAAAAACATCTGCAAAGTAAACTTCTACAATTGCTCCAAAAATGATAGGGTCAGAAACCTTCATCATGGTAGCTTTTAAGTGTGCAGATAATAATACGCCAGCCGCTTTAGCTTCTTCTATTGCTTCAGCAACAAAAACTTTTAGTTTAGAAATACTTAAAACAGAACTATCAATAATTTCTCCAGCCTTTAAATTAGCTAAGCCTTTTAAAGATGTGATTGCTCCGTTGGCATCTACAAAATCAATTTTAAATTGAGCATCGCTTTCTACAGTTACAGATTTTTCTGAACCATAAAAATCACCTTCGCTCATGCTGGCTACTTTTGTTTTAGAATTTGCAGACCACGCACCCATTGAATGTGGATTGGCTTTTACATAATTCTTAACTGCTTTTGGTGCTCTACGGTCTGAGTTTCCTTCACGTAAAACAGGGTTTACAGCAGAACCTAATACTTTTGAATATTTTAATTTAATGGTTTTTTCTTCATCTGTTTTTGCGTCTTCTGGGTAGTTTGGCAATGCAAAACCTTGAGATTGTAACTCTGCAATAACTTCTTTTAACTGCGGAATAGAAGCAGAAACGTTAGGTAATTTAATAATATTAGCCTCTGGTGTTGTTGCCAAAGTTCCTAACTCCGTCAATGCATCTCCAATTTTTTGATCATCTTTCAAAAACTCAGGGAAGTTTGCTAAAATTCTTCCTGCTAAAGAGATATCTCTTGTTTCTACATCAATACCTGCTGATGCTGTAAAGGCTTGTACAATAGGTAAAAATGAATAAGTAGCCAACAATGGAGCCTCGTCTGTTTTTGTATAAATAATTTTTGATGAGTTTGACATGTGTTTTATTTTATGATGATTAAACTTTGATGTTCTTTTAAAATAAAAGAACTGATTTGTTAAATTGCACAAAGTTAAAAGAATGCATGGAATTTATTGATATTATAAAGTTTTTTAATAATAGTATAGCTCCGTTCAATGAAAAACACAAGCAAAATTAGGATTATCTCTTTTTTAGCCCAATATTTGAAAGGGATAAGCTTCTAGCGCTTTTTTTAAGTTCAATCCATACATAAATTTTTAAGATGAACAATTTTGTGAATGAATTTTCTGGGGCAATTAATCATTATTGGACTTCTTTTATTCTCTCTTTACCTAAGCTAATTACTGCAATTGTAATTATTGTTTTAGGGATTTTAATTAGCAATTTAATTGCAGGTATAATTAGAACAAAATTAGTTAAAAATGCTAAAGACCCACTTACAGCAAGATTTTTAACTAAAGCAATCAAAATGATTTTCATAGTTTTTATTATTATGATTGCTTTATATGCTGGAGGATTAGGTGATATTGCTGGTGGAATATTAGCTGCCGCTGGTGCATCGGCAGTAGTTTTAGGTTTCGCATTTAAAGATATTGGCGAAAACTTTATAGCTGGGTTTATATTAGCTTTTAGTCGCCCATTTAATGTTAATGACACCATTATGATTAACGATGTTTTTGGCAAGGTTAAAGCTTTAGAACTTCGATATACAAAAATTAAAACGTTTGATGGTAAAGATGTTTATATACCTAACGCCGACGTTTTAACTAAACCCGTTACAAATTATACAGAAGATGGTTTTTTTAGATTAGAATTTATTGTTGGTATAGCGTATGAAGACGATATTGACCAAGCAAAAAAAGAAATTATACAAATTTTAAACCATCATCCTGATTTAATTACAGATGAAGAACATGAAAATTTTGTGGTAGAAAATGAACTTGCAACAAGTACAGTAAATTTAAAAGTGTTATTTTGGGTCGATACAAAAGATTTTAGAAGATCGGCGCTGGTTACAAGGGGAGAGCTAATTAACAAGGTTAAAGTAGAGTTAATTAAAAAAGGATTTAGCCTACCATCTGATGTTCATGAGCTTAAGCTTTACGGTAGTCAACAAGAAATTCCTGTAGTAATTAGACATTCAGACAAATAATTATAAGAAATAAGCAGTCATATCAGTTTATGAGAGAAGAAAAAAAACTTGGAGAATTGGCGTCAACCTCTATTTGCGGGAATGATATCAGTTCTTCGGTACTTTATGTATCTGCTTTAGCAATAAGCTTTGCAGGCCAGTATGCTTGGATTACACTTTTAATAGTGGCTTTAGTGTTATTTACTTTCCGCAAAATTTACGGCGAAGTGGTAGGTGCTTTACCTTTAAACGGAGGAGCTTATAATGCATTATTAAATACAACAAGTAAGTCAATGGCATCTATGGCGGCGTGTTTAACATTGCTTTCTTATATGGCAACTGCGGTAATATCTGCAAACGAGGCTATGCATTACTTGCATCATTTAATTCCAAACCTGCCAATAATTATTGCAACCATTGGCATACTAGCTATTTTTGCATTTCTTACCGTTTCCGGGATAACAGAATCTGCAAAGGTTGCTATAGGGATTTTCATCTTTCATTTAACAACCATGGTTGTTTTGGTTGGTTCTATAATTATTTTTCTTTTTCAAAACGGAACAGCTAATTTAATTGATAATTGGAACAGACCCTTAACTTTCGGAAGTATTGGCATGGCCATATTTTTCGGTTTTGCAGCCTCAATGTTGGGTATTTCTGGTTTTGAAAGTTCTGCCAATTTTGTTGAAGAGCAAAAAAAAGGTGTTTTCCCAAAGACTTTAAAAAATATGTGGATTGTGGTGAGCGTTTTAAATCCGTTAATCGCTTTTTTGGCCATTTGCGTTTTACCAATTCCAGAAATTAAATTACACAGTAACGCACTTTTATCTCATATTGGCGCAATAAGTTCTGGAGATTGGTTGGCTATTATTATTTCAGTTGATGCTGTTCTAGTGTTGTGTGGAGCAGTTTTAACCTCCTTTGTTGGTGTTTCTGGTTTGTTAGAGCGTATTACTTTAGATAGAATTATGCCTAACTTCTTTTTGAAGAAAAACAAAAAAGGAAGCTCTTACCGTATCATTATTTTATTCTTTTTGTTAAGTGTTTCTGTTCTACTCATCACCAAAGGAGAGGTTACTCTACTAGCGGGTGTTTATACTTTATCATTTTTATCAGTTATGGCGTTATTTGTAATTGGGAATATGCTATTAAAAATGAAGAGGAAAAGATTGCCAAGGCCTGAAAAAGCAAAGTGGACAGCTTTAATATTTGCGCTTTCGGCAGTAATTTGTGCAATTATTGGTAATATATTAATAGTTCCGGAAGACCCAACGCAGCCAAGAAATATTGTGGTATTTTTAGAATATTTTATACCTACAACTTTGTTTTTAGTGGTAATGCTTAACAGAACCGCTTTGCTAAAATTCTTAATTAATTTAATTCAATACTTTTTTGCACCTATTAGAAGATGGTCAGAAAATAGCGATTTAGAAATTCCTTTAAGGAAAGCTGTTCTGGTAATTAGCAAGTCTTTAAATAATAATATTCATAGAATTCGCGACCAAGAATTTGTGTTTTTTACCAAAGGAGATAACGTTGCCAACCTTAACCATGTAATGACTTACATAAGAAACAATGAACATACTAAGCGTATTAAAATTGTAACTGTGTTAAGAGAAGGGGAAGAAGTGGTAGAAAATCTAGAATCAGATATTAATGTATTGGACAGAATGTACCCTGAAATTGATATTGAGTTTATACAGATGATTGCTAAATTTGGACCCGAATTAATAAGAGAGCTTTCAGAAAAATGGGATATACCAGCCAATTTTATGTTTGTAGGTTCTCCAGGGGATAGATTTCCTTATAGAATTGAAGAGTTAGGTGGTGTAAGATTAATTATTTGATAAATGGATGGAACTATAAGAGCAAATATAAAACCGGGAATGCTGGTTTACATTGTGTTAAAGAAAGATCAACGAACTGGAGAATTAACCGAAGGTATTGTAAAACGGTTATTAACTAGTGCACCAAAACACCATAGAGGAATTAAAGTAATGCTTGATGATGGCCAAGTTGGGCGTGTACAAGAGATAATTGAAGAATAAAATTTGTATTAAGCAATTATTTATCCTTTTTTGCTGGTAAAGCAAATTTTGCATCCACCAGAAATAATGTTTTCTGCCCAAATTTCGCCACCATTAGTTTCTACAAATTCTTTGCAAAGTGTTAAACCTAAGCCTGTTCCTTGCTCGTTATTAGTGCCTTTTTTACTGGTACTTTCTGGCAAGAAAATAGTTTCTAATTTATCTTCATCAATCCCAATACCGCTATCTTTTACACAAAATTTGATATAATCTTTTTGATGTAAAGAAGCTGTAATTTCAATTATCCCATTATTTGGAGTATATTTTATAGCATTAGCAATCAAATTTCTTATGATAAACAAAAAATGATTTTCATCCATGTAAACATGAATCTGAGGCTCTACTTTGTTTAAAAGTTCAATGTTTTTCGTCTTAAGTTGTTCGTGGTAAAATGATATGGTTTTCTCAAAATTATTTAATGGGTTAATCTGCTTTTTTTCTAAATGAGTACCTTTTATTTGTGCATGTCCCCACATCAATAAATCATCTAATGTAATAAGTGCTGCGTTAGATTGGTTTATTACCTTATCCAAATATTCTCCCTCTTCTTCCTTAGTTAAATCTCCAGATTTTAATAAACCTAATACACCTAAAGTACTGCTATAAGCACTCCTTAAATCATGTCCTATTATTGAAAATAATTTGTTTTTGTTGTTGTTGCTGTTTATTAGTTTAGTTTTATTTTTATTTAGTTTTTCGTTTAATTTTTTAATTCTTAGCAATAAGAAACCAGATATTATTAAAAGTGTTACTAAAAGTAATAAACCAGCAAGAATAATATTTCTTTGTTTTTTTGTTTCAAAAAGTAAATCAATTGTTGATTTCATTTCTCTTTGAGTTTTATAAAGATCTAATTCAATAGCAGCTTCTGCAAGCGCCTTATTTTTATCTTGTTTATTTAGTTTAGATTTTAAACTACTTAGTGCTTCTAAATGTTGTGTAGCTAATTTATAATTGCCTTGTGATTTGGCAATTTCAATCATCATGTTTTGTATTTCAATTTGGGCACTTTCTAATTCAATTTTTTCTGCATCTTTTAATAATTGTTTAGCAAATTTATAAGCATCATCAGCATTGTTTTGAATAAAAAATAGGAGGGGTATGTTAATGGCTATTTTAATTTTATTTTCTATTAACCCATGTTTCTCAGCTAAAATAACACCTTTATTAAAATTAGATAAAGCAGTTTTATAATCACCTTTTTCTTTATAAACCAACCCAGTATTTTGAAGTGCCAAAATCTGATCAATTACATTTTTAGTTTTAATACTGTATTGATAGCTTTCATTGAAAATATGAAGTGCAGTATCTAAATTTCCTGACATGGCAAAAATAATACCTTTGTTTGCCAAAGCATCGGGCACCAAATACTTGGTTTTTAAGTCTTTGTTTAAAGAATCTATCTTATCATAAAAAACTAAAGATTCCTTAGGTTTATTTTGACTAATACGCAAACTGCCTAATTTAAAATAAGAAGAAATTAACCCTTCAAAATATCCTATTTTATCTGCTAATAATGCTGCCTTTAATAAATAGGTTTCTGATTTTTCAGCATCTCCTTTACGGCCATAATATGCGCCAACTGCATTTAAAACCTTTACTGTATATGTTTTATTACTTACACTTTCTGCGTGTTGTAATGCTTCTAAATAATATTTAATACTTAGTTGATAGAAACCATATTTGCTCAATAAAAAGCCAACATCAGCTTTTATTTTATATAAACCATATTGGTTGTTTTCTGCTAAAAATTCAGCAGAAAATTGATTAGCCATTTGCACCAAACTATCAACGTTTTTTGCGTCAATTTTATCTAATTTGCTTAAGTAGTTTTCAATTTTTACAGAATCTGGATTAGCTGCATAAGTTGTGATTGCGCTAAACAACAAAAATGAGCAGCTTAAATATTTTAGGTAATGGAATAATAAATTCAACATCTGTTTTTCGATCTATTGGGATTGTTAAAAATATGCAAAAACATTAATATCGATAAAAAAACATGAAAAAAGCACTAAATTTTTATTAGTAAAGAATTTTAATTTAATTACTTGTTTTTTATTAACATTTCTTTAACTTATTATATTTGCTAAATAGCTTATAATTAATCACGTTAAACTGTAAATATGTACAATTCAAAATTTATAATAAGTTCAATTCTTTTTATTTTAAGTTTTTCTGTTTATGCACAAGAAAATCAGAACTCTAAAAACAGCATGCTTTACAGGGCATCAATAACTAAAATTAATGAATTAGTAAATACCAAACTTGATGTAAGGTTTGATTATGCTAAAGCTTATTTATACGGGAAAGCTTGGCTTACCATAAAACCATATTTCTACAATACAGATTCTTTAACATTAGATGCCAAAGGGATGGATATAAAAAATGTATCTATTGTAAATGGTAATATCTTAAGTCCATTAAAATTTAGTTACGATAGTTTACAGCTTAAAATAAAATTAGGTAAAACTTATAAAGCATCAGAAAATTATACAGTTTATATTGCTTATACGGCAAAGCCAAATGAGTTTAAAGTTAATGGAAGTGCTGCAATTACTGATGCCAAAGGATTATATTTTATTAATCCGGATAGTACAACAAAAGGAAAGCCAGTACAAATTTGGACACAAGGAGAAACCGAAGGTTCATCAGTTTGGTTTCCAACAATTGATAGCCCCAACCAAAAAACTACGCAAGAAATTAGCATAACTGTTCCGTCTAAATATGTTACACTTTCTAATGGAGCTTTAATTTCTCAAAAAGCGAATCCGAATGGTACTCGTACCGATACTTGGAAAATGGATAAACCACATTCGCCTTATTTATTTATGATGGCTGTTGGCGACTTTAAAATTTATAGAGACAAGTATAAAGATATTCCCGTTGATTATTACTTAGAACCCGCTTACGCTCCTCATGCAAAAGATATTTTTGGTAAAACTCCAGAAATGATGGCTTTCTTTTCTAAAAAATTAGGTATCGAGTATCCTTGGAATAAATATGCACAAATTGTAGTTAGAGATTTTGTAAGTGGTGCAATGGAAAACACCACTGCAACAGTACATGGCGATTATGTGCAGCAAACCAAAAGAGAACTTTTAGATGGCAGTGCAGGCGAAGAAACTATCGCTCACGAGATTTTTCACCAATGGTTTGGAAACTATGTTACTGCAGAAAGTTGGAGTAATTTATCTGTTAATGAGTCTTTTGCAGATTTAAGCGAAACCCTTTGGGCAGAGTATAGCGGAGGGAAAGATGCTGGTGATGCGCATAATTATGAATCTATGCAGGCTTATTTAAGTACTCCAAACGCGAATGAAAAAAAGTTAATAAGGTTTAATTACGAGGATAAAGAAGATATGTTTGATGTGGTTACCTATCAAAAAGGTGGTCGTATTTTAAACATGTTGAGAAATTATTTAGGCGAAGATGCTTTTTATAAAAGTTTAAATTTATACCTAAAAAATAATGCTTACCGTAATGGCGAGGCACATCAATTACGTTTGGCATTTGAGCAAGTAACTGGGCAAGATTTAAATTGGTTTTTTAATCAATGGTTTTACAGAGCGGGGCATCCAGAGTTAAAAATAACTTATCAGTGGAATGATGCTACAAAAACTCAAACTATTTATTTAAACCAAACTCAAAATGAGGATGCGTTTATATTACCAATGAAGATTGATACTTATGTTGGAGGGAAAAAAATAATACAAAACTACTGGTTTACTTCAAAATCAGATTCAATAAAAGTGAATTATGCTGCTAAACCAGATTTAATAAATGTTGATGCTGATAAAATTTTGTTAGTTCAAAAAACCGATGATAAAACAATGGAAGAATATGCTTTTCAGTATAAAAATTCACCTCTTTATGTTGATAGGTTAGAGGCAGTTAATGCAGCAAGTAAAAAATTGGATTCGGAAAAAAGTATTGAAATTTTGATTGCAGCATTAAAAGATCCTTATTTTGATTTAAGAATAAAAGCCATTGATAACCTTAAATTAGACGAAGTTGAAGTTAAAGCCAAAGTTTTAAATACCATTATAAGCATAGCCAAAACAGATGTTAGTACTCTAACAAAAGCCGCAGCAATTGATGCATTAGGAACATTGCAAGACAGTACCTATTTGCCATTATTTAAGGATGCAATAAAAAGTCAATCTTACGCTGTACAAGCTTCTGCTTTAAATGCGATGGGAGCATTAAATATAGATGAGGCTACCAAAATTGCTAAAAATTTAGAAAAAGATAGTAAGGGACCATTAGTTGCAGCAATTGTAAATGTTTATACTGTTACAGGTTCTGATGCTGAGTTTTCTTTTGTTGCAAATGCTTTTGAGCAAGCAGGGGCACAAAGCAAATTTCAATTAACGCCTGGTTTTGTTGGTATATTAATGAATGTTAAGCAAACAGAAAATTTGAAAATTGGTTTAGCTAAGCTTACAAATTTAGCCAAGCAATACAAAAAATACGGTGCAGATGAATTTGTAAATAGCATGTTGGCTAATTTAATAAACAGTCAAAAAAATTATTTAGATATGGCAACGGAAGGTGAAAAACTAAAGATAAGGTCTCAAATTGCTGAAACAGAAAAAACAATTGCAACCATAAATAGTTTGTAAACAAAAAAAGCTGCCCAAAGGCAGCTTTTTTTCTATTAAATCAATCACTAAATCAAACAACTCACTATTTAGGTGTAACCACACTATCAATTACGTGTATAACACCATTTTTTTGGTTAACATCTGCAATGGTAACATAAGCAGTTCCACCGTTTTCGTCCCAAAGTTTTACTTTTCCATCATCAACAGAAGCGTACAATTTACCGCCTTGTACAGTAGTAAAGGTTGCTTTTCCATCGCCTTTTTTAATAGCAGCCATTACATCTGCAGCACTAAATCTGCCCGCTAAAACATGGTAAGTTAAAATTTTAGTAAGCGTAGCTTTGTTTTCTGGTTTTACTAAAGTTGCAACAGTACCTTCTGGTAATTTATCAAATGCGGCATTTGTAGGTGCAAATACAGTAAAAGGACCAGCACTTTTTAAAGTTTCTACTAAACCAGCAGCTTTAACGGCGGCTACTAAGGTTGTATGATCTTTTGAATTTACTGCATTATCTACAATATCTTTTGTGTTATACATTGCTGCACCACCCACCATTGGGTTTTTTTGTGCGTAAGTTTCAGAAGCACAAGCCATAGCTAATAAGGCAAATGCGGTTACAAATAATTTTTTCATTTTTAGTTTTTCTTTTGTTTGTTCTGATTAACGCATGAAACAATAAAACGGTTTTTTAAAAATTGAAATATATTTGTATGGTAATATGCTTTAATGTTAAGTATTTGAAAAATAGAATTTTATAATGTTAATTAAAATGTAACAATAAGATGAAATGAGGATAATAAATCTTATATGTCATGAGATTTGAACCAAGAGTTCTTGGTTGAATTGGCAAATAATATAGTTTTTTCAATCTTTTAAAAGGCAAAAAATTTGGGTTTTTAGCCAAAAAGATGATTGAGAAAATAAGAAGATTTTTTGTTGAATCTTAGAAAGCTGTATGATAAAAGTCTTAAAATATCATCAACATTAAACTAACTCTAACATTTAAAAAAACAAAGGCTAATGAACTAACTAATAAATTCAACAATACTAATGAACTAAAAGTCTAAACAACCTTCCTTTTCCTAATCATTTTAGAAAAATATTTCGGAAAAAATCTTTTAAGGTAAACCCCATAAGTTTCTTTACTACCAATTAAAACCTCTTCTTTATCTTTTTCAATAGCTTTTAAAATCTGTAAGGCACAATCATAGGAACTCATTCCGTTTTCTTGATTGTCATCCATAACATTGTATTTCTCGCCATTAGCGGTAACAGAATTTAGGGTAACATTTGTTTTAATAAAACCAGGGCAAATAATATTTATAGAAATGCCTTTATCATAAACTTCGCAACGTAAACTATCAAAATAACCTTGTAAAGCATGTTTAGATGCAGAATAAGTACTGCGGAATTGGGTGCCAAATTTACCAACAACAGAACTTATTACTACTAAGTTTCCTTTTCCTTGAGCTATCATTTTTGGAAGTAAAGCTTTGCTTAAATTTACAGTCCCCCAAAAATTAATGTTCATTATTTTTTGTTCAACTTCAGGTTCAGTTTCTAAAACACTTCCTCTTTGACTAATTCCACCAGCATTAATTAATATATCAATAGTTCCGTAAATTTTCCAAGCGGCAGCAGCTTTGGCAAAAAGCAAATCTGTTTGTTCTAAATCTAAAGGTAAAACATGCACATCCAAAGGGTTTTTCCTACATTTTTGTTTTACTTTGTAAAGTGCATCAGCTCTTCTTGATGATACAATTAGCTTTGCACCTTGTTCATTTAATTGATAAACTAAAGCTTCGCCAATGCCAGATGAAGCACCAGTAATCCAAACAATTTTATTTTTGAAATTCATTTTCTGTTAAAAATAGTTCTGATGCAATTAAATCTGCATACAATTTTCCTTCTTTGGTTAAAACTAACTTTTCATTATTTAACTGCAACCAATTTTTTGCTAAATATTCATCGGCAAAGGTCAATAATTTTGTGTTTATTTCGCACCCGAAATCGGTATTTACTTTAATCAAATCAATACCCCATTGTGTTCTAAGGCTGGTCATTATATATTCGTTAAACTTGTTTTCTAAGGTCAAAACCTCTAAATCAAAAGGTATTTTACCTAATTCTAATTGGGCATTGTATTTAGCGTTATTGGTAATATTCCACTGCCTAGTTTCACCGTTAAAAGAATGTGCCGATGGACCAACACCCAAATAATTTACGCCACGCCAATAGTTGGTATTGTGTTTAGAATATTTATTAGGCTTAGCAAAATTAGAAATCTCGTAATGTTCAAAACCTTCTTCTGTTAGTTTTTCAATTAAATACTGAAACTGAGCAGCACTTTGTACCTCATCCATAGGTTTTTGTTTTCCATTATTTATAAAACTAGCCAAAGCGGTTTTGGGCTCAACCGTCATCCCGTAAGAAGATAAATGTACAATATCAAAATCTACAGCTTTTTGAATATTGGTTTGCCATTTTAAATCACTGAGTAGGGGATAACCGTAAATTAAATCAATGGTAATATTTTCTAAACCAAAATCTTGAGCTCTTTTTATAGCACTTTCAGCTTCGTAAGCTCGGTGGGCTCGGTTCATCCATTTTAAATCTTCATCATAAAAAGATTGTACACCAATGCTTAACCTATTTACAGCAGTATTTCTTACATCTTTAAGTTTTTCTATTCCTAAATCGTCTGGGTTTGCCTCCAAAGTAATTTCCGGATCATTTATAACCTCAAAATTTTCTTGAATAGTTTGAATTAATTTAGAAATCTCATCAGCACTTAGCAAAGAAGGCGTACCACCGCCAAAATAAATGGTTTCTACCTTTTGATTTTCTAAGTAAGTTTTTTGAAGCTTTATTTCTTTATGAATTGCATGTAGCATTTCATCTTTATACTTAGCAGATGTACTAAAATGAAAGTCGCAATAATGGCAAGCCTGTTTGCAAAAAGGAATGTGAATATAAATACCTGCCATATGGCAAAAGTAAGTAAATGCTGATGGATATTGGGTTAAACTAACGTCAATTATAATAAAAGCGTTTCAAAACCAAAAAGGTAAATTCCTAAAAATGGATACTTTTTGCTTTAGGTAATATTTTTTATAAAAAAAAGAAGAGAAAACAATGATGTTGTAAAGCAAAAATAAACCGGTGATGATGATGACTGAATTTTCCATGGGTTAAATTTTTTTATTAGTTAAAGATATAATTTTTTGATGATTAAACA
Organism: Pedobacter alpinus; assembly: GCF_042684645.1. Lineage (NCBI taxonomy): Bacteria > Pseudomonadati > Bacteroidota > Sphingobacteriia > Sphingobacteriales > Sphingobacteriaceae > Pedobacter > Pedobacter alpinus. The sequence continues at coordinate 373,557 of NZ_JBHULV010000008.1, forward strand.
GCCATTTGCAAAGGAAATGCCTGTTTCCATAAATTAAAATAATAATGTTCTTTATCTATTAATTCGTGGTGGACTCCTTCCTCAACAACTTTCCCTTGGTCTAAAACTATAATTTTATCGGCTTGGTAAATAGTACTTAAACGGTGCGCAATTACAATGATGGTTTTATCTGTTTCTTTTAAAAAATTAATGGTTTCTTGCACATAATGTTCTGCCTTGGCATCTAAAGACGAGGTAGCTTCATCTAATATTAAAATCTCAGGCTTGCGGTATAAAGCTCTAGCAATAGCTATCCTTTGTTTTTGTCCGCCAGATAATGTTGCACCGTTTTCTCCTAAATAAGTTTGGAAACCCTTAGGTAAACTTTCTATAAAATCTAAAATACCTAGACGAGTGCATATAGTAATAATATGCTGCATATCCGGCTCATCATCACCAATGGCAATATTATCAATTACATGGCCTGCAAACAAGTCAATAGTTTGTGGCACAACAGAAACTAAGCCTCTCAAAGAAGAATTTTTGATGTATTTAATATCGTAATCACCAATGCTGATTTTACCTTTTTGTATAGGATAAATGTTTTGTAATAAAGCCATTAAAGTGCTTTTTCCAGATCCGCTCTCACCAACAATGGCAGTAAACTTTCCTTTTTGGATACTCAAATTCAAATCATCAAAAACTTGCACCCTAGTTCCATACCTAAAAGATACATTTTGGAATTGGATAGTTCCAATTTGTGTTTCCGTAAGCTCAATTTGATTTTCTTGATTTTCTTGTTCTAAATCCATTATTTCAAACAGTCTGTCGGCTGCAATTACAGCATCTTGTACCGTTTTATTCATACCTATCAATCCTGCAACAGGGCTTGTAAAATATCCTACCAAAGCATAAAAAGAAAGTAATTCGCCTGGTGTTATTTCATTATCTAAAACAAAACCAGCACCAACCCACAGTAAAATAATAATTATGATTCTGGATATAAATTCTGACGATGTGCCAGAAAAAACCGCATTCATACTTGAGGTATAAATTGAATCTAACAATTTTATAAAACGGGTCTCTGTTTTTTCATTAGCAAAGTCCTCTAAACCAAATCTTTTTATGGTACCCATGGCATTTAAGCTTTCTACCAATTGAGATTCTAACTCGGCGCTATCTTCCATTAATTTACGCTGTACTTTTTTATTAAGTTTATTAGTAACCCAATAAATAAAACCATACAACGGTATAACCACAATTAATAACAAAGCTAGTTTCCAATAGTAGGTAAACATTAAAGCGAAAGAGAAAAACAGAATGAAAATATTAAGCAAAAAATTAATGCTAACATCATTTAAAAAAGCTCTAATCTTTACAGCATCATTAATTCTAGATATAATTTCACCCACTCGCATGGTATCAAAAAATTGTTGCGGTAATTTTAATAAATGCTTATAATATCCTAAAATAATGTTTGCATCTATCATTTGGCCAGTTTTGATAGTAAATATGGTTTTCATAGTACCTATAAATAGTTGTACAAAAAGCAAAACTATCATAATAGTTCCCATCAGGTTTAATAGGTTCCTATTTCCGTCAACCAAAACAAAATCAACTATTTTTTGAACAAAAATAGAGGTGGATAAACCTAAAATAGTATAAACTATTGCTCCAAAAATAGCTTGTATCAAAATGCTTTTATGAGGCTTTATTAAACTCCAAAATCTGGCATTAATTGAAACTTTCTCATTTCCCATTTTAAAACCATCATCTGGCATTAAAAGAATTAAAACACCCGTCCACTCTTTTTTAAACTCTTCATGGCTTTTTTTATGGATTTGCCCATCTCCTGGGTCCATAATTTCAACAAAACTTTTTGTGATTTTATAAATCACCACATAATGTTGTAAAACCTCTTTAACTATAACATGAGCAATGGCAGGTAAAGGGATTTTAAACAAACTCTCAAAAGGTCCTTTTACTCCCTTTGCATCAAAACCTATTTTTTGTGCAGCCTCAATCATTCCTAAAACATTAGTGCCTTTCTTATCGGTACCTGCCATTTGGCGGATACGAGCTACAGGAAGGTTAAGTTTGTAATGCGATGCAATAGAAGCTAAACATGCTGCGCCACAATCTGTAATGTCTCTTTGTTTTATTTTGATGTTCATTCTGTTATATAAGGTATGAGGTTTAAGGTAGAGGGTTTAAGGTAAAATGAAATCGTAAGAATGAAAAGAGACCGAATGATGTGATTATTTAGCTGCTAAGTTTGGATTTACCCAATCATCAACCTTATCAAATAATAATTGATACAAGGTTCTTTCTGTAACTATAAAACGGGCATTAAAGGTCATCCCTTTTTTTAGATAACCCTTGTAACCATTTTTTAATTGTAAAAAATCAGTATCTAAACTGCACTTTACTTTAAATACAGGTTGGTTATCTGCTATTAAAATATCATCAGATATATCTAATACCTTACCTGTAACAAAGCCCCATTGGTTATAATTAAAAGCATCAATATTAAAGCGTACACTTTGCCCTTTATTAATTAGGCCAATATCAGATGGTTTAATGTAACAGTAAGCTGTGAGTTTAGTGTCGGGCGAGATTTCTCCAATTTTTTGATTGGCAAATACATAAGTGCCATTTTGTAAGCCAGTTATATTTTGTAGTGTTCCTTTAACAGGTGCTTTTAAAACATAAAGCTTTTTTTGTTCTCCAATTTGCAAGGTTTTGGCCGAAAGTTGCCTTAACTCATCTTTATATTGGTTTAAATCTGTTTGCCACTGGCTGTTGTACTTTTTAGTTAACAGCAAACAATTGTTGAGGGCTTGGTTATAATCAAATTTGTGTTTTTCATATTCTGCGCTGGTTAAAACGCCTCCTTTATATAATTTCTCATACCTTGCAAAAATGTTTAATGCTTGTTCTTTTTGCAATAAGGCATTGCTCATTTCTTGCTCATAAGCTTGCCATACCGCTTGATATTGACTTGTTTTTAAATTAGATATAGCAATTTGATTGTTTTTAGAGTGAATGATTAAAACATTTAAATCCTGCAAGCTGTTTTTTAGCAAGTTTACCCTTTCACTCACTATATTGTTTTCTTGTTCTGGTAAGCTAGCATCAATCACTAATAAAGTATCATCAACTATTGTTTTTTGATTATCTGTTAATTTAACTCTTTTAATAACCCCATTTACTGGGATGGTTAAGTTTGTTTTTTCTAAAGCAGATTGGAATAATCCTTGTGATTTTATGGCAATTGTGGTTTTGAGGTAGGGTAGAGAAACTAAAATTAGAATAATTCCTATTAGAAATGTAAAATATATTAAAGAGCTAGTTTTTGAAAGAGAATAGCGATAAGTAAGACTGTTCATTTGTATTAAATCCCTTTTAGATAATTAATCTTTTAAGAAATTATTTATTAGTTTGCTATTTGGATTAATATTTAAATATTCCCAAAAATTATAAGTAAACTTATTTCCATTTTGATATAAATATTTCTTTTTAAATAATTCGATTGGTTTAACAATGCCTTCATTTTTAAAATCTACTGTAATAAATTCGCTTTTAACTTCATTGGTTTGACTAATTTTTTTAAAGTTTGTGGAAAAATTAATGCGTTTATAAACATATATTGGAAAATAGTTTTCATTTTCTAAATTGTATTTAACTATCGTTGTAATATCTGTAATACTCACACTCATACCAAGGATTGTAACATTTTTTAATACTTTAAAATTAGGTGTAGGCGAAAATTTATATTCTATAGATAAAATAAAATTTGTCATTTTATCTATCTCTATAACCCCTTGGTATAGAGGGGTGTTTGTATTTGGTTTGGGTTTAAATTTTATAACATAAATTGTTCCTTCGTTCACTTCCTGAATTTGATAATCATAGTATTTGAAATTATTACTGTCTAATATCGACGCACTAATCGGCTCTATAAATTCTGCTAATTTTGAAACTGGTATTTTACTTTCTAATCCATCAAATCTATCATCATCATCCAAATTAATTTCTTTTAATCTACTTTGGTTGATTTTAGTTAATACTTCAACTTTTGTTTTTTTGTCCCGTTGCAAATAATAACTTATTAGTCCGTCAGCGTATTTAGATATTGAAGTATCTGTTTTTACAACTTCTCTGTAGTAGCCATTTAATAATATTGGTGATTGAAATTTAAAAGATGATACTTTTGTAGCGTTATTTAATAACGAAACTACATTAATAGGCTGTACAGACACTTCAGATAAATTTATTGGCGTCTCTAACAAATAAAATTTATTGGTTCGATTTTTTAGCATCTCAGCAATTGTAAATTTCTTTGTGGAATAACCCAAACTAGAAACAGTGATAGTATCATCTAAATTCAAATCCACGATATTAAAACTGAAGAAACCGTCTTCGTTTGAGATACTTTGTATATTAATTTTGGAAAGTCGAATTAAACTAAATGGTATAGCATTAAATGATTTCTGATCTAATACTTGCCCGATTAATGTTGATTGTGAGAATAAATTGAGATTAAAAAAAATAATGCAAATAAAAATTATTGTTAGTTCTTTCATATATCAAAAAACGACTAAGGTTAAATTATATGTAGACTTATAAGCATTTGATTGTTTAAAAAAATTGCTAATAGTTCTTTCATAGGATATCTGTGGTTTTATTGTAATGTTCTTTATTGGTATTGCGTAATTCACAACTAAAATTATTGATGAATTAATGGGTTTGAATCTATCGTTTAATATTGGTAATAAACTAAAATTATCTGAACTAATAGAAATTTCAGGACCCAGCCCCACTCCTACGGGTAATTTATTGAAAGGAATATATTCAAATATTATTGGAATCGATACCTTTTTATATTTGATATTTATTTCGTTATTTTTACCCTTGAAGAGATAGTTGTTGAAACTAAAATTAATGCCACTAGCAACTAATATTTTTTTTTCAAATTGTTTGTGAAAATAAAAAATCATATCAAATCCATTTTTATAAGAATTTTTAATTAAAACATCGTCTACATTAATTTTAGAGGTATTTAATCCAAACCCGAAACCAAAATGTGAAGTATATTTAGTTTGGGTAAAAGAATTATTAAAAAAAAATAGGAAAAAAATTGCAAAAATAATTTTCATTTACATAACGGTTATAAATAACAATTCTTTCCAGATTTTAAACCTGAAAAGAATTAAATTTTAGGCTAAGTATTCAGTCTGTTCAACTTCTTCGGTTTGGTTATCAGCTAAAATTAATGAACCAACAAGTGCAATTCCCCACAGAGCCCATGCCCACCAAGGCAACCTACCACCATCAACTGCTAACATTTCATCTTGCTTCATTTCCACCAAACCCAAACCCTCTAATTCTAAATTTTTCATTTCAATAAATTTAAGATTTTTAAATTCTTTCTTTTGCCACCTTGGCAAGGCAAAGTATTTTCCCTTTTATGTTCGCGAAACATAAATACAAGGTAAAAGCAAATTAATTAACAATTGGCAACCTAAGCTTGCCAATTTTCATCAAACAATATGTATTTTCGTCTATCTAAAAACATTAAACTATGAATAGCTCAAAATCTAACCTTTTAATGGGAGAAACATTGAGGAAATTGCGTGTTAATAAAAAACAAAGTCAAGAATTTGTAGCAGATTGCTTAAATATTAGCAGAACGGCCTATAAAGATTGGGAAAATGGTAAAATTGACTTTTCATTTTCTAAATTAGAGCGTATTAGTGAGTTTTTTGAGGTTCCATTAGCAGATTTGTTAGATAAAGTTACCCCCCCTCCCCTCAAAAATGTTGAAGCAAGTTGAATAGATTAATGAATAGATTGAACCAGCACATTAATCTTAATTAATCAACCAACAGCAGATTTCACAAAATAATCCTTTATTTTGTATATGCTTCGGTTTTGCTGTTTAGCTAAAAGGGCATTACTTGCCTCTTGTTGGTATTGCTGCCAAGATGCAGTATATTGGTTGGTTGTTAAATTAAGGGTAGCATGGTTTTGCTTTAAAAGCTGATACGTATCTGCCAAGTTTTGGTTTAATAAGTTTACCCTTTCTGTAATATTGCTATTTTCTTGTTCTGGTAAATTGGCATCTATAACCAATAAAGTATATTTTGCAGTAATATTTGCATTGTCTTTTAAATTGATTTGTTTGATTATGCCGTTTACTGGGATGTTTAAATCTGCTTTTTCTGTTGAGGATTGTAGTAAACCTTGTGATTTGATGGAAATTGTGGTTTTTAGATAGGGCAGACTAATGAATCCTAATATTAAACTAACTAAAATGATGATGTAAATAAACTGACCTTGCTTACTAAAATTTGATTTTAAAACAATAGAATTATTCACTTTATTTAATTGAGAAATAAATTATATAACCAATAAAATTATTTGTAATGTGTAGTGTCAGTGAGTACCAAAATCCGCAGTTGAGCATTAAAAATCCAAACAATAAATCGATAATAAAACTTAAGGAGAGGAAAATCAAACCGTTAATAATTGTATAATTATTCCATTCATAATTGTTTATATGACATAATGAGAATATTAATGTTAGACAATAAAAGAAAATATAGAAATATTTACCGTAAAATATTTCATTAATAATTAAGTTAAACCTTGCTTTCAAAATTTGGTTTGCCACAAATATTACAATTAGTAAGGTTAGTGACATTAGAATAGTAGTAATGTCATTAGGCTTGAATTTTAAGCTTAGCATTATAATTAAAAACGTAAAAATCAGACTCCATTTAAAGTTTTTATTTAAAGGCAATCTAAATGCTACTTCTTCAACTGTAGGCACAATTATGCAAAGTATTAGAAATAGTAATGGTTTTGAAATTCCGTTTAAATCATCATCTAAGTTGTTTTGTATAGAGAAATTCTTATGAAAATTTCTGTCAATAAGATTAAAGCCTATTTCAACTATCTCTAATGAGATTATTATTAGTATATTAATTACCAGTGCGAAAATTAAATGATTAAATTTATTATGTTTTGAAGTTCCAATACCTCCTTTATTTGGGTTTTTTAGAAATAATCTAAAAAACAAAAATTCATTTTTTAAATTAAAGCTTTTCAAAAGTCAACTTTTAAAATACATTGGGGAATTATAATTATTACTCCCCAAAGTGTTAAATTAATGTAAGGCTGTCCAAGCAGCTTTACTTCCTCGATCCATTTCATAATCGCTATTCCAATAGCAATCACAGAAAACTTCTTTTAACCATTGTCCAGCTTTATAAATTAAACTGCCTTTACCACCGTTAATATTTAAAACTTCTAACTCAGAAAGTTCTATTAATTGAAGATTATCCTTTAAATTTTCCATGTTAGTTATTTTTTTTTCTTTCATCACAATCTACCGAGTTCCATCCATCTCTAAATTCTTTTCCGGCAATGTAAATAGCCTCTAATAAATTTCCCACACCTTTAAAAAACCAATTTTTACCTCCATCAGTTTCAACCATCTCCTTTTGCTTCATCTCCACCAACCCAAAACCTTCTAACTCTAAATTTTTCATTTCAATAAATTTAAGTTGTTTTAAAATTCTTTCTTTCGCCACCTTGGCAAGGCAAAGTATTTTCCCTTTTATGCTCGCGAAACATAAACACAAGGTAAAAGCAAATTAATTAACAATTGGCAACCTAAGCTTGCCAATTTTCATCAAACAATATGTATTTTCGTCTATCTAAAAACATTAAACTATGAATAGCTCAAAATCTAACCTTTTAATGGGAGAAACATTAAGAAAGTTGCGTGTAAGTAAAAAAAAAGTCAAGAATTTGTAGCAGATTGCTTAAATATCAGTAGAACCGCCTATAAAGATTGGGAAAATGGCAAAATAGACTTCTCTTTTTCTAAGCTAGAACGTATTAGTGAGTTTTTTGAGGTTCCATTAGCAGATTTGTTAGATAAAGTTACCCCCCCTCAAAAATATTGAAGCAAGTTGAATAGCTTAATGAATAGATAGAACCTACACACTATCTTAATTAATTAATCAACAGCAAATTTCACAAAATAATCCTTTATTTTGTATATGCTTAGGTTTCACCTATTAATCCTATTTTTATTTACAATCCAAATCGGCTTAAGCCAAAGCAAACCTATTCAATTAAATGTTAATGGTTTACCAAAAGGCTATAAATTTAACTCAACAAAGCCTTTAGTAGATTCTTTAACAGCTTATCAAGCTTTACAAAACCAAATTGGGCAATTACAATTTTTAGGTTATTTTGATATAGATATAATAGAAAGCACTTTTGAAAATGACACTTTAAATGCCACTTTAAGTTTAGGGGAACTACAAAGAGGAATGTATCTTAAAAATGGAAACATAGCACCTGAACTTATTGCGGATTTAAATTTAAAAGAGCAATTTCAAAAAAACAAACCACTTGCTCTTAAAGATTTAAGTAAAACCTATACCTCATTACTTAACTATTTTCAAAACAATGGTTATCCGTTTGCACAAGTTTGGCTAGATAGTTTACAAAGCCCTAACAATCAGTTAACGGCAAAAGTATTTATTAGTCCCAATAAAAAAATAACCATAGATACATTAAGGTTGGTCGGAAGTGCAAAGTTAAGTCAAGCCTTTTTAAGTAGTTATTTAGGTTTAAAAAATGGGCAAAACTATAATGAAGAAAAAGTTAAAAACATAGATAAACGCTTAAAAGATTTGCCCTACATGACATTACCTAAGCCACCAGAAGTTGTTTTTAGTGGCGATGGGACAAAAATTAATTTGTTTGTTGATAAGCAAAATGCCAACCAGTTTGATGGTGTTATAGGTTTTTTACCAAATAATCAAACTGGTAAATTACAATTAACCGGAGATTTTAAGCTTAACTTAAAAAACGCTTTAAAAAGTGGCGAAACGTTAGATTTTAATTACCGAGGATTGCCATCACAATCGCAAGAATTAAATCTGGCAATAGTATATCCTTATATTTTTAAAAGCCAATTGGGTGTAAGTACTTCTTTTCAATTATTTAAAAGAGATACCAGTTTTTTAAACTTGAGCACAAAACTAGCTTTCGATTATAATTTTAGCCTTACCAAAAAGCTGAGTTTTTTCTTAGAAAACTTTAACGGAAATCAAGTTTCTACAAACAATTTAACTTCAGTTATTCCACCAACGGCTAACATTAATTCTGTTTTTTACGGTTTGGCCTTCGCTTATGTAAATTTAGATAATAAACTTATTCCGCTAAGCGGTGCAGATTTGATTTTTGAAGCCGCAGTTGGTCAGCGTAAAATTAGTTCATCACAAAACTTTAATCCGGCTAACTTTTTTGAGGAATCTGCTAGTCAGCAATTTAAAATTTTAGCTAATTTAAAATATTACCTAAAATTAGGTTCTCGTTCTGTTTTGTACTTTCGTAACCAATCTGCGGTTTTAACAGGGAATAATATTTTTGAAAACGAAGCATTTAGAATAGGAGGTTTTAAAACTTTAAGAGGTTTTGATGAACAATCTATCAACGTAAATAGCTTTAGCATACAAACTACAGAGTTTAGGTATTTTGTAGAAAAAAATTCTTTTGTAAATATCTTTTACGATCAGGCATATATAAAACAAAGCTTTACCAATCTAAAATCAACAGATTATCCTTTAGGTTTTGGTGCAGGTATTACGTTTCAAACTAAAATTGGTATCACATCTTTAAGCTACGCATTAGGAAAACAAAAAAATATTCCAGTAGATTTGCAGCAAGGTAAAATACATATTGGTATTTTAAGCTACTTTTAATTTTATGAGGTATATTCTTTTATTTGTTTTATTCTTCTGCATTACTCAAACAAGTTTAGGATATGCTTTACAAGATTCTACTCAAAAAACAGATACTGTTATTAAAATAAAATATAGAGTACTAACAGCTTTAGACTCTGCAAATTTAGCTCGTAAAGCTTTTGTAAGAGATTCTATTACTTGGTATTTCCTTAATCCCGACCCTAAAAGAGCTAATCCGTATGTTGAAAAACTGTTAAGAGACAATGTAACAACAGATCCTTATTTATTATCACTACCAAAAAATTATAAGAAAGTAACCAATAGCTACGGTTTGGGTGTGTTTATTAATAAGTATCCAAAATGGTTTTTAATGGTGGCCATTGTTTTATTATGCTTGTTTGCTATAGTTAAAGTAGCCTTTAGCAAAGAAATTTCAGTAATATTTAAAGCTTTTTTTGATGATAGAACGCTGAGCCAAATTGGAAAAGAGGACAATATTTTAATAACATGGCAGTTCGTGTTTTTGTATTTAATTTTTTCTTTTACTGTAGGGTTATTTATTTGCCTATTAATGTACAAAACAAAGGCTTCAAATTTGGCGACAGATTTTACTTCATTTTTAGTCATCTCTTTATTTTCGTTTATTTTTTTCGGAATAAAAATTTTAAGCTTAAGATTAATTGGATTTCTATTTGAGATACAGAAAATTACCAAAGAGTACCTTAATGTTATATATATTACTTACGTAAATTCCTTATTTATTCTATTACCCATTATTTTTGTATTAAGTTTAGTAAGTATTAATCAAGGTAATGTTATAGTTTGGACTTTTTTAGCAGTATTTTCAGGCTTAATAGGCTTTCAGTTTGTTAGAATTGCAATTAAAATTTTATTAAATCACCAATTATCAAAATTTTATTTATTTCTGTATCTTTGCACCTTTGAAATTTGTCCGATAATTTTATTTGCAAAAACAATAAATATTAGTTTATAGTGATTTATGGAGAATAATTTAGAAGAACGAAAGACTAAAGTAAAAAGCGTACTTGTAACTTTACCAGAACCAGAAGGAGAGAAATCTCCATATTATGATATAGCAGCTAGTTTAAATCTGAAAATTGATTTTAGATCTTTTATACATGTTGAAGGCGTACCTGGTAAAGATATTAGAAAAGATAAAATAAACATGGGCGATTTTAGTGCTGTTATTTTAACTAGTAGAAATGCAGCCGATCATTATTTTAGGGTATGTGAAGAAATGAGATTTGATGTACCGGCAGATATGAAGTACTTTTGTTTATCAGAATCTATTGCGCTTTATTTACAAAAATATATACAATACCGTAAAAGAAAGATTTTCTTTGGGAAACAAACAGCCAAAGATTTGGCCGAGGTTTTAAAAAAACATACTTCCGAGAAATTTTTATATCCATGTTCTGATGTTGCTGCCGAGGCTACAGAAACTGCTTTAAAAACCCAAGGTATTGATTTTACACCAGCGGTATTGTTTAAAACTGTTGTTTCTGATTTATCAGACTTAGCTAATGTGTTTTATGACATTATTGTTTTCTTTAGTCCATCTAGTGTTCAGTCTTTATATGAGAATTTTCCAGGGTTTAAACAAAACAGCACAAGAATAGCAGCATTTGGTAAAACTACCCAACAAGCTATTATTGACAAAAATTTAATTTTAGATATTCTGGCGCCAACTCCAGAAGCTCCATCCATGACGATGGCCATAGAACAGTACATAAAATCAATAAAATAAGAATTTTACGCTTTTAATAATAAGGTCTATTAGTAAATTAGTTGCTTTTTTTTTGAAACCTTATCAAAAATGCAACGTAATAGGATAAAAACTGAATTATTAATATACCCATTATTTGGTATATGAATACAGTTTTTAAGGCTTTACATTTACTTTTTGAATGAATTAAAAGTCGTGAAATAGTAAAAAAAAATTTTTTATTTGAAAATGTTGAATTTCTGTATATTAGAGACGTTTTTTTACACAAGGAAAACACAATAAAACTTGATGAGCACATGAAAAATTTATTCATATCTATAATGATATTGATTACTCTTGCCTTGTTTAGCTGTGGCAGAGGCGACGGACGAGGAGAATTAATCGGTGTCAGCTCCAAAACGGTAAAGCAAGAGCTTCCTTATGGGATGGTTTACATACCTGCTGGTACATTTGTAATGGGGCAAGTAGATCAAGATGTTACCATCTCACAGTTTCCACAAAACAAGCAAGTAACTATTTCTGCGTTCTACATGGACGAAACTGAGATTTCTAATAGTGAATACAAACAGTTTGTAAACTGGGTTAGAGATTCTATAGCCATCAAACAATTTAAAGTTGTACCAGAAACAGACAAGAAATATTTTATTACTCCAAAGCTTAAAGGAGCTCCAGGAACTACTCCTCAAAAGTATATTAACTGGAGTAACGTTAATGGCAAGAAAGGTTTATGGTCTGATAAAAAACTAATTGCTAAATTAGAGAAAGACATGTACTATGACGGTTCTGCAAAGTTTTTTAATAAGAAAGAATTAAAAGTAGAACAGTTAAAATATGACTACGCTTGGATAGATTATAAAAAAGCTGCAAACTATAGAGCCTTAAGAGATCCAAATTTAACAAAAGGAGCTGCTCCTACTGTAGAAAGAGATGAATTTATTGTAAAAGAAGAAACTTATATCTATCCAGATACCTTAGTTTGGATTTCAGATTTTACTTACGCACAAAATGACCCTATGGCTAAAGGTTATTTCTCTCACCCATCTTTTGCAAATTACCCAGTAGTGGGTGTAACTTGGGAACAAGCCAAAGCATTTACTGTTTGGAGATCAAGACTTAACGAATCTTACAAAAATTCAAAAAATTTACCAGCAAGATTAGATTACGATTTACCTACAGAAGCTGAATTTGAATATGCAGCAAGAGGTGGTAGAATAGCAACAAGTTACCCTTGGGGTGGTCCTTATATCAGAAATGCTAAAGGATGTTTGTTAGCTAACTTTAAACCAGGTAGAGGGAATTACATTGATGATGGAGGTGCATTTACAGTTTATGTAAAATCTTATTTCCCTAATGATTTTGGCTTATATAATATGGCAGGAAACGTAGCTGAGTGGACAAGCTCTATTTATAGCGATGCTGCTACTGCTTATGTAAGTACAATGAACCCTTCCTTTAATAAAGCAGTAAAAAAAGGAGATCCTGATTATAATAAGAAGAGAGTTGTAAAAGGTGGTTCTTGGAAAGATATAGGCTACTTCTTACAAAACTCTGCAAAATCTTACGAATATCCAGACTCTGCAAGATCTTCAATTGGTTTTAGATGTGTTACTCCTTTCTTAGGAAGAGACATTAAAGATAAACCAGGCAAAATGAAACCTTAACAATAAAAAAAAATAAAATCCTAAACTAAAAAAAAACGTCTCAAAAAATGGCTAAGAAAAAAAGAAACCTATTTACCATGGATGCAATTATTTCATGGGGAGCTACAGTGGTAATTATTGGTGCAATGGCAAAAATTCTTCACTGGCCAGGTGGTGAATTAATTATTGGTGTTGGTTTAGGTACTGAAGCTTTGTTGTTTCTTATCATGGGTTTTATGCCTCCACACAAAGATCCACATTGGGAAAAAGTGTATCCACAACTATCAGAAGAATTTGAAGGTACAGCTATTGATATGTCAAAACCAGTTAAATTAAACGAGTTAGAGATTAAAGGTTCTACAGGTGGTGGCGGCCTGCCAGATTTACAAATTGGAGACGATGCTATTGCTAAAATAAAAGCTGGGTTAGAAAATTTTTCAAATAAAGTTGGCGCAATTTCAAATGCTGCAGATGCTACTGTTGCTACAGAAGATTTTTTAACAAATGTAAAAACGGCTTCAACAAAAGTAAGCGGTTTAGGTGTTGCGTTTGACAATGCTACTGTTGGTGTAAATAGCATTTCAGCAGCAACAGAAGGTTCAAAAGAATACCATAACCAAATTAACAATTTAGGAAAAAATATTTCTGCATTAAATGCAGTTTATGAATTAGAATTACAAGATTCTAGTGCACACTTAAAATCAATGAATAGGTTTTACCAAAACTTATCTCAAACCATGTCTAATTTTAATGAATCAATGGACGATTCTAAGCAGTTTAAAGATGAAGTTGCAAAACTATCTAAAAATCTAACTAGTTTAAATGCAGTTTATGGCAATATGCTATCTGCAATGAATCAGCCTAGAGTTTAATTTATTATTATTAATTAGCACACGGTAAATAAATAAGATATGGCAGGCGGTAAGGAAACCCCAAGGCAGAAAATGATTGGTATTATGTACTTAGTGTTAATGGCAATGCTAGCACTTAACGTAAGTAATACCGTTTTAGATGCCTTTAAAACAGTTAGAGATGGGTTGGAGAAAAGTAATGATAACATGAACGATCGTTTAAAGTTTATTATGACGCTTTTTAAAAACTATTATGATAACGCCCCAAAGAAGGCAGAAGAGAATTACAACAAAGCATTAGAAGCAAAAAGAATTGGAGACGGTTTAGTTGCTGATATAGAAAAGGTTAAAAAAGACCTAATTACTTTAACAGACGGATTATTAGAAAACGGAGATTTAAAAAAGCGTGATGATTTAGGTGTCTCTTACAAAGAATTGGTTGAAGGTAAGAAAGGCGATGTTTTGCAAAAGAAAATTGAAGATGCGGCTAAAAAAATGGCTTCACTAATTGGAGAAACACCAAAAGGTATTGGCTTAGAGTTAGATTGGCCAAAAATAGATCCAAGTAATAAATCTAAACAATCTTGGGCTAATTACAATTTTGGAGAGGGTAAGCCTTTAACATCAACTATTACTTTGTTAGCAAAGTTTCAAAACGATGCTAAAAATGCAGAAGCCTATGTAATTAATAAACTTTACCAAAATACAACTGGTGGCGGTGTTGTTGATTCTTATAAAGCAGTTGCTGTTGCAAAAAGTAGTTACATTTTGGCTGGTCAAACTTACGAAGCAGATGTTTTTTTAACAGCAGGAAGTTCAAGTATTCCAATTACAGCAACTGTAAACGGTTCTTCTCTTCCAAATGTTGATGGAAGAGGTAAATATAAAGCAGGAAGTACAAAAGAAGGGATGTATAAATGGACTGGTACAGTTTCTTTTAAAGATCCTACTTCTGGCGAAATAAAATCTTTCACAACAGATCCAATAGAATATCAGGTTGCAAAACCATCAGCGGTAGTTTCACCAGATAAAATGAATGTGTTTTATAAAGGTGTACCAAATCCAGTTTCTGTTTCTGCTCCAGGTATTGCAAAAGAAAAATTAAAAGTCAGTATTTCATCAGGTTCAATTTCTGGCTCAAATGGAAACTATACTGTTAAAGTTAGTGGAGGTACAGAAGCAACTGTAACAGTTTCTGCTGAAATAGAAAAAGGAAAAACATCTGTTTTAGGAGTAACAAAATTTAGAATTAAAGAAGTACCAGATCCAATTGCAACTTTTGCAAACAAGGGTTCGGGGCAAATATCTTCTTCTACAGCAAGAGCAACTAGTCGTTTAGAAGCTGAATTAAAAAACTTCGACTTTGATTTAAAGTTTAGAGTCGTTAAATTTAATTTATTTGTAACTCGTCCAAGACAAGATCCATTATTTTATAAGTCAGAGTCTGGCTCATTTGAGGGTACAATAAAATCCACCATTAATAGTTTAAATCCGGGGGACATTTTGAGTTTCCAAAGCATCGTGGTTTCAGGTGAAGATGGTACAACAAGAACGCTGGAAGGTTCAGTAAGTATATCAGTAGGAAGATAATATGAAAAAATTAAGCATTATATTGTTATTAGTAAGTGTTACTAGTCAGCTTTTTGCACAAAAGGATTCTGATAAACCTAAAGTAATGCCTATTTACTCTATTTTTCAAAAGTCAGATGCTGAAAAGGTAAATAGAGAGAAAGAGCTTGGTAAAACGCCAATAAACTGCGCTCCGGAATTGCCTAGGGTTAAAAGTGATGATGTTATTTTTGCCAAAAGATTAACAAGAGATATTTATTTTGCTGACCCTACTAACAGGTATTTAACACCTGTTGATACCAACAGAAATTTTTTGACAGTTTTGTTAAGAGGGATTTCTACAGGAGAAATTGAAGCTTACCAAAGCTGGAACCCAAGTACTGGTAGGGTAGAAGAGTTAATTGACTACAATACTTTACTTACAAAAACTGATGCATCTGCTGGTTTAGGTTTTCCATTACAATTTTCTGATCAAGAATTATTAGCAAAATGTGGTTTAAGAGTTGTTGAGGATTGGTATTTTGATACCAATAGAGCAGAGTTTAAATCTTTCATTATTGCTATAGGAATGATTGTTCCCAGTTTAGCTGCGAGTTCTCAAAGTATTCCTAAATTAAAAGATCCATCGGTAAAATTAGGCGAAGCTGGTGAAGGAATGGTAGGATTGTTTTATCTTAATTATCCAACCATTAGAAATTTCATTTGTAAATTTAACGTTTACCATCCTAACGAAAAAATTAGATACAGCTTTGATGATGTATTTCAGCTAAGATATTTCTCTAGTTTAATTATTGAAGAATCAAATCCTGATGGATATAAACTTGCAAACAGACCTGATTTGAAATTAGGATTAGATAAATTATTAGAAGCTGATAGGATAAAAAAATCTTTAATTCAGTACGAGCAAGATATGTGGGAACACTAATCTAAATACTTAATTCTTTAAATAAAGAAAAAATTCAAAAGCCCTTTCTATTCGGAAGGGTTTTTTTGTTGGAAAAAGTTTAAAATTGCTTTTGTTTGGTTAGTGTTAACAACTTGCATTAATTCAATTTCTGTAGCTTCTTTAATTTTCTTTACAGATTTAAAGTGTTTCAACAAATTTTGTGCAGAAGTTTTACCTATACCTTCAATTAATTCTAATTCTGTCTTAAGCGTACCTTGATCTCTTTTTTTACGGTGAAACGTAATGCCAAAACGGTGAGCTTCGTCCCGTAATTGTTGGATTATTTTTAAAGTTTCAGATTTCTTATCTAAGTGCAATGGGTATTGGTCTCCGGGATAATATAATTCTTCTAACCTTTTAGCAATTCCTATGATAGCTACTTTGTTATAAATATCTAAAACTTTTAAACTTTTTACAGCGGATGATAATTGCCCTTTACCACCATCAATCACAATTAATTGCGGCAATGGTTCTCCATCGGCTAAAAGTCCTTTATATCTTCTGTAAACTGCTTCTTCCATTGTCGCAAAATCATTAGGACCTTCTACTGTTTTAACATTATAGTGTCTATAGTCTTTTTTAGATGGTTTTGCATCTTTAAAAACTACAATAGCCGAAACCGGATAATTACCTTGAAAATTTGAGTTATCAAAACATTCTATATGACGTGGTAACTCCGTTAAATGCAAATCCTTTTGCATTTGTGCAAGTAAACGCTCTGTTCTAAGCTCTGGATTAAGTTTTTCGTACTGCTCAATTTTATCTTTTTTAAAGAATAGTACATTCTTTTGAGATAATTCTAAAAGCTTCTTTTTTTCACCTTGTTTAGGAACAGTAAATTTTACATTCTCATCTTCCAATTCCATTTCAAAAGGCACAATAATCTCTTTAGATAAGCTTTCAAATTTTGTTCTAAACTCAGATATCGCAATAGATAAAAGTTCTTCGTCAGACTCATCAAGCTTCTTTTTAATTTCTATGGTTTGTGTTTGTATAATAGTTCCATGCATTACTTTTAGGTAATTCACAAAGCTAATTTTATCATCAGATGCAATGCTAAATACATCAACTTCTGTAATTGATGAATTTACAATGGTTGATTTACTTTGATATCTTTCTAAAAGATCATATTTAGATTGAATGCGGTGCGCTTCCTCAAAATTTAATTCTCCTACAGCTTTTGTTATTAAATCTTTTAAGTTTCTTAAAACAAAGCCTATTTTTCCGTTTAAAATATCCTTAATTTCTTCAACATACTGGTTATAGCTTTCTTCTGTTTGATATGCCTCGCAAGGGCCTTTGCAGTTCCCTATTTGATACTCTAAACATACTTTAAACTTACCAGCTTCAATGTTGGGTTTTGTTAATGCTAAGCTGCAATTTCTGAGTTGATAGGTTTCTTTAATTAACCCTAAAATATGATGCATCATACTTACAGAAGGGTACGGACCAAAATATTTACTACCGTCTTTGATTAGTCTGCGGGTAGAAAAAATACGGGGAAATCTTTCGTTTTTAATAACAATCCAAGGATAAGTTTTATCATCCTTAAGCATTACATTGTAGCGTGGTTGGTGCTTTTTAATTAAGCTATTTTCTAATAACCAAGCATCTATTTCGGTATCAACAATGGTAAAAGTTAAGTTTCTTATCTTGCTAACTAATACTTTTGTTTTTGCGTTTACTTTATAATTATCATTATTAAAATAAGAAGCAACCCTATTTCTTAAATCTTTAGCCTTACCAATATAAATCAGTTCTCCATCAGCATCATAATATTGATAAACTCCTGGTTTATGAGGTACATTTTTTAAAGCAGATTTATAATCGAACATGTGATGCAAAAATAAAAAAACCACCATATAGGTGGTTCATTTTTATGTAATGTATTTATTAAAAGCCTAATCTTTCATCAGTGTTTGAGCCGCTTGAACTTGGGCTGTCTTGTTTTTGATATTGATTACAATCTAATGTAACCGTTGCCCCATTTTTTGGAGCCTCAAAATCTCCTTTTGTGATTCGTAAAGAACCATCGGCATAAACTTTTTTCATAAACAATGCAAAAACAGGTAATGCGGTATTTGCACCTTCACCTAAATTGGTGCTTCTAAAATGGATGGCTCTGTCTTCGCAACCAGTCCATACACCAGCAACTAATTGTGGGGTAATGCCCATAAACCAACCGTCAGAGTTGTCATTAGTTGTTCCTGTTTTTCCACCAATAGGGTTATTTAATCCGTATTTGTAACGTAGTCTTACACCAGTACCTTGTTCTACAACACCTTTAAGCATATAAGTCATCACGTAAGCGGTTTGCTCATTTAAAGCTTGTACCACTTTAGGTTTACGTTCATATAAAATATTGCCATTTTTATCCTCAATTCTTGTTAAATAAATTGGCTCCGTCCAAACACCGTGGTTTACAAATGCTCCATAAGCACCCACCATATCGTAAACTGAAGCTTCAAAAGAACCCAAAGCGATAGAAGGGTAGGGTGGTATATCTGTAGTTATACCCATTCTTTTAATTAATGTTGCCACAGCAGTTGGACCAACTTGTTGCATAACCCAAGCAGTTATAAAGTTTTGTGAATTTGCTAAGGCTTTTCTTAAAGTTAAATAACCCGGAATTGAACCATACCCCCTTGGGGTCCAAGGGTCTCCGTAACCCGTAACGGTAAATGGAACATTATTTACCTGATAGCAAGGTGAGTAACCATTATCAATGCCAACTGCATAAGTAAAAGGCTTTGCAGTAGAACCAACTTGTCTGCTCCCCATTTTAACTTGATCGTATTTAAAGTGTTCAAAATCAATTCCACCTACCCATGCTCTAACTTCTCCATTTTGTGGATCCATAGCCATCATAGAATTTCTTAAAATCATTTTGTAATACTTAATAGAATCCATTGGAGTCATGGTGGTATCTATATTCCCTTTCCAACAAAAAATTCCCATTTTAGCAGGGGTATTAAAATTGTCTTTTATTTCTTCGTCAGATTTTCCTTCTTCTTTTAAAGCAATATATCTATCAGATCTTTTCATTCCCTGAATCAATAAATTTTCGTTGCCTTTGAAAGCATTCATTCCTTTCCAATGTTTGTTAAATTGGTTTTGCAAATCTTTCATATACTCCCTTTGTGCTTCTTCTGCATATAATTGCATTTTAGAATCAATTGTGGTGTAAATTTTTAAACCATCCCTATCTAAATCATAATTAGAGCCATCGGCTTTTGTGATTGATAAAGCGACAAAAGTTTTTTGAATATCTTGTTTTAATATGGTTCTGAAATAGGTTGCTAAACCTTCGTTATGGTTAGTTGGTCTAAATTTTAATTCTAAACCTTTTGTTTTTGCAGCCTCATATACATCCAAAGAAATAAAGTCCTCATCGTACATTTTGCTTAAAATTAAATTTCTTCTACCTAAAGCCCTGTCAGGATTTCTGGTTGGCGAGTACATGGTAACACCTTTTAAAATACCAACCAAAGTAGCTGCTTGTGAAGCGCTAAGTTTTGCAGGTGTAGTATTAAAATAGGTACGGGCGGCTGCTTTTATACCAAAAGAGTTATTCCCAAAGTCAACAGTGTTTAAATACATGGTAATAATTTCTTCTTTGGTATAATTACGCTCTAATTTTATGGCAACAATTAATTCTCGCAACTTCTGGGGTATTCTTTTAAAAGTAGATCTTGCCCGGCCTTCTTCAGAAAATAGGTTTAACGCTAATTGCTGTGTAATTGTACTGCCACCTTGTTTTTTGCCTATAAAATTATAAAGAAAAATGGTGAAAGTTCTTTTAAAATCAATACCAGAATGGTCTTTAAATCTTACATCTTCTGTAGAAATAAGGGCGTTAATTACATTTGCAGATATATCTTGATACCTTATACTAGAACGGTTTTGAACAAAGTAATTACCTAATTCAGCTTTGTCAGAAGTATAAATAACAGAAGCTTGGTTACTTTTTGGGTTTTCTAAATCTCTAAAAGAAGGTAATTCGCCAAACAAGCCGAAACTTGTAGCTATAATTGTTAATGCAATAAAAGATACAAAGCCAATGATTACTTTCCAGAATGTTTTATTGTACCTACTAATATCCGAAGCAGTTATTTGTGTTTTTTTTTGCATTATTTTTTAGGGGTAATAGATTTTAAATATTCGTCTATTGCTTTTTTATCTGTTAGTAGTTTTAAATTTTCTTCAGAAACTACAAATTGAGTATAATCAGTAGTTTGTCCTTCCATTATTTTTGGGAGGTTATTTTTTAATTCATCAGCAACTAAATCAACATCTTTTTTACTAACAAAATTGCCACTTATAATGATGAATTTCTCTGTTCCTCCCACAATTCTTATCACCAACTTTACTTGTGAAGGGTCAAATTTAGAATAAAAATATTGAGAAAGCTTTGAAAAAGGCTGAGCAATATTTTGTTTCGGATCAGAAATATCAATTACAATTAAATGTCGCTGTCTTTCATTGGTGCTAAAAACCAAACTCTTAGGTTTTTCTGGTAAAATTACAGCGGGTTCTACTTTTTCTATTGGTTTTTCAACAACTGGTACATCAATAGGCTTTTCAACCTCAGGTTCTTTTGCAATTATAATTTCTTTTGGTTCCTCAACAACAACAGGATCAAATTTAACAGGTTCTTTAGGTGTTTCAATCACAGCTGGTTCTGTTTTCGCTGGTTCTTTAGGCTCCTCAACAACAATTGGTACGGGTTTTACAATTTCTTTTGGTTTTTCAATAACAACTTGTTCGGTTTTTATGGGTTCTTTTGGTGTTTCAATTACTTCTTTTTTAATTATTGGTTTTTCAATTACTTTTTCCTTTAAAGGTTCTGGAGTAGTTTTTACAGGATCAACCACATTTAATTTTTCTTTAACAGGGGCTAAAACTGCTAATTGTGGTTCAATATAATTGTACGCATTATCATCTCTTGATAACAGCGCAGTAGGTCTTTGGTCAAATGCTGTTCTATTTATTCCGATAAAATTAATTTGTCTTTTCACCAAAGGTGTAACTTCAGAATTAGCCGGATAATTTGCTACAATTTGATTTAAACTGGCTAAAAAAACAGGTGTTTTTTGAGTATTGCCAATTGCTAAAGCTTCTAAATAAGCAAATTGTGGACTTAAATCTTCAAAAGAACCATACTTTGATTTTAGTTGAGTTATTTTTGCTAAAACCTGGCTATAGTTTTTCTGATTATACATTTGATAAGCATTTTGATACTCGTTTTTTAAAATAGATAAGTTATAATCTTTTTCTTTACCATAATTAGGGTCGGTTATAGATCTCGCGTAGTTAGAATCAGGAAAAAGACCCAATAATTTTTGTTTATAGTATTCAGATTTTTTGGGGTCGCTAACAGCGGTTAACCTATAAAGTTGGTAATAAATGTTTGCAGCATTTTTATCATTAGGAAAATTTATTAAAATGGCCTCAAATGCTGCAATAGATTCACTCTCATCATTTAATTCATCTTTATAAAAAACTGCAATTTCATATAATGAGGTCGATATTTTATCATAAGATAAATTTTTTGACGCAATAGTAAATGGTAAAGTTCTCAAAAGTTTAGATTTTAAACTATCTCTGCTTTCCACTTTAGCTGTCAAATCTGTATCAATATCAGGGTCTAAAGGGTTTAAACCTTTATCTGTATTTGATGCTGCTAAATTGCTTGTGCTAATTCGCCAATTATCAGTAAGTTTCCTATCACCCCACCTTCTTTTAAATTCACTAAATCCTTGGCTAATTGCGGCATCATTATAAAAGTAAAAAGAACTTGCTGTTTTATTTGCCGATGAAAAATCGGAAATACTTACCGACTGCCCAGTGTTAGTGTTTTGTTCTAATTTAACATTTGTTTTAACATTACTTTGATATATAGAATCTACTTTAGTATCAAGTTCTGTATCGCTAAGTGAAGCTAAATACAGCTTATCTTTTTCTTTCTGAATAATGATTAACCTATCTGCTAAATATTGTAAATTCTTAGCTTTAACTGCGATGTTCTTATAGTCAGGATAATTTTTTGGAAGATATTGCAGCGTACTGTCATAATACAATTGTGCTTGGGTATAATTTTTAAGTTTTTCAAAATTCAATTGCGCTAACCTTAAGTAACTCAAACCTTTTTGTTTAGCAGTGCCTGGGATAGTATGTGCTGCAATCACAAAGTTTTCTGACGCTTTACCTAAATCATTACTTTCGTCATAAGCATTACCAATTTGATAATAAATTTGGTCTTTAAGCTGTCTGTTTTTGTCTTCTTTTAATAGCTTTTTTAAGGTGGCAATTTTATCAAATGTTTTACCTTCTGCATTTTCACTTATTCTAATTCTAGCTAAATTTGCATTAAAAGACATTTCAAAAGAAGCATTACTTTTTGCTATTTTTTCGTAATTATAAGCTGCATCTTTGGTTTTACCATTTATTTCTTGCAATTGAGCCAAAACATATCTCCACCTGATTTTTTGTTGATTGTTTTTTGTGAATTTAACAGCATTCTCCAAATGCATTATTGCATCATCAATATTATTATTAATTAAAGCTAATTTAGCTTGTGAAGCGGCTACTTGGTCTTTATGGTATTTGTATTTTAAAGCTACAGCCATTTTAAGAACAGAATCTGCTTCTTTTATTAAATCTAATGCAAAATCACTTTTAACTTGACCTAAATAAGCTTTTAATTTATTTTCCTTTTCTTTTTCAAAATTTAAACCCACATAGCTATAGTATTCAATAGCATTATAAAAATCGCCTTTAAGGTATTGTGCATCAGCTAAAAGTAAAAAAGAATCATCTAACCAATTACTTTCATATTTTTCTAATGCAATGGTATTGGCTTTTAATATTACATTATCCAAATTTTCGGTCTCGTTACCAGAAGATTCTAGGCTTGGTACAGGAAAAATAGCTAATAGTTGACTAAAATCATCTTCATAAGAATTGGTTATAGCTCTTTTACTTTCTAAAAGTGATTCTTTAGCATTAAAATAAATATTATAATGTGCCGTTAAATTTTTCATAAATTTAACTTTAGGCTTATCTTTTTTTGCAGCACAGCTCCACAGCAACACACAAATTGTAGATAGTATTATATAAGTACTTTTTGAATGCAGTTTCAATACTTTATTTTTAGATGATTCGAACTTTAATACGGGCAAATTTATTTTATATTGCCAACTTTGAGAAAATAAAGATATTAATTAAGAAAAGAAAATAAAGCGAAAATGAGTAAAAGAAGAAAACTCATAGATAAACTAAGAGAAAAATACAAGCTGGTTATTCTTAATGATGACACTTTTGAGGAGAAAGCATCCTTTAATGCTTCCTTATGGTACTTAATTATAGGAACAGCAACTTTTGCAATTCTTTTTATTTTTTTGACAATTACTACCATCAAATTTACACCGCTAAGAGAGTATTTATCTGTTGCGAGTGATGCTGGTTCAAAAAAGGAAATTATTGAAGCTTACAGTAAAGTTGATTCTTTAGAGAAATTAGCCAAAGCCAATGAAATTTATTTAAATAACCTAAAAGATGTTATTACGGGCAAGGTAAATATGGCTAAACAAAGTAAACCTACAAACGATGGGGCAAAGGCAACAGATAGCATACGGCTTAATCAAAAAATATCTAAAGAAGAAAAAGAATTAAGGAAGTACATTGAGGCCGAAGGGAAGTTTGACTTAAACGAAGAAGCAAATGAAAATAGATCAGGAATTGCTTCGTATTCTTTCTTTAGTCCACTTAGAGGACAAGTTACCGATGAGTTTAACCCTAAAATACAACATTATGGAATTGATATTTCAACTAGAAAAAACGAAAATATTAAAGCTACATTAGAAGGTACTATAGTTTTTTCTAATTTTACGTCAGAAACGGGCTATGTGATTGCCATACAACACAGTAATAATCTAGTAACTTTTTATAAACATTGTTCTGTTTTATTGAAAAAAGTAGGTAGTTTCGTTAGAGCCGGAGAAGTAATAGCAGTTGTTGGGAATTCGGGAGAGTATTCTACAGGACCACATTTACATTTTGAAATTTGGCTTAATGGTAACGCGGTTGAT
Source organism: Pedobacter alpinus (assembly GCF_042684645.1). Lineage (NCBI taxonomy): Bacteria > Pseudomonadati > Bacteroidota > Sphingobacteriia > Sphingobacteriales > Sphingobacteriaceae > Pedobacter > Pedobacter alpinus. The sequence continues at coordinate 398,149 of NZ_JBHULV010000008.1, forward strand.
CCTAAAAATTATATGACATTTTAAATTTTAATCATGTTCGGAAGAAAAAAAACAGAAAATTTGAATGACAATCAAAAAGCAGGAACAATTAATATTGTGGGTTTAGGTACAGAAATTAATGGAGATTTAAACACCAAAGGCGATATTAGAATAGACGGTAAAATTACTGGCGACGTAAACTCTAAAGCAAAAGTTGTTATAGGAGCAACAGGCGAAGTAATAGGAAATATATTTTCTGAAAGCGCTGAAATATCTGGCAACGTAAAAGGAGATGTAAATACAACGGAGATTTTATTTCTTAAAGCTACAGCAAACCTTGTTGGCGATATTTTATCTAATAAATTGGTTGTAGAGAATGGAGCTAACCTAAGTGGACATTGCCAAACCGGTGTTTTACAAACAAAATCAATTACAAAACCACAATTTAATGAATCAGGAGAAAGAACCTTTCAAAAAAGAGAAGCAACAGCTTAATACTTATGCTAAATACTCTGCTATTGGGTTTCAAATGATTGGTATTATTGGTGTTTTTGCATTTGCTGGGTATAAAATTGATGAGTATCAAAACACCAAAACTCCAATTTATACAGGTATCCTAAGTTTAATTGGCGTTTTTATTTCTATATACATTGTTATTAAAAGTTTAAAATAACCAGTTTGAAAACCTCCAAATTTTTAACATACTACGCTTTCTTAGTTGTATCAATTGCATTAATTTTTTTAGGATTAGATAATTTTGTTTTTCAGCAAACTATACTCATTCCTTACTTTTGGTTAATGTTTGGCTTTATGGCTGGCATTACCCTTATCGTTTATTACCTTTCAATAATAGGTTTAAAAATTGGGGGGGGTCATCAAAGTTCTATACTATTAGCAGCAATAGTTTTAAGACTACTTTTAACATTAACATTTATACTAATTTATACCCTTAAAATTAAGGTAGAGGCGGTTTTATTCCTGTTTAACTTTTTTTCTATATATTTATTCTTTACAGTCTTTGAAATTTATTGTTTGTTGTGTAACTTGCGCCACCAAATTAAGAAGTAAAAAACACGTAATAGATGTATTTTAGCCACATTTTAAATTTTAAAAATTACTCTAGCAGAGCCATAATCGCTCTTTTCCTTTTGTTTTTAACGTTTAATTCTTTTGCAGTGCAAGAAAATGAGGCTCAAAAAATAGAAGTAAATTCTGAACATTCTGCTCCAAATCACGAAGAAAAGTTTGACCCAACAGTAACTATTTTAGAACATATTGGAGATTCCCACAGTTGGCATTTATGGGGGCATTTATCAGTTCCTTTACCCGTTATTTTATTTACCCCTCAAGGTTTAGAAGTTTTTTCTTCATCTAAACTGGTTGATGAGCACCACAATCCAACGCCATATTTAGGTAATAATTACACCTATTTATTAGAACACGAACATATCAAAATTCTTAAATCAGATAATCAAATTGATGAAGAGCTTTCTGCAAAAGTTTATGATTTTTCTATCACTAAAAATGTGGCATCAATGTTTCTTGCTATCATAATAATTTTATTGGTATTCACAAGCATTGCAGGTTCTTATAAAAAGAGATTAGGTAAAGCACCAAAAGGTTTGCAATCTTGGGCAGAGCCTTTAATTATTTTTATACGGGACGATATTGCAAGACCAAATATTGGGTATAAATTTGAGAGATTTATGCCGCTATTACTAACCATGTTTTTCTTTATTTGGTTTAATAACTTATTAGGTTTAATTCCTATTTTTCCAGGAGGCGCAAACGTTACAGGTAACATTGCAGTAACAATGGTACTTTCTGTAGTTGTTTTAATTATCGTTAATATTAATGGTAATAAATACTACTGGAGCCATATTTTTAAGCCAGATGTTCCTTTTTGGTTATTGCCAATTATGTGGGTAGTTGAAATTATAGGTATATTCTCTAAGCCATTTGCATTAATGGTTCGTTTGTTTGCTAATATTACAGCAGGTCACATTATTATATTGAGTTTAATCTCATTAATATTTATTTTTAAAACACTGGCTATCGCTCCAGTTTCTGTTGCATTTGTATTGTTTATGAATGTGTTAGAGTTACTAGTAGCGTTTTTACAAGCCTTTATTTTTACGATGCTTACAGCCCTATTTATTGGTTCGGCTGTAGAAGAGCATCACCATTAATTAAGGAACAAAGAGTAAAGATTAAAGACCATGAAAAATGAAGACTTTATTTACTCTCAGAAAATGAAACATTTTGTTTAACAATCATATAATAAATTAGAAGTTATGGTAGGTTCAATCGCTGCAATTGGTGCAGGTTTAGCAGTTATCGGTGCTGGTATCGGTATTGGTCAAATTGGTGGTAAAGCAATGGAAGGTATTGCTCGCCAGCCAGAGGCTGCTTCAAAAATTCAAACTGCTATGATCATCGCTGCGGCCCTTGTTGAAGGTGTTGCGTTGTTTGGTGTGGTAGTAGCTCTTTTAGGTAATAACGTAGGAGCTTAAGAATTAAATAAATCGGAAAAATAGCGATTGGCTATTTTTCCGATTTTTAAATGATTATTAATAAAATAGTATATAAATTTTATGGAATTAGTAACTCCTAGTATAGGCTTAGTGTTTTGGACCGCTGTATCTTTTTTGATTCTAATGGTCCTTTTAAAAAAATTAGCTTGGAAACCTGTTTTAACAGCAATTCATGAGCGTGAGCGTTCTATTGAAGATGCTTTAAATAAAGCTGAGTTAGCAAGAGAAGAAATGTCTCGTTTATCTAACGAGAATGAAGTTTTGTTAAAAGAAGCAAGAGTAGAGCGTGATCAAATTTTGAAAGAAGCAAAAGAATTGAAAGACCAAATTGTTGCCGAAGCAAAATTAGCTGCACAAACAGAAGGTGCTAAACTAATTGAGAAAGCTAAAGTTGAGATTAATAATCAAAAAATTGCAGCTTTAGACGAAGTTAAAAATCAAGTAGCGGCTCTATCTTTAGAGATTGCTGAAAAAGTTTTACGCAAGCAATTTGATGATAAACAAAAACAAGACGCTTTGGTAAGTGATTTGTTGAAAGATGTGAAATTGAATTAGTAATTAGTTTTTCAGTTTGTTAGTTGGTTAGACAAGTAAAACGTTTAATAAATCCTAACAAACTAACAAACTAGGACCTAACAAACTAAAAGAAAATGTCAGAAATAAAAGTAGCATCCAGATACGCAAAATCTTTAATTGATTTGGCTTTAGAAAATAAGGCTTTAGAAGAGATTAAAGGTGATATGACCCTTTTTGTAAACACATTAAAGGCTAATTCTGAATTACAAGCAGTTGTTAAAAATCCAATTATACCTTTAGGTAAAAAGAATGCGATATTAAAAGCTGTTTTTGGAGATAAGATTAACAAAGTAACTGCTGCATTTTTAAAGATAGTTGTTGATAAAGGCAGAGCAGAAATTATTTACGGCACAGCAAAAGAGTTTTTAAATCAATATAATCAGTTTAAAAATATCGTTACAGCTAAAGTAGTTTCAGCTGCTGATTTAACAGAAGCGGCAAAAACAGAAATTATTAATAAAGTTAAAGCTGTAACAGGCGGACAAGTTAATTTAAAAACTAGTATTGACACAAGTTTAATTGGCGGTTTTATTTTAACAGTTGGTGATAAACAATTCGACGCAAGTATTTCAAGTAGCTTAGCTAAATTAAAGAAGGATTTTGCCCAAAAGGTAATTGCTTAAATAAATTCCCGATGACAATCGGTATTGGTTCATGGTATTTTATTTAAAAATAAGGCCGTTTATCAAACATTATAGGATACAATTTTTTAAAACAAAAATCTTAAATAAAAAAAGATGGTAGAAGTAAGACCAGATGAAGTTTCGGCGATTTTACGTCAGCAATTATCAGGCTTTAAGTCAGAAACTGAATTAGAGGAAGTTGGTACCGTACTACAAGTTGGTGATGGTATTGCTCGTGTTTATGGTTTAACAAAGGTACAAGCTGGTGAGCTGGTTGAATTTGAATCAGGCTTACAAGGTATTGTTTTAAACTTAGAAGAAGACAATGTGGGTGTGGTTTTGTTAGGTCAATCTGATGAAATTAAGGAAGGTGATACCATTAAACGTACAAAACGTATTGCATCTATTAACGTAGGTGAAGGTATGTTAGGTCGTGTGGTAAATACTTTAGGTGCACCAATTGATGGAAAAGGACCAATTACTGGTACTACTTACGAAATGCCTTTAGAGCGTAAAGCTCCAGGTGTTATTTACCGTCAGCCAGTTACAGAGCCATTACAAACAGGTATTAAAGCTATTGATGCGATGATTCCAATTGGTCGTGGACAACGTGAGTTGGTTATTGGTGACCGTCAAACTGGTAAATCTGCTGTTTGTATTGATACCATCATTAATCAAAAAGAATTTTACGATGCAGGAGTTCCTGTATTTTGTATATATGTTGCAATTGGACAAAAAGCGAGTACTGTTGCTAACGTTGTTAAAGCGTTAGACGAAAAAGGCGCAATGGCTTACACAGTTGTTGTTGCTGCTTCTGCTGCAGATCCTGCTCCAATGCAGTTTTATGCTCCGTTTGCAGGTGCTGCAATTGGTGAGTTTTTCCGTGATACAGGAAGACCAGCTTTAATTGTTTATGACGATTTATCTAAACAAGCTGTTGCTTACCGTGAGGTTTCTTTATTATTGAAACGCCCTCCAGGACGTGAGGCATACCCAGGTGACGTATTTTACCTACACAGTCGTTTATTAGAAAGAGCTGCAAAAATCAACCAAAATGATTCTATTGCTCAAGCGATGAATGATTTACCAGAATCAATCAGAGGTATTGTAAAAGGTGGTGGTTCTTTAACTGCTTTACCAATTATCGAAACTCAAGCTGGTGACGTTTCTGCTTATATCCCAACTAACGTAATTTCTATTACTGATGGTCAGATATTCCTAGAATCTAATCTATTTAATGCAGGTGTTCGTCCAGCTATTAACGTAGGTATTTCTGTATCTCGTGTAGGTGGTAACGCTCAAATTAAATCAATGAAGAAAGTTGCTGGTACACTCAAATTAGATCAAGCTCAATACCGTGAATTAGAGGCTTTCTCTAAATTTGGTTCTGACTTAGATGCTTCTACCAAATTGGTGTTAGATAAAGGTGCTAGAAACGTTGAGATTTTGAAACAAGGTCAGTTTTCTCCAGTAACAGTTGAAAAACAAGTTGCAATTATATATGCAGGTGTTAAAAACTTAATGAGAAACGTACCAGTTAATAAGGTTAGAGAATTCGAATTAGAATATACTACACAATTAGAGCAACGTCATCCAGAAGTTTTAGCAGCATTAAAGGCTGGTAAATTTGACGATAGCTTAACTGGTGTATTAGAGACTGTTGCGAAAGAATTATCAGCGAAATACTAAATAGATTTGAGTATTGAGATATGAGATATGAGACCTATTGAGCCGACAAACAAGTCATCTCAATTCTCATATCTCACATCTCACATCTAAACAGAAAATGGCAAATTTAAAAGAAGTAAGAATCAGAATATCTTCGGTAAGCTCTACACAGCAAATTACCAAAGCAATGAAAATGGTTTCGGCAGCTAAGTTAAAAAGAGCTACCAATGCTATTATTCAATTGCGTCCTTATGCCAATAAATTAAAAGAGATTTTAGCTAATTTATCTGCTAGTTTAGAGGATGGTGTTTCTGTATATACTCAAGAACGTGAAGTTAAAAACGTTTTAGTAGTTGTAGTAACTTCAAATCGTGGATTGGCTGGGGCTTTCAATACCAACGTTATTAAAACAGCAAACAATTTAATTGCTGATAAGTATAGCAATTTCCATCAATCTGGAAACTTACATATTGTTGCAATAGGTAAAAAAGCACAAGATTATTACGAGAAACGCAAATACAATATTATTGGTAACAATAACGAAGTTTATAGTGCTTTGAATTTCGAAAACATTTCTGTAATTACTGAGGCAATTATGCAAGGTTTTGTTGATGGTAAATACGATAAAGTTGAGGTTATTTATAACCAGTTTAAAAATGCAGCAATGCAAATTTTAACTACTGAGCAGTTATTGCCTGTACCTAAAGCTGAGAGAAAGGCTGATACTAGTACTAGTCAGGTTGATTATATTTTAGAGCCTTCTAAAGAAGAAATAGTTGAAGAATTAATACCAAAGAATATTAAATTACAGCTTTATAAAGCAGTTTTAGATTCTCACGCTTCTGAGCATGGGGCTAGAATGACTGCTATGGATAAAGCAACAGATAATGCTGGTGACTTATTGAAAAAATTAAAATTAGCTTATAATCAAGCTCGTCAGGCTGCAATTACTACAGAGCTTTCTGAAATTGTAAGTGGTGCTGCGGCTTTATCTAACGGATAATTTTTAAAAGCATAAAGCGGAAGGCTTAATGCCGAAAGCAATGAAAACCTCAATCATGATAAATGGTTGAGGTTTTTTTATGCTTGTAAATATACTTTTACTATCAAAAATCCAAAATTATTATGTTTATTTGGGATTATAATCCAAAATTATTATGTTAATTTTGGATTGTAATCCTAAATTATTATATATTTGATATGTGATAGATAGACTACAAATAGATTATGCCCTACAAAGGATGTTCAAAAACAAAGCGTTAATTGTTTTTGGACCTCGCCAAACAGGTAAAACTACCTTTGTAGAAACACTACTTGCCAAAATCAATAAAAATACTTTAAGCTTAAACGGAGACGATGCCGACGTTAGAGAAATGTTAGCAAAACCTAATGCAGCACAAATCACTCAGATGCTAAATGGTTATGACGTTTTATTTATTGATGAAGCACAAAGGATTAATGAAATTGGCCTGCTACTTAAAATAATTGTAGATAGATTCAAAAATGTACAGGTAATTGCTACTGGTTCATCTGCATTTGAGCTGACTGGCAAGGTAAACGAATCTTTAACTGGCAGAAAGTATGAAATGATGTTACTGCCTTTTTCTTATGCCGAATTGGTAAAACATACTGATTACTTAACAGAAGAAAGATTACTAGAGCAACGTTTAATTTACGGTTCTTACCCAGAAATAATTAACGATCCAAGTAATGCTGAAGAACATTTAAAACTTTTAGCTGATAGCTATTTATACAAAGATTTATTTGCTTTAGAGCAAGTAAGCAAACCAGCTTTGTTCCAAAAGATAGTGAAGGCGTTGGCTTTACAAGTGGGGAGTGAAGTCAATTTTTCAGAATTAGCCCAGCTCGTAAAAGCAGATCAGAAAACGGTAGAAAAATATATAGATTTATTAGAAAAGGCATTTGTAATATTTTCTTTAACAGCATATTCTGGCAATGTTAGAAATGAGATAAAGAAAAACAGAAAAATCTACTTTTACGATAATGGTATTATTAATTCTGTAACTAGAAATTTTAATGCTTTAGCAAATAGAAATGACGTTGGTGCACTTTTCGAAAACTATATGATTAGTGAAAGAGTTAAATTTTTACAACAAAACCAATTAGAAGCAGAAACTTATTTTTGGCGCACAACTCAGCAGCAAGAAATTGATTATGTAGAGAAAACAACAAATAAGTTATTAGCAGTAGAGTTTAAATGGAGTGAGAATAAAAAAGGTAGAATTCCTGTAACTTTTAAAAAAGCATATTCAAATGTTGAAGAGTTAATTATTAGTAAAAAGGAAAGAGGATTGTTTTTGAATAGACTGTAAGGAAGTAGATTTTTTGTTCGAGAAATATTTTCGATAGTTGCCTCGTTTTTTGTTGTTATACTTTTGTTAAAGTAAAAATTATAGTAGTTTTAGCTTTTAGTAACTTAAACAAGCTTGTTAAAATTGATTCTAATTTTCCTCAGCCTAAATATTTGAAGAAAAGTATTATCATTATATTACGAGATTGTTTTTTACAACAAGAAAACTATTTTTGAAAAAGCGCTTTAATGCTAGTTAAACGCTATGATAACCAATTTAATAAATCACAAATAATGAAAAATATTTTTTTACTTGCCTTGAGCTTGTGCTTTGTCTATAATTCAAATGCGCAAAACAAAAAATGGCAACAATTATTTAATGGAAAAGATTTAAAAGGCTGGAAAACATTGAATGGGAAAGCTCCGTACAAAGTTATTAACGGTGAAATTGTAGGTTTTACAAAAGCTGGTGAACCCAATTCTTTTTTGGCTACCGAAAAAGAATATGGAGACTTTATTTTAGAATTAGAACTATTGGTAGATACCACAATGAATTCTGGAGTACAATTTAGGAGTGAAAGCAAACTAGATTATATGGATGGTAGAGTGCATGGCTATCAAATGGAAGTAGATCCCTCTAAAAGACAATGGAGTGGGGGTATTTATGATGAAGCTAGACGTAAATGGTTATATACTTTAGAATTAAACCCTAAAGCTAAATCGGCTTTTAAAAACGGGCAGTGGAATAAATACAGAATAGAAGCCATTGGTAACAGTTTACGTACTTGGGTTAACGGAATTCCTACTGCCAACGTTGTTGATGACATGACATCTAAAGGTTTTATTGCTTTGCAAGTTCATTCTGTAGGAGATAGTAAAAGTAAAGATGGTTTAATAACCAAATGGAAAAATATAAAAATACAAACAGAAAATTTGTCACCTACCAAAAGCGATGATATCTACGTTGTTAACTTAATTCCTAACAACCTTTCTTTGCAAGAAAAAGCTAATGGGTTTTCATTGTTATTTGACGGTAGCAGTACTAATCAATGGCGTGGGGCTTATAAAGCAAATTTTCCTAAAAGTGGTTGGGAGGTTAAAAATGGAGAGTTATCGGTAGTAAAAGCAAATGGAGCCGAATCTACAAACGGTGGAGATATTGTTACTCAAAAAGAATACGGTGCTTTTGAATTTAAATTCGATTTTAAATTAACGGAAGGTGCAAATAGCGGTGTTAAATATTTTGTTACAGAAAACGAAGGAAACAAAGGCTCAGCAATTGGTCCGGAGTATCAAATATTAGATGATCAAAAGCATCCTGATGCCAAATTAGGTAAGAATGGTAACCGTACTTTAGGTTCTTTGTACGATTTAATTACTTCAGAAAAAATACCAGCTTCGCAAAAGAAAATTGGTGAATGGAATCAAGGTATAATAAGGGTTAATCCTAATAATAAGGTTGAGTATTGGTTAAACGGATACAAAATTTTAGAATATACACGTGGTTCTGAAGAATTCCTAAAACTGGTGTCAGAAAGTAAATATAAAGACTGGGCTAATTTTGGTATGGCAGATAAGGGTCACATATTATTACAAGACCATGGAGATGAGGTGTCTTTCCGAAGCTTGAAAATCAGAGAATTAAACTAAACCTAAGAAAAATGGAAAATTCTAGAAGAAAATTCATAAAACAATCTGCAATTGCAGCAACCGGTACTTATTTAGGCACCATGGGCTGGAGTGCAAAAAGTTACGCTAACATTATTGGCGCAAATGATAGAGTTAGAGTAGGAGTGGTAGGATATTCAGATCGTTTTAAATCGGCCCTTTTGCCAAGTTTTTTAAAGAGTAATAAAGAACTGAATTTTGATATTGTGGCTGTTTCAGATTTGTGGAATTACCGAAGAGATTTAGGTGTAGCACATCTTAAAGAAACATTTAATCATGATATAAAAGCCTGTAGAAACAACGACGAGTTATATGCTACTAAAGATTTGGATGCTGTAATTATTAGTACAGCTGATTTTCAACATGCTTTACATGCCATAGAAGCAGTAAATTCCAAATGCGATGTGTATTGCGAAAAACCATTTGCAGAAACTATGGCCGATAATAGGGCAGCATTAAAAGCGGTAAAAGCCTCTAATCAAATTATGCAAATAGGATCGCAAAGAAGAAGTGGTAAAAATTATATTGCCGCAAACGATTTTATAAAGCAAGGAAAGTTTGGTGATATTACCATGGTAGAACTAAGTTGGAATGTTAACCAACCTGGGAGATGGAGAAGACCAGATTTGGTAGATAAAATTAGAGAACAAGATACCGATTGGAAACGTTTTTTAATGAACCGACCTTTTGAAGCTTGGGATCCTCGTAAATATTTAGAATATCGCTTATTCTGGCCATATTCATCTGGTATGCCGGGGCAATGGATGTCGCACCAAATAGATACAGTGCATTGGTTTACTGGATTGCAACACCCAAGAAGTGTAGTTGCAAACGGTGGCATATATAAGTGGAAAGATGGACGCAGAAATTGGGACACAACAACAGCCGTTTTTGATTACGGACCTACAAATGATAAAGAAAAAGGTTTTCAGGTGGTGTTTACATCACGTATGCACAATGGAGACGAAAGACCAGCAGAAATTTATTATGCTAACGGCGGCGAGTTAAATTTAATTACTAATACAGTTTCGCCAGTAGGAGGTTTAAAAGAAGGTCCAGCTAGCGCAATGGGAATGCAGCCTAATTTATTGCCTCAGCTTAAATTATCAGAGTTGGTAAAAGTAGATGCCGCAGCAAATGCAGGTGCAGATGATTTGGTGAGCAACCACATGAGAAACTGGATGGAATGTATTAGAAGCAGAAAACAAACTAATGCACCAGTGGAAGCAGGTTACTATCATTCTATCGCAAATATTATGACAAATGCTGCCGTACGTACAGGATATAAAGCAACATTTGACGAGAAAACTCAAGAAGTTATGGTTAATGGTAAAGCATTTACCTACTAAATTGTTAAAGTGGTAAATACCAAGTTTTTTAATTGCTGTATATTCCTCGTTATATTAAGCATTTCTTCATCTTTTACAATAGTAGATGAAGAAATGATTTTTGAATTTAGTGGTAAAGCTCAAGGCACTACTTATCATTTAGTTTATCGCTCTTCTAAACAATTGGTGAAAAAAGATGAGATTGAGAAAATACTCAATCAAATAGATAGTTCGTTGTCTATTTATAAAACTTACAGTTTAATTAATGCTTTCAATAAATCAGAAAAGGGAATTAGGATAGATAACCACTTTAAAAAAGTGGTTGAAAAATCCATAGTAATATCAAACGCTACCAACGGTGCCTTTGATATTACTGTTTATCCATTAGTAAATGCTTGGGGTTTTGGTTTAGAAAAATCAAACAATATACCATCAAACTATAAGATAAATGAAATATTAAATTGCGTTGGATATCAAAAAATAAGTTTAAACCATAGTATTTTAGAAAAGACAAAGCCTTGTGTTAAAATTGATGTAAACGGTATTGCGCAAGGATATACTGTTGATGTAATTGCCGAATTTTTAGAGAAAAATAAGATCAAAAATTATTTAGTAGAGTTAGGTGGTGAGTTGCGTGTTAAAGGAACGAAATCAAAAAATCAGAAATTTAAAATTGGTATAGAAGCCATAAAAGACCAAGATTTTTTACCAATTAAAAAATATATAGAAATAGAAAGCGGTGCCATAACTACATCTGGAAACTATCGTAAATTTTACGAAAGTAATGGAGAGAAAGTATCACATTTAATCAATCCGCAAACCGGTTATAGTATAAAATCAGATTTAATTAGTGTTACCGTATTTGCAAAAGATGCAATTACTGCTGATGGTTTTGATAATGCATTGATGCTAATGGGTATGGAAAAAGCTTTAGATTTTGTAGAAAAAGAAAAGCAGATAGCAGCCTATTTTATTTATAATAAGGATGGTTTGGTTAAAGATACCTGTTCTTCAGGTTTTCCAATAATTAAAAGTATTAATTAAAATGATGTACAGAAGGAGTTTTATAAAAAAATCAAGTTTATTAGCTGGCGGAGTTTTGTTACAGAATACGTTGGCTAGTGCTATTCAGCTTTCATCAAATCCAATAAAAATTGCGGTTATAGGTTGCGGAGACAGGGGTACAGGTTTAATTAAAGTAATGCAAACCCTACCAGATTTTTTTAAAATAAATGCCATTTGTGATGTTTTAGATTTTAGATTAAATAATGCTAAAAAATTACTATTAGATGGTTCATATATTGCTTACGAAGACTATAAAAAGTTAATGAATAGCAAAGATGTTGATGCGGTAATTATCTCTGTTACATTGAGTAATCATTTTGAAATAGCTAAAGCTGCATTATTGGCGGGCAAGCATATCTATTTAGAAAAAACGATGACTTACGATATTCCGCAAGCTTTAGAATTGGTAAAACTTAAAGAAAATTATCCTAAACAAATTTTACAGGTAGGGCATCAATACAGGTACACTCCACTTTATTTTAAAGTTAAAGAGATGATTCAGAAAGGTTATTTGGGTAAGATAACTCATGTAGATTGCCGTTGGGATAGGAATAGTACTTGGCGAAGGGCACTGCCGTCTTCATATTTGGAACGAGCTGTAAATTGGCGAATGTATAAAGAATACTCGGGAGGTTTAGCTGCAGAATTATTATCACATCAAATGGATTTTATTAATTGGGTTTTTGATACCCGCCCCAAAGAAATTATTGCAACTGGTGGAGTAGATTTTTACAAAGATGGGAGGGAAACTTTTGATAATGTGCAAGTACTTTTTAGGTATGAGAAAGAAAACATGATTGGTACTTTTGGCTCTACCTTGGCCAATGCCCATGATGGCTATTTGTTTAAAATTAAAGGAACAAAAGGCATGGTTTCTTTATTAATAAACGACGGAGTTTACTATCCTGAAAAGGAAACTGTTAAAGAATTGCTAACAGTTGATGGTGTAACCGGAGCTACTAAAATTGAATGGAATACTGATGGAGGAATACCAATAGATGCTGATAAATCTAAAGATGGCTCCTGGCATTCACTTAAAGATTTCCATAATTGTATTGTAGGGCGTAAAGAGCCAACATCTAACGTAAAAACTGGAGCTACTACCGCCTTTTGTGTACATTTAGCAAACGAAGCTATGTATAATAACACCATCCAGTATTGGAAACCAGAATTTGATGTTTAGGTTGAATTGGGCTGAGGTTTATTGGCTAAATTTTATTTAAAAAAAATAGCATCATGGAAAGCCACAATGCTATTTAATAGTTATCAAAATTAAATCTACTTATACCAATACGTCAAATTCATATTCTTCAATTGGTGGGCAAGTACAAATTAAAGTTCTATCTCCAAAAGTATCATTTACTCTACCTACAGAAGGCCAAAATTTATTTAGTGCAACGTATGGCAATGGGAAAGCAGCTTTTTGACGGGTATATGGTTTGTCCCACTCATTACCAGTAATTATAGCGGCAGTATGCGGAGCGTTTTTAAGTGGATTATTTACTTTATCTAATAAGCCAGCTTCCACATCACTTATTTCATTCCTGATGCCTATCAAAGCGTCACAAAAGCGGTCTAATTCATGTTTAGGTTCCGATTCTGTTGGCTCAACCATTAATGTGCCTGCAACAGGGAAAGAAACAGTAGGAGCATGAAAACCGTAATCCATTAAACGTTTAGCTATATCAGTTACCTCAATTCCAAAGTTTTTAAAACTACGGCAATCTAAAATCATTTCGTGAGCGCAACGTCCGTTAGCACCAGCATATAAAACAGGGTAGTGTGACTCTAGCCTTGCTTTGATATAATTTGCGTTTAAAATAGCAACTTTGGTAGCGTTGGTTAAACCTTCTGCCCCCATCATGGCTATGTAAGCGTGGGATATTAATAAAATAGATGCCGAACCCCAAGGCGCAGCAGAAACAGCAGAAATAGATTTTTCGTTACCCATATCCACTACTGAATGCCCTGGTAAAAACGGAACTAAATGTGCAGCAACACCAATAGGGCCCATTCCTGGGCCACCACCTCCGTGAGGAATGCAGAATGTTTTGTGCAAATTTAAATGGCAAACATCAGCACCAATATTAGCTGGAGATGTTAAACCTACCTGAGCATTCATATTAGCTCCATCCATATAAACTTGGCCACCATGTTGGTGTATGATATCACAAATCTCAATAATAGATTCTTCAAAAACACCATGTGTAGATGGGTAAGTTACCATTAAACAGCTCAAATTAGCTGAATGTTCTTCGGCTTTAGCTTTTAAATCCGCTACATCAATGTTTCCTTTTTCATCACATTTGGTAACTACTATTTTCATCCCAGCCATAGCAGCAGAAGCTGGGTTTGTACCATGTGCTGATGAAGGAATTAAAGCAATATTTCTATTGAAATCGCCTCTATCCTGATGGTAAGCTCTGATTACCATTAAACCTGCATATTCGCCTTGTGCGCCAGCATTTGGCTGTAAGCTCATAGCAGCAAAACCTGTAATTTCACTTAGCCAAGCATTTAACTCGGCCATAATTTGCATATAACCGCCAGTTTGATCTACCGGTGCAAATGGATGCAATCCGCCAAACTGTGGCCACGTAACAGGTATCATTTCTGTAGTTGCATTTAATTTCATGGTACATGATCCTAACGCAATCATAGAATGGCAAAGTGATAAATCTTTTGCTTCTAAAGATTTAATGTAACGCAACATTTCATGCTCCGAATGGTGTTTATTAAATACGGAGTGCGTTAAAAATGCAGATTGTCTTTGCAATTCATCTGGAATTACAGATTCAACATTGGCAGTAATGCTTTCTAAATCAACATCATTTATGTTTTTAGCTTTAACTCTTGCAAAAACTTTTATCAATACTTCAATATCGTGTAAACGAGTAGTTTCGTCTAAAGCGATGGTAATAAACTCCCCATCGTAATTTAAATTAACTTCATTATTTAATGCTTCGGAGTGTATTGGATTAACTAAAACCCCAACGTTAAATTTTACGGTATCAAAATAAGATTGGTTCAATTGCTCATAACCCAAATCGGCTAAGGCCTTAGTTAAAACAATTGCCAAACCATGTATTCTGCTTGCAATTGCTTTAATACCTATTGGTCCGTGGTAAGTTGCATACATCCCTGCCATAATTGCCAATAAAGCTTGTGCGGTACAAATGTTTGAAGTGGCTTTATCTCTACGGATGTGCTGCTCTCTGGTTTGTAAAGCCATACGCAAAGCATAATTTTCATGCGCATCAATGGTAACTCCAATTATTCGACCAGGCATGCTGCGTTTATATTCCTCTTTTGTAGCAAAGAATGCAGCGTGTGGGCCACCAAAACCCATAGGAATACCAAAGCGTTGTGTAGTACCCACTACAATATCAGCACCCCATTCTCCCGGAGGAGTTAGCAATGCCAAACTCATTAAATCAGCAGCAACTGTCAATTTAATATCTTTTTGGTGAGCAGCATCAGCGAAAGCTTTATAATTATAAACCTCGCCATGTGCAGCTGGGTATTGTACCAAAGCACCAAACATATCATCAGTTAATTCAATGTTTTGGTGGTTGCCAATAACTAAATTAATACCGTAAGGTTGTGCCCTTGTTCTTAAAATATCAATAGTTTGAGGAAAAACCTCTTCAGAAATAAAATAAGTTTTAGCTTCTGTTTTTTTACGCAAACTATATTGCATAAACATGGCTTCAGCAGCAGCGGTTCCTTCATCTAATAAAGAAGCATTTGCAATTTGCATTCCTGTTAAATCCAAAACCATTGTTTGAAAATTTAACAAAGCTTGTAAACGTCCTTGTGCAATTTCTGCTTGGTATGGTGTATATTGAGTGTACCAGCCTGGGTTTTCTAATATATTTCTTTGTATTACGCCAGGTACAATAACATCATAATAACCTTGCCCTATGTAAGATTTAAATACTTTGTTTTTAGAAGCAGTAACACGTAATTTATTCAGGTATTCAAACTCGCTTTTAACAGCTGGTAAATTCATAGGTTGTTTTAACCTAATATTTTTTGGTACAGTTTGATCAATTAGCTCATCAATATTAGCTACACCAATTGTTTTAAGCATGGCTTGGGTGTCCTGCTCATTAGGCGCAATATGTCTGTTTTCAAATTGTTCCTTATAATTTACATTTAATTTCATTTTGGGCTATATTGAAAGATTTTGAAACTGTTAAGTAGTAAGTTTTACTTCCTAAAATTTGGTGCAAAAATAGGTAAATTATGCCTCATTATTGTGTTAATTACAAAGCAATTATTTGTAATTTTTTGAGGACAATTTCCCGCTTTTAAACTTAGTTAAATAGAAGTTCTAACTTTTTATTTTTTAACAATTAATGATCTTAATTGTTTAGTTTTTCAAGCTCTTCTTTTGCCCAAGCCATGTTGCCCAGTGCTAATTTATTGTTTGGATCTATATCTAGCGCCTTTTGACAAGCTTCAATTCCTTTTTTCCACTCTTTTAATTTATTATAAGCTGCACCAATATTATTGTAAGCTTCTGTACTATTTGGTTTTAATTTCAAAGCCTCATTACAAGCATTTATACATTCTAAATATTTACCTGAATTATATAGTTCTAAACTTAAATTAATATAATCACTTACGGTTTTAATAGTGCTTTTATTTGCTGTATTAAAGTAAGGTGTTTGGCTTTTTGCAGCATTCAAATAAGCAGCAGCCATTTCATCATTAGGTGATATTTGTAGCATTTGTTTGCTAATGTTTGATAATTTATCCCACTGTGAAGTTTGATTGTATAATTGCATTAAAAAGTTTATTACAATTGGCGCATTATCACCAAAAGAGTTTGCTTTTTCTGCCATGGATATACTCTCGGTTGTACGATTATTTTGATCTAAAAATTTAGCATAATAGATATATGGATTAAATTTATCTGGCGCTAATTCTATAGCTCTTTTAAAATTTTTTTCGGCTTCTTCTGTACGGTTTAATCTGTTTTTTACTATCCCTAAATTGATGTATAATGAAGAATAATTAGGAGATAATGGCAATGCTTTTTCAAAAGTTGTTAGCGCAGATTCGTAGTCGCCTTTCTCCATTAATGCTAAGCCATAATTCATAAAACCTCTTCCGTTTAAAGGACTTTTTATGGTAACATCATACCACAAAGATTCCTCATTATTCCAAATTTTATTTCTTTGATATACACCAAAAGCATTTAACGATAAAACAATTAAACAAACTAAGCTAATCCCAAAACGATAAAATGAGTTGGCTTTTATTTTTGGCTCATGTTTCAAAATAAATAAACCAATACTAGTAACTACACTTAATGCTAAACCAATAAATGGAAAAAACATACGATGATCATTTGTTACTTCTGCAAATGGAGCTATTGAAGTTGGTAAAAGTGCAGCAGAGAACCAAATTAAACCAAACGTAATTGGCTTGGTTTCTTTTTTATCAGAGAGTTTAAAAATAGAGATTAAAAGCGCAATTATAAATGCAAAACCTATGATTATTCGTTCATCAAATAAATTTGTAAAAACTTTCCAATCAGTATCAGCACTTAAATTTAAAGGCAAAAAGAAACTGATGAAATAGTGTAGCCAAACATAGGTTTGTGTAATTAGATAACTAAATAACGGATTGCTAATGCCGTCCATCCCGGATATTCTTGTTAAAGTGTAAACTTGTGCAATACCAACAATTAAAATAAGCGGAATTAATGATGAAATTGTTTGTAATATAAATTTGAAATTATTTGCTTTAAACAGATTAGAAATGGTTAAGTTTTTTTCGAAAAGAATAATGTAAAAGAAAAGGATAATGATTAAAACTAATACAGTTTCTTTTGTAAAAACACCTATAACTGCGGGGATAATGTATAAAAACCATTTTCTTTTAGCTGGCCAGGCTATGTAAATATAAAATGAAGCTACGATAAAAAGTGTTGATAAAACATCGGAACGAGATATTACATAATTTATAGTTTCTGCATTAGCTGTATTTAACATATACCACCCTGTTGCTAAAATGGCAAAGTAACTTGTATAATGGTGGTTAATGGCTTTATTGAGAATAATTTTGTAGGAAAAGAAAATTAAAATACCCAAAACAATAAACCAAATAAATGTTGATAGGTGAAAGTAAAAAGGATTTAACCCTCCTCCGAGCCAATAATCAATAGCAAGACTTGTAGTAACAATAGGTCTTAATGATTGGTTTGAAGGTAAAACACTAAACATTTTTGGGTCAGAAAAATAAGCAGGAATGTTTTTTATATTTCTGATAAACGGGTTTTCTTCTATTGTATGCCAATCATCAAAATGAAAGCCGTTATAAAAATGGTTTGAATAGGCTGCACAAAGCACTAAAAAAATTAATGATCCAATAATTAAAATGTTTCTATTTAACTTATTCATGTTTTAAAAAATGCAATACTCCTTAAATAATAATTTGTGAACTAAAGTATGATTTTGTGGTAAAAAAATAAATTTTAGAAATAAATCTCATCTTCACAAACTGATAATCAAAATGTTTAGGCTAATTGGTATAGGTATCTTTGTATGGTGTTTTCTAAGCCTAAATATAAGGCATCGCAAATGAGCGCATGGCCAATGCTAACTTCTAATAAACCGGGAATGTTTTGTGCAAAGTATTGTAGGTTATCCAAATCTAAATCGTGGCCGGCATTAATCCCTATACCTAAGTCATTCGCTTTTTTGGCTGCAAAAATGTAAGGCGCTATTGCTTTTTCTTTATCACGATGGAAGCCACTTGCGTAAGCTTCTGTGTAAAGCTCAATTCTATCAGTTCCCGTTGTTTTAGCGGCTTCTACCATTTCTGTATTTGGATCAACAAAAATGGAAACGCGGATATTTTTTTCTTTGAATACTCCAATAATATCTTGTAAATAATTTTGGTGTTTAATGGTGTCCCAACCGTGATTACTGGTTATCTGCCCTAAAATATCGGGCACTAATGTTACTTGGGCGGGTTGGTTGGCTAAAACTAATTCTACAAACTTTTGCTCTTCGCAATTGCCCTCAATATTAAACTCAGTTTTAATTGCAGCTTTTAAATCAAAAGTGTCTTGGTAGCGGATATGTCTTTCATCTGGGCGAGGGTGTACGGTAATTCCTTGAGCTCCAAATCGTTCACAATCTAAGGCGGTTTTTACTAAATTAGGATTGTTAGCGCCTCTTGAATTACGAAGGGTTGCAATTTTATTGATATTTACAGAAAGTTTAGCTTGTGACATAGTGCAAAGGTAATTTAATCTGATAATTTGGATAAATGATTTTAAAATTTTGCTACCTCATCATCTCTAGCAACTCATCAACATATTTACGCTCGTTAGCTAGCCTGGGCACTTTATGTTGTCCACCTAATTTACCTTTAGCTTTTAGCCAATTGTAAAAAGTATGGTTTGGTGCAATATGAACTTTTGGGCGCCTTAATGCCATGTCTTTAAAACGTTTAGCATCATAATCTGAGTTTACTTCACGTAGGGTATTGTCTAAAATATCTATAAAGCGTTCAAATTCTTTGGGTTTCTTTTCAAATTCTATAATCCACTCGTGAGCACCGGTTTCGTTTTCGTTAAAATAAATTGGGCAAGCGGTATAATCTTTTATTTGCGCTCCCGTATCGGCACAAGCCTTATTTAAAGCTTTTTCTGCATTATCTATAATTAATTCTTCGCCAAAAGCATTTATAAAATGTTTGGTACGGCCTGTTATTCTTAAACGGTAAGGAATTTTAGAGGTAAAACTAACAGTATCGCCAATCATGTAGCGCCACAAACCTCCATTGGTACTAATCACCATTGCATAATTTTGGCCAATTTCCACTTCATCTAAGGTTATGGTATTTGGATATTCTTTATCCAGCTCCTCCATGGGTATAAATTCGTAAAAAATCCCATAATCTAACATCAACAATAAATCAGAAGAATCACTTTGGTCTTGTATTCCAAAAAAACCTTCCGAAGCATTGTAGGTTTCTAAATAATACATCGTTGGATCTGGAATTAACCTTCTAAATTGCTCTCTATAAGGTTCAAAATTTACAGCTCCATGAACGTAAAGCTCTAAATTTGGCCAAACTTCCATCAAGTTTTGTTTACCTGTGATTTCTAAAATACGTTTAGCTAAAACAATAGTCCAAGTGGGTACACCAGCAATATTTGTTACATTTTCTGTGATGGTGGCATGGGCCATCTTTTCAATTTTCTCTTCGTAATTATCCATTAAGGCAATGTCCATACCTGGTGTGCGAAGCATTTCGGCCCAAAATGGCAGGTTTTTAATAATTACTGCAGACAAATCTCCATAAAAAGAATGTGGGCTAAGTTGGTTTATTTGATGGCTGCCACCAAGCACCAAACTTTTACCTGTAAACATTTTAGCATGAGGGCGATTATTGCAGTAAATAGCCAACATATCTTTACCTCCTCTAAAATGGCAGTCTTCTAAAGATTCTTCACTAACGGGTATAAATTTACTTCTATCGTTAGTGGTGCCAGATGATTTTGCAAACCATTTAATTTCTGAAGGCCAAAGCACATTTTGCTCACCATTCAGCATTTTTTCTATATATGGCTTTAAAGTATCATAATTTTGTACCGGAACTCTTTCTTTAAACTGATTGATGTTTTCAATAGAACGATAATCATATTTTTTACCCCATTCGGTAGAAACTGCATCAGAAATTAAACTTCCAAACCACTCTTCTTGCACTTCAACAGGATATTTCATAAAAAGCTCGATTTGATGCATCCGCTTTTTCATGTACCAATTCAAAAAGGAATTTACTATTGTCATTTGTTTAGTTGGTTGGGTGGTTAGTTTTTTAGTTTGTCAGAACTTTTCAGTTTTATAGGTGGTTAGTCTATGAGTTGATTAAAATTTTAATTGAATGGTGTATTAATATTGTATCTTATAAAGCCTAACAAACTACCAATCTGACCAACTAACCAACTGGCTAAAACCTTTTAATTTTTAATTCAAAATGTTGACCTAAATAAAATTTACGAGCCATTTCGTTATCCGCAATTTCTTGTGGGGTTCCTGCTAACATCAAATTTCCCTCGGCTAATAAATAAGCTCTGTCGGTAATAGAAAGCGTTTCGTTTACATTATGGTCTGTAATTAAAATACCTATGTTTCGATGTTTTAATCTAGCAACAATCATCTGTATTTCTTCCACCGCAATAGGGTCAACTCCGGCAAAGGGTTCGTCCAATAAAATAAACTTAGGGTCGGCAGCTAATGCCCTTGCAATTTCTGTTCTTCTTCTTTCTCCTCCAGAAAGTAAATCTCCACGGTTTGTTCTCACTTTATGCAAACTAAACTCATCTATTAAAGATTCTAATTTATCTTTTTGCTCTTCTTTTGATAGTTTTGACATTTCTAAAACAGCCAAAATATTATCTTCAACACTTAGTTTTCTAAAAATTGAAGCTTCTTGTGCTAAATAACCAATACCTTTTTGTGCCCTGCGATACATGGGGTCTCCCGTAATATCCTCGTCTTCTAAAAATACTTTGCCTTCATTGGGCCTTATTAAACCAACAATCATGTAAAAAGAAGTTGTTTTTCCCGCACCATTTGGGCCCAGTAAACCTACAATTTCTCCTTGGTTTACATGGAAAGAAACATTATTTACTACAACTCTTTGTTTGTATTTTTTAATTAGATTTTCTGCCTTTAATATCATTTAATTCTAATAAGTTTTTATCCCTTTAATATTAAGCTGTATGTTTTTTCTGTCTTTCCAAACATTTTGTTCTATGGTGTAACAAACATCAAATGGTTTGCCCAAATTAATATTCTCCAGATGATTACCAAATCCAAAAGCAATACATTCAAATAAAGAGCTATTTGGTTGTCTAATGGTCATTTTTAAATGATTATTACCAACAACAGAGCCATAACCATACGAAGTTACATTTTTGCTTAAAAAAATTGGTGACATATTTTGTGGGCCAAATGGCGAAAATTGATTCAATATTCTGAAAAATTTCGCATCAATATCATTCAATAATATTTCATCCTCAATAATAATTTCTTGAGTCAATAAATTATCTGTTATTGAAGCACAAACAACTTCTTCAAAACGTTGACTAAAAGCCTCCACGTTTTCCACTTTCATAGTTAAGCCAGCTGCGTATTTATGTCCGCCGTATTGTTCTAATAAATCGCTGCAAGCAGTTAAGGCTTCGTACAAATCATAACCAATAACAGATCTTGCCGAACCCGCAACTATTCCGTTTGATTGGGTAAGCACAATAGTAGGGCGGTAGTATTTTTCTGTTAATCTCGAAGCTACAATGCCAATAACCCCTTTATGCCAACTTTCGTTATATACAACTGTTGATTTTCTATGCTCCATTTCTGGCGAATTTAAAATCATAGCTAAAGCCTGCTCAGTTATGTTTGTATCAAATTCTCTTCTTTCAGCATTTTTTAGGTTTACAATAAAGCCAGCATCTTCTGCAGTTTCTGATGAATTCGCAATTAGTAATTTAACCGCTTTCTTTGCATCGTCAATTCTGCCGGCAGCATTAATACGTGGACCAATAGAAAATACAATATCAGTAATCGTGAAATCATCGGTTTTACCTGATAATTCTCTTAAAGCTTGTAAACCGTTACACGGGTTGTTGTTTAATTTCTCTAAACCAAAATAGGCTAAAATTCTATTTTCGCCGGTAATAGGTACAATATCCGAAGCTATACTTACTACTACTAAATCTAAATATTCTTCTACTTCTTTGCCATCTATATTATTTTTGATAGCGTAAGCTTGTATCAATTTATAACCTAATCCACAGCCAGATAATTCTTTGTATGGGTATTCACAGTCAACTCTTTTAGGGTCTAAAACAGCTATCGCAGCAGGAATTATGTCTCCGGGTAAATGATGGTCACAAATTATAAAATCAATATTTTTCTCATTTGCATAAGCTACCTTATCAACAGATTTTATTCCGCAATCTAAAGCTATAATTAAACCATAGTGATTTTCAAAAGCATAATCAATACCCTCGGTAGAAATTCCATAACCTTCTTTGTACCTATCGGGGATGTAATAATCTATTTTGGAGTGTATTTTTTTAAAAAAAGAATAAGTTAAAGCAACAGAAGTGGTGCCATCAACATCGTAATCTCCATAAACTAAAATATTTTCATCATCTTTAATCGCTTTTTCAATTCGCAAAATAGCCTGCTCCATGTCCTTCATTAAAAAAGGATCATGTAAGTGGTTAAGCGTTGGTCTAAAAAATGCCTTTGCTTCATCAAAAGTGTTTAAACCTCTCTTAACCATCATCCCCGCCAAGGTTTTGTTAACCTTTAAATCCTCCGAGAGTTTTTCAACCAATTGTGCATCAGCTTTTTCCTGCGCTACCCACCTTTTTTCCATATATTTGCTTTGAATCACCCGTAAATATACATTTTATAAGATGTGTTGAGCAATAGAATTTCAGCAAATTTTAAGGGTTTTTGTTAATATTATAATTATAAGATTTGAAAGTAGTTGCCCTGCATGAAGGTTCATATTCTGTTGATGCCTCAAAGAAATTTATTCCATTTAATCCAGATATTGATAAAGTAAGCGATAGACCAGCTTCTCTTTTTATCTTTATTCAACCCTTTTTAGTAAAAACCAGTACCGATTTAATTTTGATAGATACAGGTTTAGGTTATAATAATGAGAAAGGCGAACTTATTTTACATGAGAATATTAAAAAGGCAGGTTATCATCCAGATGATGTCACAAAAGTTTTAATGTCTCACTTACATTACGACCATAGTGGTGGTATGGTAAAAGATAATAAGGGTAAGTTAGAAGTTAGTTTTCCTAATGCCGAGTACTATATACAAAGAGGGGAGTGGGAAGTAGCTTACAGTAAACCTTCAAGTTCTTACAAAACTCAAATTTTTGACGTTTTGCAACGGTCTGGTCAAGTAATATTTTTGGAAGGCGATGGGCAAATAAATGATCAAATAAGTTATGAAATTACTGGAGGGCATACAGAGTTTCATCAAGTATATTACATAAAAGAAAATAGCGAGACGATATTTTTCGGCGCAGATGTTGTGCCGGAGCCAGAACAGCTACAAAGAAAATTTATAGCGAAGTATGATTTAGACGGAAGAAAATCTATGGAATTAAGAGAGAAATTTGGAGTTAAAGCGGCAGAAGGTAATTGGACTTGCTTGTTTTACCATGCCAAAGCAAAATCTGTTTCAAAAGTGAAATTGAAAGATGATGCCATTTTAATAGAAGAGATTTTATAAAATACTCAAAGATTCATACAAATCTCTAATTTTTTCTACTGTTAATGGTTTAGAAATAAATTTATTTACGGTGGTATAAGTTTTAGCTTTACTAATATCATCATTGTAAACAGATGATGAAAGCATATTGATATAGGTGGATTTATTCAATTCGGACTTAATTTGTTCAAATTCATCTAAAAATTCCCAGCCATTCATGATGGGCATGTTTATATCTAAAAAAATAATATCCGGAAAATTGTTTTGATCTGTTAATTTTTCTTTAATAAAATTTAACCCTTCTAAACCGTTCAAACGAGTTATAACTTTTGCTTTAACAGGAATTTTATCTATCAACTTAACAGCGATGAAATTGTTTATTTCATCGTCATCAATAATTAAAATATTTAATAATTCTTTATCCATTTTAATGGTTTACGTTAAACTGTTTTAAATGGTTTCAACTTTATACAATTTTATTTTATATTCTAACTTAACTATTAATTTTAAAATAAAGTATCTTAACATTTAATAAAGCTGTAACATAAGTATGATAAACATAAAAAAACCAACTTATAAAGTTGGTTTTTTTATTAAATTTATTTTATACTATTTTTTAGCTAAAAGTGTAATGTTTAATGTAAATTCATCATCAATAGCTTTGTCTCCAAGCCCGTCAATAAAACTTTTTGACCCGTATTTAATGTCAAATTTAGTTCTGTTTATTTTTACTCCGTTAGCTACAGCAACTAGAACACCATCTTTTTGCTTAATACTTGCCGGAAAAGAAATTGCATTTGTTATTCCTTTAATAGTTAAGTTACCAGTAATAGTAGCTTTATCTACACCAGTGTTTTGAACTTTAGTAATTACAAACTTTGAAGTAGGATTTTTTTCAACTGAGAAAAAATCGTCAGATTTTAAATGACCTAATAGCTTATTACCGTTGCTAGCATCCAAATCTATACAAGTCATAGAAGTCATATCCATTTCAAAGTTGCCACCATCAAGTTTGTTTCCTTTTGCATTTAGTACACCTGATGCTAATTTTATTTCACCATTATGTTTACCGGTAACTTTAGCACCAATCCATTCAATTTTAGATTTTGATAAATCAACTTTGTAAACATCAGCAGCTGGAGCAAATGCGAATAAAATGCCAACGAAGGCTAATAGTAATAAGTTCTTTTTCATTTTTTATGTTTTTAATTTAATGATGAAGCAAAGGTAATTTTAATATTATATGTTTAAACATGTATTATTAAAAAAGTTAAATCATTACCTTAGTGTGACACTAAAAGTTTAACGCCTTACGGAAATAAATATTAAAAGTTGAGCCTTTACCCAATTCACTTTCAACTTCTATTTTGCCATTTAAAGATTCGATATGAGACTTTATGATAAATAAACCTATGCCTTTTCCTTGTATTTCAGGGTTAAAACGTTGATACAAACCAAATATTTTACTTTTATTTTTTTTCAAATCGATTCCAATTCCATTATCATTTAACTTCAAGCCTACAAAGTCATCAGTTTCAAAAGTTTCAACAATTACTTCAAGTTTTCTGTCTTCAGCCCGATATTTTATTGCATTTGTAATAAGATTTAGTATGATGCTTTCAAAGTAATGTTTTGGATACGATATCTCTTTAACTCCTAAATTGAATGTAAAAGAGACTCCAGATTCAATAATTTGATTTTCTATAGATTGTAAAACCGATTGAAAACAATCATTTATATTAATGGGTGCAATTTTTAAATTTTCCGCTTTTTCTTGAGATACCACTTCAATTAAATCATTTAATGTGTTTTCTAATTTGGTTATTGATATGCCAATTTTATCAATAAATAAATTATTCTCTTTATCTAAACTCTCTTTATCAATCATTCCATACAAACTAGATAAATTTACCACAGGTCCGCGTAAATTGTGAGATGTTATGTAGGCAAACTTTTTTAACTCATTATTTCTACGCATCAATTCTTCAGAAACTTTTATAATCTCATTTTCTTTCCTTTTTATATCTTCAATATCAAGTAAAACACCAGATATTTTTGACTGAACACCGTTTTGAAATAAAATTTTTGAAGATGATAAAACATTGATATACTCTCCTGTTGCTTTTTCAATTCTAAAACTGATCATTCTTTTTAAACTCATAGCACTATCAAGAATTTCAAATAGTGGTTGTACGTTTACTAAATCTTCTGGATGTATTCTTTCAAAAAAGTCTTCTTCTAAAAAATTGAAATCATTAGGAAAACCTAAAATGGTTTTAAATTGAAGATTAAATGTTTTTTTGTTTGTAATTAAATCAAGTTCCCATAATCCAATATTTGAACTTTCTAAAATTAATTCAATTTGTTGCCTGCTTTCGTTGGCAAAGTTTTCAGCTAATTTTCTGCTATCTATTTCGTTTTGCAGTTCTTTAGTTTTTATCCTTACTCTATTTCTTAATTGCCAATTAATAAATATGATAGATACAATTATAATTAGAACAAAAAAAACGACATAAACCACGGGTAATATCCACTTGTTTATTTGTAATTCTTCATCATCATAAATAAAGTTTTTTAGGGTTACATTTTTTGACGCTAAGCCTAATTTTTGATACAAGTTAAGCATGTACTGCCATCTGCCTATATTGGTATGCCCAACTTCAACATATTCAGGCATTATTAATTTGCTTATTTCTTTAGCCTCAATTTCTAAATCTTTTCTAGTAGTACCATATTTTACAACATCTGGTAAGGTTAAAATATAATCAATAAGTTCTTTTTGGTGGGTTAATGCATACTTCCATCCTTTAATAGAAGCTTTAATAAAGGCATTGGTTTTTTCAATATCCTTATATGCAAACTTACTTGTGGTAAATATCACATCTCCATAAAAATCAACACCATACTCCTCGGGTCTTAAAATATTTAATTGATATCCTAAAGCTGTTAGCCTTTGTGGTTGTGAGGTAGCGTAAGTAACTACAGCATCTGCCTCATTATCTAAAATTTCTTCTGAATCTTTTTTTCTTTTAATAATTTGAACTTTATTGGTATCTAAACCTTCTTTCAATAAAATAGCTTTAAAAATTGTCCATCCCTGTCCTTCTTCTGCAAGAATTTTTTTACCTATTAAATCAGAAGGTTTTAAGATTTTTTTTTCTTTTAAACTTATAATACAATAGCCAGAAGATTGCATAATGGTTGCTAAAACTACCAAAGGCTGCTTGGCATTATTTTTCAATAAAATTCCAGGATCAAATATTCCAATATCTGCATTCCCCTTTTTAACTTCTTCAACTGGGAAAATTCCATTTCCACCTGGTTTAATTTCAACATTAAGTTGGTTTTCTTTGTAAAAACCTTTGATTTTTGCGGCATAATAACCTGCAAATTGAAATTGGTTACGCCATTTTAACTGTAATTTAATTGGTTTTTCTTTAACATCTTTTGAAAATGCATGTAATGAAATAAAGAATAAAAACACTAAAAACAATGAGTATCTTATTGCCAATGGTATTATTTCTTTATTGTTGTTGGCAAAACATTTATTCATATTAAATATATTTTTTAGCATTTATATTTTTATACGGAAAAAAATAAATTTAGTTGTTTTAAGTAGTAAAGTTCAAATATTGGATTAAAAAAAATCCTACTGAGATAATCAGCAGGATTTAAAATAACTTAGGTGTTTTAAATATTAATTAAATAACGAAACTACTTAGGCTAACAAATTGCTTCACTCTCTCGCTAATTTCATCTTGTTTTAAATCTTTTAACCTTTCTGTTCCAAATTTCTCTACACAAAATGATGCTAGGGCAGATCCAAATATGATGGCATTTTTCATGTTTGAGAAATTGATAGTTCCTACTTTTGCTAAATAACCAATAAAACCACCAGCAAATGTGTCTCCGGCACCTGTTGGGTCAAAAACTTCTGCCAAAGGTAACGCAGGGGCAGAAAATATTTGATCTTCATGAAACAATAAAGCCCCGTGTTCACCTTTTTTTATAATCAGGTATTTTGGTCCCATCTCTAAAATTTTTTGAGCTGCTTTTACTAAAGAATACTCTCCAGAAAGTTGACGAGCTTCTGCATCATTAATAGTTAAAACATCAACCAATTTAACTGTTTCTAATAAATCATCCATTGCAATGTCCATCCAAAAATTCATGGTATCCATCACTATTAATTTAGGACGTTTATGCATTCTTTCAATTACGGTTTTTTGAATCTGAGGCGTTAAATTTCCCAACATTAAATATTCGCAATCTTGGTAAGATTCTGGAATTATCGGATCAAAATCAGCCAAAACATTCAATTCTGTGGCTAAAGTATCTCTACTATTCATGTCGTTGTGATATTTCCCTGCCCAAAAGAAAGATTTCTCTCCTTTCTTTATTTGTAAACCTTCAACATCAATACCATGATTTTTAATATCTTCTATATCTTCTTTATGAAAATCATCGCCTACAACAGCAACAATTTTTGTTTTATCATAAAAGTAAGATGCTGCTAAGCTAGCATACGTGGCTGCACCGCCAACAATTTTATCAGTTTTTCCAAATGGAGTTTCAATTGCATCAAAGGCCACAGTGCCAATTACTACTAAGCTCATATTTTTTTTAATTATTTTTTTTTACAAATATTGGATTTTTAATTTAAAATTCCGAACATTGCATCCTCGAAAGAGCAAAGGCTAATTAGTTTTTGAAACAACCAGAAATTCCTAAGTAGCTCAGCTGGTTAGAGCATCTGACTGTTAATCAGAGGGTCCCTGGTTCGAGCCCAGGCTTGGGAGCAAAAGCCTCACAGATATGTGAGGCTTTTTTGCTTTTATTAAATTGACTGATAAAACAATGTGAAAATATTTTTATTTTTATTTTGAAAATAGAATTAAAATTCCGAACATTGCACTCCCGAAAGGGACAAAAGCTTTAAAGTTTTTGAAACAACCAGAAATTCCTAAGTAGCTCAGCTGGTTAGAGCATCTGACTGTTAATCAGAGGGTCCCTGGTTCGAGTCCAGGCTTGGGAGCAAAAGCCTCACAGAAATGTGAGGCTTTTTTGCGTATTGAACTTTGGTTTAAAATGCTATAAAATATTAAGATTGGATTATTGTAATCGCTTAAAAAAGTGGTGTAAAACAAATGGCACCTAATTTTAGATGCCATCCTGATAATAAATGTTTTATTGAGAAATATTATAAACTACCATTCTGTAGTATTTTCAATACCGGCTTCTTTAGCTAAAAAAACAGGGTCTTTCCCTTCTTTTCTTTGACGCTCATAGTCTTTAAGTACTTTTAATACTGGTTTTCTTAGTAAAATAATGGCAACAATATTAAGCCAAGCCATAATTCCAACTCCTATGTCGCCTAAAGTCCATGCAGCTTCTGCTGTTTTAACAGTTCCGTAAAATGTAGCTAATAAAATAAGTATCCTTAAGGCATTAACAAACCATCTGTTTCCTGTTTTATCAAGATAACTTAAGTTTGTTTCTGCTATGTAGTAGTAAGCCATTATTGTAGTAAATGCAAAAAACAATAGTGAAATGGCTACAAAGCCCGCTCCTAAAGAAGGAAAGTGAGAAGCTATTGCAAGTTGAGTGTACTCTGCCCCAATTTTTGCTCCGGGAATATTTTCCAATAAAAATCCTCCTGCTGGATTAGTTACATTATATTTTCCAGTGAAAAGAATCATCAATGCTGTTGCAGTACACACAAATAAAGTGTCTACATAAACGGAAAAAGCCTGTACCAAACCTTGTTTAGCCGGATGACTAACCTCGGCTGCCGCCGCTGCATGTGGGGCTGTCCCTTGTCCTGCTTCATTAGAGTATATTCCTCTTTTAACGCCCCAAGTTATAGCCATTCCAAAAACACCAGCAAATGCCGGTTCTAAATTAAATGCAGATTTAATAATTAATGAAAAAACAGTAGGTATTTCTGCGTAGTTATAACCTATGATTACCAATGACATTAAAATATAGCCACCCGCCATAAACGGAACTACAATTTCAGCAACCTTTCCAATCCTTTTAACTCCTCCAAAAATAATTAACCCTAATAAAATAACTACCCCTGCACCGGTGTAAGCTACTGGAATTTGAAAAGCATTTTCGACACTTAAAGCAATGCTGTTACTTTGTACACCTGGAAGTAATACCGCAGTGCTAATAACTGTTGCTATTGCAAAAATGATGGCATACCATTTAATACCTAAACCTTTTTCAATATAGTAAGACGGCCCGCCTCTGTATTCTCCGTTTTTAACCTCTTTGTAAACCTGTCCTAATGTTGCTTCAACAAAAGCAGATGCACTTCCTAAGAATGCAATAATCCACATCCAAAATATAGCGCCAGGCCCGCCCATTGCTATAGCTGTAGCTACTCCCGCAATATTTCCTGTTCCAATTCTGCCCGAAATTGCAATAGCAAATGCCTGAAAAGAACTTACTCCTTTATCAGAACTTTTACCATCAAAAAGAAGTTTTACCATTTCTTTTAAATACCTCACTTGTATAAAGCGGGTAACAATAGAGAAATAAATACCCGCACCCATACATAATATGATTAAGGCATTACTCCAAACTAAATCGTTAATTGTGTTGATAATTTTATCCATCTGAGGTATTTATTTTGCTTTTGATATAAAGTAAATGATTTATTAGCTGATTTAATGTAAAGCAACAAAGTTTTTATGTTTAATGGTCTTATTTTTAATCAAATCCGATAATTAAGTTAGAAAAATTGAAACTTTTAAGAAATTTAAATGAATTAAGAATAGGTTTTTTTAAATATTAAAACAAAAAAGCCTCACATTACTGTGAAGCTTTCTGTTTTGGATGTGGTGCCTGCTGGGATCGAACCAGCGACACAAGGATTTTCAGTCCTTTGCTCTACCGACTGAGCTAAGGCACCCGCCGTTTCCTAATTGTTATTGTTAGGGAGTGCAAATGTAGCTTCTTTTTGTTTAAAAGCAAATTAATTATAAAAAAAATTGCTCCATTTCTGATCAAATTTTATAATTAGCTCAACTTCAATAATTTATTACCATAAATTTTATTCAACTCTGTAAGCTTCCTAATTTTAAATCTATCTAAATTAAAAAAATAATATGCAAGCATAGTAAATTTTAAAAGCCTATTCATTATATTAGCTCAAATAAACCTTATTTAAATGATAGCACAAATTATTTTTACCGTTGCTTTTCTATCAGCAGCTGTATTTTTTGCAATTCAAATCAAAAAAATTATCCGAAATATAAATATCGGTAAAGACATAAATAGGAGTGATAGACCTGCGGAACGTTGGGCAGTAATGGCAAAAGTGGCAATGGGACAAAGCAAAATGGTGGTTAGGCCAGTTGCAGGCATAATGCATTTATTTGTTTACGTTGGTTTTATCATCATTAATTTAGAAGTATTAGAAATAATAATTGATGGTATTTTTGGCACTCACCGTATTTTTTCTTTCTTAGGGGGCTTTTATAGTTTTTTAATCGCGTCTTTTGAAATTTTAGCATTACTAGTTTTGGTAGGAGTATTGGTTTTTTTAGCCCGAAGATTAGTTTTTGGTTTAAAAAGATTTTCTGGAATAGAGATGACTGCTTGGCCTAAATCGGACGCAATTTATATTCTTATTATTGAGGTTTTATTAATGTCGGCTTTTTTAACCATGAATGCAGCCGATTATAAGTTGCAAATGCTAAATTTTGACCATTACGTTAAAGCAGGTGCATTTCCTGTTTCGCAATTCTTAGTAAATTTATTACCAAATACAACTTCTGCTTTAGTACTGATAGAAAGAGGTTGCTGGTGGTTTCATATATTAGGTATTTTTGCTTTCCTTAATTATTTACCTTTCTCAAAGCATTTTCATATCATTTTAGCTTTTCCAAATACTTGGTATAGTAACTTGAATGCAAAGGGACGTTTCTCTAATATGGAATCAGTTACTAACGAAGTTAAAGCAATGTTAGACCCTTCATTTACTCCTCCAGTTGCTGAAGAAATTTCTCGTTTTGGCGCAAAAGATGTACAAGATTTAAATTGGGTGCAATTAATGAATGCTTATACCTGTACCGAATGTGGAAGGTGTACTTCTGTTTGCCCAGCAAACCAAACCGGTAAACTGCTATCTCCACGTAAAATTATGATGGATACCAGAGACAGGTTAGAAGAGGTAGGGAAAAACATAGATCAGCATGGAAAAGGTTATGATGACGGAAAAACTTTGTTAGACGACTTTATTAGCCGAGAAGAAATTTGGGCTTGTACAACTTGTAATGCTTGTACTGAGGCTTGCCCTATCAATATAGATCCGCTTTCTATTATAGTAGATTTACGTAGATATGCGGTAATGGAAGAATCAAATGTTGCAGGTAGTCTTAATGCTATGTTTTCTAATATTGAAAATAATGGTGCGCCATGGAAATACTCACCTGCTGATAGATTAAACTGGGCGAAAGGGGAAGATTGATAGAGAATAATTAAGATGCAAGAATCTAGAGCTAAGATTAAGGTTTAATACTAATTAACAGCTCAAAAATTATTGATACTAATGAACTACTTTCACTTACCACCTAACCACCAAACAAACTAATTAAGAAATGGAAATTACAGATATAAAAATACCAACCATGGCAGAAATGCTAGCATCAGGAGAAAAACCAGAAATTTTGTTTTGGGTAGGTTGTGCTGGCAGTTATGATGAAAGAGCACAAAGAATTACCAAGGCTTTTGCAAAAATACTTCACCATGTAAGAGTAAAGTTTGCTGTTTTAGGTACAGAGGAAAGTTGTACTGGTGATCCTGCAAAAAGAGCTGGCAACGAGTTTTTATTTCAAATGCAGGCAATGGTTAACATTGATGTTTTAAACGGATATGATGTTAAAAAAATTGTAACTGCCTGCCCTCACTGTTTTAATACTTTAAAAAATGAGTACCCAAGTTTGGGTGGCAATTATGAGGTGATACATCATACACAACTGATTCAAGATTTGATTACTGAAGGTAAATTAAAAGCAGAAGGAGGTGGTTTTAAAGGTAAAAAAATAACATTTCATGACCCTTGTTATTTAGGAAGAGCAAATGATGTTTATGAAGCACCTAGGGCTGCTTTAGAAATTTTAGATGCTGACTTAGTTGAGTTAAAAAGATGTAAAGCTAACGGCTTATGCTGTGGTGCAGGCGGTGCACAAATGTTTAAAGAGCCAGAAAAAGGAAATAAAGACGTAAATATTGAAAGAATGGAGGATGTATTGGCATCAAAAGCTGATGTAGTTGCAGTAGGTTGTCCGTTTTGCATGACCATGATAAACGATGGCGTAAAGCATTTTGAAAAAGAGCAAAAAATTATAGTGTTAGATATTGCCGAGATCACAGCGCAAGCAAATAATTTATAATCGAAAATTTAGTTAGACATTTAATGGAAAGGCATACATTAAAAACAGATTGATAATAATAATCAACTGGTTTAATGTATGCCAGTTATTTTACACTTTCCGTGTTAATTGAATTTTTTAAATAATAAGTTTTATAGAGATCTGTAGAATCTGTTTTAGAAATAAAGTGATTGCCGAAATTGGTTTTAACAAATCTAGGCTGAGTGTACTTGGTTTTAATATTTAATTTTGAATGAAAATTTTCTTTGTTTGGAGAATCCAACATATTACTCAATATTACTGTATGTGCAATTAATACAGTAAATATAAAGAACAAGTAAAATTTTTTTGGAGACTTCATTAAGACTAAAAAGTTTTAATTTTTTTGATATTGCTAATATAGGTAAAATTTGTAGTCATTCACATACCAATTTCTGGGTATTTTTTAAAACTTTGATGCTTTAAGGTTGTTAATATCATTAACCCAAACGTTTATTTCAGTGATGTCTATATTTTTTATAGGAATTTTTATTTCAGCAATCATATCATCAACGTTTCCTTTGTTATCTTGGTAGGTTTGGTATATTACTGATTCCTCAAGGCATTTAATTACTAGCCAACCCATTTTTTCTGTTCCTAAATAGTCAACATTTAGTATTTTATCCATTTTTACACTAAAATACTCAACCTTATTGTCGTTTCCGGTTCTTCTATATCTTATAAATCCATTATTGGAAAGTTCAAAGCTTGCTTTTTTAACCCCAAACTCTTTTTCTGCTTGGTACTGTTGGTAATGATTTACAACACTTTTTTTAGCATTTGCGATGTTAATTTCTTCGTTGTTTAAAAACAAGTAAGTTAAAGCCGCAACAGCTATATTTTTGCTTAAAATCATAAACATTTACAAATTTATTTTAAAAATATTTCACCAAAAAAAAAATTATCAACTTATTAACTTTTTATAAAGAATATGACAATTTATTACCTATCTTTTTTTGAATTATAATTATTTTTGAAAATGATAAATCCGGGAGCAAGGGTATGGATATACCAATCAGACAAAGAATTTGAACAGTCACAATTGATTGATTTGGATGTCCTATTGAAAAATTTTACTGCAAATTGGTCGGCTCATAATCAGCAACTTAGTGCCTCATTTGAAATAAAATACAATAGATTTATCGTTTTAATTGTTGATGAAACGCAAGCTGGGGCAAGCGGTTGTTCAATAGATAAATCTGTTCATTTAATGAAAGACGTTGAACAAAAATTTAATGTTAATTTGTTCGATAGATTTAATATTGCCTACAAAGACGGGGATAAAATAGTGACTGTAAATAGAAATAGTTTTGAAGATTTAATAGCTAATGGCAAAGTAAACAGTTTTACTATTGTTTTTAACAATATAGTACCCACTTATGAAGAGTATTTGAATAATTGGGAAACTCCATTAGCAAATAGCTGGCATGCCAAATTATTTAAAGTAGAGGCTTAATATTTAATTACCGAAATCAATTTTACCTAAATTTCTCATATTTCTTAATATGAGGGATTGTTTATGATAAATATAAGCTGTTGGTTTAGTGGGTGTCCATTTTCTTGGATTAGGCAAAACCGCTATCAATAATGCTGCTTCTCCTTTTAAGAGGCTATGAGAAGGTTTATTATAATAATGTTGACAAGCAGCCTCAGCACCATAAATGCCATTACCCATTTCAATTACGTTTAGGTAAACTTCTAAAATTCTGTTTTTACTCCAAAATAGCTCAATCAATAAGGTAAAATAAGCTTCAAATCCTTTACGGATATAAGAACGGCCTGGCCAAAGGAAAACGTTTTTTGCAGTTTGTTGGCTAATAGTACTACCACCTCGTAACTTTTTGCCTTTCTTGTTCTTCTCAAATGCTTTTTCAATTGCCGCAAAGTCAAAACCATTATGATTCATGAAGTTAGCATCCTCACCAGCAATAGCAGCTCTTTTTAAATTTGATGATAATTCTTCAAAATTTTTCCACTCCTTATCAATTTTCAAAGTTTTGCCATCGGCTTTACGTTCAAAAGCCCTTTGCACCATTAAAAATGTAAGAGGAGGGTTAACAAAACGGAGAAGTATTACCCAAACAATACTAATAGCAAATAAATATAGTAAAGTTTTTAAAATTATACGTTTCAGCTTTTGTAAAGTAAAATTGAGTGAGGTAGATTTTCTTTTTGCCATAATTTTAGCCAAAAATAAAAAATGCTTTCTGATTTCTCAGAAAGCATTTAATAAAGTTTTTAGAGAATAGCTTACTCGGCTATAACATTAAAAGGAACTTGTACTTTAACTTCTTTATGTAAGTTTAAGTTGGCAATGTATTCACCAACAAATTTTACATCAGTTTCAAAAGTAATTCTTCTTCTGT
Source organism: Pedobacter alpinus (assembly GCF_042684645.1). Lineage (NCBI taxonomy): Bacteria > Pseudomonadati > Bacteroidota > Sphingobacteriia > Sphingobacteriales > Sphingobacteriaceae > Pedobacter > Pedobacter alpinus. The sequence goes on from NZ_JBHULV010000008.1 coordinate 433,964, forward strand.
CAACCTCAAACCCTAATTTCTTTAATGCATCAGACACTTGAATAGTGTTAACAGCACCAAATATTTTTCCGCTTTCGCCAGCTTTAGCACCAATAGAAAGTACAATACCTTCTAATTTAGCTGCAGTAGCATCAGCATCTTTTTTAATTTTTTCTTGTTTAAACTGAGCTTGTTTAATATTCTCAGCTAAAACTTTTCTTGCCGACTCAGTAGCTAAAATAGCTTGACCCTGAGGGATTAAATAATTACGGCCAAAACCAGGTTTTACAGAAACGATATCATCTTTCTCTCCTAGGTTTTTCACATCTTGTTTTAATATTACTTGCATGTTTAGCCTCCCTTATTTTAAACCATCAGCCACGAATGGCAATATACCTATATGACGAGCTCTTTTTACTGCTTGAGCTACTTTGCGTTGATATTTCAAAGAAGTACCAGTTAATCTACGAGGTAAAATTTTACCTTGATCATTGATAAACTTTAATAAAAAGTTACCGTCTTTGTAGTCAATGTATTTAATTCCGTTCTTTTTGAAACGGCAATATTTTTTTCTGTTATCCTCCACCTTGGGAGCAGTCACATACTGGATTTTGTCTTGTGCCATTAGTTTGCTACCTCAGTTTTTTCTTTTTTCTTGTTAAAAGCACCGGTACGTTTTTTATCGTTGTACGCAACAGCATGCTTATTTAAACTAATTGTTAAAAATCTCATTACACGCTCATCACGTTTTAATTCGATTTCTAATTTGCCGATAACCTCACCTGAACATTTATATTCGGTCAAGTGATAGTATCCAGTTGATTTTTTCTCAATTAGATACGCCAGTTTTTTCAAACCCCAATTGTCTTCCATAACAATTTCGGCTCCGTTATCAGTAAGTATTTTAGAGAATTTTGCAATTACTTCTTTAGCTACTTCTTCTGATAACAATGGGGTAAGAATGATAGTGGTTTCGTATTGATTCATTTCTTACAATATTGTTTTTTAATTTCCGCTTTTTTGCGGGACTGCAAAAGTATTAATTATTAATTTGGAAAACAATAGTTTATACTTATTAATTGTGGATTTGTTTGTAAAAGCAAAAAGCCCAACAAAGTTTGCTGAGCTTTTTTAATTGTTTATTAATCAGGAATTTAATTAGCAATATTGTTCAAATGCACCCATCAAGTTATCGGCAATCATTTGTGCTGGGCGGCCTTCAATTTGATGACGCTCTATAATGTGTACCAATTTACCATCTTTGAACAACGCCATAGATGGAGATGAAGGAGGGTAAGGTAGCATGTGATTTCTTGCAGCATCAACAGCTTCTTTTTCCATACCTGCAAAAACTGTAACAATTTTAGTGGGTTTTTTACCTTCTGTAACTGCCAACTTTGCCGCAGGGCGAGCGTTTGCAGCTGCACACCCACATACTGAATTTACAACAACAAAAGTTGTTCCTTCACTTTCAATCGCTCTTGTTACTTCTTCAGCACTTTTTAATTCTTCAAATCCCACGCCTGTTAAATCTGTACGCATTGGGGCAACTAAATATTCTGGATACATTTTCTATATTTTAAATTTTAAAGTACAAAGTTTTAAAACATTGTGCTTACAAAATTACTGTTTTCTGTTTTGATAGACAATATTGGATATCAAATAGATGTCATAATCTGTTTTACAATAAACTTGTAAATTGCTAATTAAGAGTTTAAACTATTTGTCAATCACCTTAATCATTGTTCCGCTAGGGATACTTTGCGTTAAAGTCATTCCATTTAAAATGGCAATTTCCTTTTTTCGCTGCTCGTTAGTTTCTTTTCTAATTCTTAAAACCTGCTCTAAATTAGTGATACCACTAGTAGTAATAATTTTTATTCTTTCTGGTTTTCTATTTAATTTATCTGCATCGGTTAATCGCTTAAATCCAGACATGGTACTGCTGAAAAGATTATTGTATGTTTCAAAGGTATTCAAAGCGGTAATTCCTATAATGTGATAAATTTTATCGCCATCTGCAATAAAATAAGAAAGGGTTCTTAAAGCTGCTGATTGTTGTTCCTGATTTTCTGCTTGGTCAGCAATTACCCTTATTGCGTTTAGTCCATTTGCTGTTGTTTGTTCGCTTCTAATAACGGTTAAACCGTATTTTTGAATTGTAGAACTTGCTGTTTCTTGTAAGTTTGTACCAGGTGCAAGGGTAAGTCTCATTATGGCTTTTCCATTTGGTTCTCCCATTTGGAAAGATTGCGGACTGTTATTAGAGTTCCAACCGTTAGGTATAGGAAACTGAAATTTTAATTCGGGATGATAAAAGGTATTGTTTTCTACAAACCCTTGTTTAGGATCTTTACCATAAATTAAACCGTCTATCATTTTTAAATAACTGTTTCTGTTTACAATTGGGTTTGTTAAATTTTCTTTTCGCTGATATTCTGTTGCTAATTTTTCAACAGTGGTCATTCTTTCACCAGGATTTGGGTGTGTAGATAAAAAATTAGGTAAGCCATTCTCATTTCCAGCTGATAGATTTTGTAGCGTTCCAAAAAAACCAGCCATTTCGCGAGCGTCATATCTAATTTTGCTGGAATATTTCACACCTAACTCATCGGCTTGACGTTCATCATCTCTTCCAAATTTCAAGAATAGAACACCTAATCCTTCTGATAGTTGTTGGCCGTACTGGGCAACAGTTGGAGATAAAACCATACCCGCTAACAATCCAATTTGCCCTAAAGTTGATTTTGCCTGTTGGCTAACAGAATGTTTTGCGGTAACATGACCAATTTCGTGACCCAACACTCCTGCAAATTCTGCTTCATTATTAAAATGAGCCATTATCCCTCTTGTAAAATAAACATATCCACCGGGTACAGCAAAGGCATTTACTACGTCAGAATCAACAATTCTAAAATTATAGGCTAAATTTGGGCGGTCAGATATTGCGCCCATTTGCTTTCCTTTGGCGTTTATAAAATCTTGAAGTATTTTATTTTCATATAGCCCGTATTCTGCAATTATTTGTGGGTCAGCATCCTTGCCCATTTGTATTTCTTGGGCTTCGCTCATAAAAGATAATTCTCTTTTACCAGTAACTGGATTTACAGCACAACTGTGTAGTAAACCAAAAGTTAATAAAATGCAAATGGGTGTAATTAATTTTTTCATGATAATTTTTTTAGTCGTTACCAATAAGACAAAACTGATACCGTTTTTCAAAGATATATGAAAATGACATCTATAGGTGATTGAAGTAGTATTTTTTTTTGAAATGGAACAAATACTCTGAAGAATTTTAAATTTTAGGACATTAATTTTAACAATTGCATTACCTCAACCGTTTGAATTTCATATAGCTAATACTTACCTTTGCAGCTCACATAAATAATTAACTATGTCATCAGTAGAGACAACTTACGTACCTTTTAAAGTAAAGGACATTTCCCTAGCAGATTGGGGAAGAAAAGAAATTGGATTAGCAGAAGCAGAAATGCCGGGCTTAATGGCACTTAGAGAAGAGTTTGGCGCAAGTCAGCCGCTTAAAGGTGCTAGAATTGCAGGTTGCTTACACATGACAATCCAAACCGCGGTTTTAATTGAAACTTTAGTAGCATTAGGTGCTGATGTTACTTGGTCTTCATGTAACATTTTCTCAACACAAGATCACGCAGCAGCAGCTATTGCAGCAGCTGGTATTCCTGTTTATGCTTGGAAAGGCTTAAACGAAGAAGAATTTGATTGGTGTATTGAGCAAACTTTATTTTTTGGTGAAAACCGTGAGCCATTAAATATGATTTTAGATGATGGTGGCGATTTAACCAATATGGTATTGGATAGATACCCAGAGTTAGCCGCTGGAATTAAAGGAATTTCTGAAGAAACTACTACAGGTGTTTTACGTTTACACGATCGTGTGAAAAAAGGAACGTTACCAATGCCTGCAATCAATATTAACGATTCTGTAACTAAATCTAAATTTGACAACAAATACGGATGTAGAGAGTCTTTAGTGGATGCTATACGTAGAGCAACTGATGTAATGATGGCGGGTAAAGTAGGTGTTGTTTGTGGTTATGGAGATGTTGGTAAAGGTTCTGCAGAATCTTTATCTAAAGCAGGTGTACGTGTTATTGTAACAGAAATTGACCCAATTTGTGCTTTACAAGCTGCAATGGAAGGTTATGAAGTTAAAAAATTAGCTACTGCAATTAAAGAAGCTGACATTGTTGTTACTGCAACAGGTAATAAAGACATTGTTAGAGGCGAACATTTTGAAGCTTTAAAAGACAAAGCCATTGTTTGTAACATTGGCCACTTTGATAACGAAATTGATATGGCTTGGTTAAATAAAAACCATGGTGCATCTAAAGTAGAAATTAAACCACAAGTAGATAAATACACTATTAACGGTAAAGATGTTATCGTTTTAGCAGAAGGTCGCTTAGTAAATTTAGGTTGTGCAACTGGTCACCCATCGTTTGTAATGTCTAACTCTTTTACTAATCAAACTTTAGCTCAACTAGAACTTTGGACTAATGCTGCTGCTTACGAAAATAAGGTTTATGTATTACCTAAAACTTTAGATGAGAAAGTTGCTCGTTTACACCTAGCTAAAATTGGTGTTGAATTAGAAGAATTAAGAACAGACCAAGCAGAATACATTGGTGTAACTGTTGAAGGTCCTTTTAAGTCTGACTCTTACCGTTACTAGGTAGTAAGATTATAGTATCAAGTATCAAGACCGCTCTGAAATTCAGGGCGGTCTTTTTTATGTTTTAGTAAATGGAAATGAGTTTAGAACTTTTTATAAAAAGCAAAAGCCCCAATCTTAAAATCGGGGCTTTTGCTTTAAAATTCAAGTAATGCATTTAAACTTTTTTACAAGATGCTTTTTGCTTTCAGCATAAAGCTTTTAGCTGAAAAAATTAAATATGTATTGCTCTATTTCCAGTTGCGGCTAAAGCGGCTTCTTTAAACGCTTCGGTAAAAGTTGGGTGTGCATGGCTTATTCTACCAATATCTTCTGCACTTGCTCTAAACTCCATGGCTACAACTGCTTCTGCAATCATATCTGCAGTACGCGGACCAATCATATGAACACCTAAAATCTCGTCAGTAGTAGCATCAGCTAAAACTTTCACTAAACCGTCAGTATCCATACTTGCTCTAGCTCTTCCGCTTGCTTTAAATGGGAAAGAACCTGTTTTGTATTTCGTTCCTTTTTCTTTCAATTGCTCTTCGGTATAGCCTACAGAAGCAACTTCTGGCCAAGTGTAAACCACACCCGGAATTAAATTGTAATTGATATGTGGTTTTTGTCCCGCAATAATTTCAGCTACAAAAGTTCCTTCCTCTTCGGCTTTATGAGCAAGCATTGCACCTTTAATCACATCACCAATAGCATAAATTCCTTTAACAGAAGTTTCTAAATGCTCATTAACGGTAATTTTTTTACCACGTTCTTCAACAGTAATACCAAGGTTTTCTAAACCTAAACCATCTGTATAAGCGGTACGGCCAACAGCGACTAAGCAATAATCACCTTCTAAAACTACTTTTTCTCCTTTTGGAGAATCCGCAGTTACGGTTACTGTTTTACCTTTAACCGTTGCACCAGTTACTTTGTGGCTCAACAAAAATTTCATACCCAATTTTGATAAAGACTTTTGCAATTCTTTACCTAAAGTTTTATCCATAGTTGGGATAATGGCATCCATAAACTCAACCACAGTAACTTCCGCTCCTAAACGAGCATAAACCGAACCTAACTCTAAACCAATAACTCCACCTCCAATTAATACCATGTGCGTTGGCACTTCGGTTAAATTTAAAGCCTCAGTAGAAGTGATAATTCTTTTACCATCAGTTTTCAAAAAAGGCAATTCAGTAGGTTTACTACCAGTAGCAATAATCACATTTTTACCAGTAATTTCCTGCTCACCACCTTTTGTTAAGGCTATTTTAACAGTGTTTTTATCCTTAAAAGAACCTAATCCTTCAAAAGTATCTACTTTGTTTTTCTTCATCAAAAAAGTAATACCGCCAGTAGTTTGTTCAACCACTTCGTTCTTTCTTTTTATCATTTGTTTGATGTTCACTTTTACATCTTTCACATCAATACCATGCTCAGCAAAAGTATGCGTGGCATTATGGTAATGTTCTGAAGAGTCTAAAAGTGCTTTTGATGGGATACAACCCACATTTAAACAAGTACCACCAAAAGTGGGATATTTTTCAACCATTGCGGTTTTTAAACCTAATTGTGCACAGCGAATTGCTGCAACATATCCGCCCGGACCTGAACCTATAACGATAACGTCGTATTGCATTTTGATTTATTTTTTTGTTTGCGCTAAATTAAGAAACTATCTAAGCAATAAAACGTTCTTTTCAATTTAATTACATATTTATTATTATGATGAGCAACAAAGGTTCGCTTTTTATAGGTTAGGACAGTCCCGCTTTACGTTACAATCTTTTTGCATATTTGCATAATGGAATAGTAGCAAAAAGGATTTACACTGCAATCGGGGCTATTTAAAAGTGAGGGTTGGCTATAAAACTAACTGATTAAAGGATTATATTTTCGGATAAATAAAAGCTTATATTTGATTATGGATTTGAAAAGCATCATCAGCCAACATCATCAAGCGTTTATCAATCTGTGTCAAAAATATCAGGTCGAGAAAATATATGCCTTTGGTTCGTCTATTACTTCCAATTTTAATCCTGAGACAAGCGATATAGATATTATTGTTAAAATCGATATCCAAAATCCAGCTGATAGGGGCGATGCACTTCTTTCTTTTTGGAATAAATTAGAGGAATTGTTTAAAAGAAAAGTTGATTTATTAACAGATGACGCTATAAAAAACCCCTACCTCAAAAAGAATATCGACCAAACAAAAAAGCTAATTTATGACCGAAGAGGAGAAAAAGTTTTTAACTGATATTTGCTTTTCAATAGAATTAATAGAAGATTTTACAAAGGATATTGTTTCTTTTGATAATTATATCAACGATTATAAAACCAAAAGTGCCGTAGAAAGGCATTTAGCAATTGTTGGAGAAGCACTAAATAAGTTTTTGAAAATTTCCGCTCATACGCAAATTGAAAACACATCGGAAATTATAAGTTTAAGAAATAGAATAATTCATTCTTATGATAATATTGATGATGCCATAATTTGGGCAGTTTTAACTAGACATTTGCTGCCGTTGAAAAAACAAATTGTGTTATTGTTGGAATAAAACAAAAGCTTAATCCTAAATTCCCTATGAAAAAAAGTCACTATGCCGTTTTAATGGGTTCCGTTTATGTATTAGCCGGCACCTACCATTTTATTAATCCCAGTTTTTATTTGCAAATAATGCCCAAATATTTACCAAATCATTTAGAATTGGTTTACCTAAGTGGCTTGGCAGAAATTATTGCAGGGGGTTTATTAATCCCAAAAAAGACTAGAAAACTTGGAGCTTGGGGTATAATTGTACTCTTAATTGCGGTTTTTCCTGCAAATATTCAAATGGCTATAAATGAATATGCAGAAGGAGGATTTATGTTTTATATTTCTTTAATAAGATTGCCTTTTCAGTTTTTACTGATGTATTGGGCGTATATTTTACAGGATTAATATTAGGCATTAGTTTCGGTCTGTGAAGACACAGCCCTAGGAATTAGACCGAAGAATATCAAACCTATAAAGCTGCCTTTACCAAATAGGGTAAAATTTCTTTTTGGAAAGAGATAAAATTCTTACGAACATCGGCATCACTTACAGAGGTGAAAGCAAAAGAGAAAATGATGCTTTTACTGGCTTTAATCAAAAAACGTAACCTTTCTGGGTAAGTTGGGTCGTTATTTAATTCTTCAATGCTTAAAAACTCGGCGTAAAGCAAACGCTCTAATTCATCTGATAAGTTTTTTAAAAATTCTTGTGCATTGGTTGATTCTCTAATAAAATCCCAACCAATAAACTCGTTACAAACAGTATAAGAAAGCTTACTTACTTTCAAAATTAAAATGGTAAGGTGTTCTTCTTTATTAATGCTTTTGCTGTCTTTATGTACCAACTCATTAATGCTTACCCTTAAGTAATCCATTAAAATGGCATGTAAAACAAGCTCTTTACTTTCAAAATATTTGTAAATAGTAGCTTTAGCTATTTTAGCTTTTTTAGCAATTTCGTTTACGCTGGTTTTGTGATAGCCATATTTACGGAAAAGATCTTGTGCTGCCTTTTTTATACTTTCTTTTATCTTATCTATTTCCATATTAGTTTATCACGGTAATTTGAGAGCTGGTTACATTAACCAAATATTGTTTTAATGGCCTAGTAGCTGGTGCCTTAATGGAAGAACCGTCTTCCATTAAAAATATTGAACCAGAACATGGGTCGGTAGCGGTAATTGTTGGGTCATTTAAATTTACAGCACATTTACTTTCTGGGTTAAAGCTACTGCACCTATCATAGGCAACAATTTGCCCGTTGTTTTTTTTGTATAAAATTATTCCTGCAACACCGCCTGGTATTGTTACCGCTCCGCCAGCGCTTGTTAAAATAGAAAAACGAAAATCATTAGCAGGAATACGAATATCTACAGGAACATCTGCAATAAAAATGTTGTCTTTATTACATGACGTTGTAATGAAGGCTGCAAACAAAAAAAGACAGATTGCTAGTTTTTTCATACTATTTTAAATCACCTCAGATTGAAATTGTTTTAAGAAACGTACGTCGTTCTCAGAAAACAAACGCAAATCTTTGATCTGATATTTTAAATTGGTAATTCTTTCTATACCCATTCCAAAAGCGAAACCAGTATATTTTTTAGAATCAATATTTACATTATCTAAAACATTAGGGTCTATCATGCCGCAACCTAAAATTTCTACCCAACCACTTTGTTTACACATTTGGCAACCATTACCTTTACAAATGGTACAAGAAATATCCATTTCTGCAGATGGTTCTGTAAACGGGAAATAGGATGGACGGAAGCGTACTTTTGTGCCTTCACCATATAATTCCTGAACAAAGTAGTATAAGGTTTGTTTTAAGTCGGCAAATGAAACGTTTTCATCAACATATAAACCTTCTACTTGATGAAAAAAGCAATGCGCTCTGGCAGAAATAGCTTCATTCCGGTAAACACGACCAGGCATTAATGCTCTAAAAGGTGGTTTACCTGCCTCCATTAAGCGGACTTGAACAGATGATGTGTGGGTGCGGAGAGCAAAAGCAGCCCCACTCCCAACCTCTCCCCCTAATTGGAGAGGAGCACTTTGAGTCTCTGCTTTATTTATTAGGTTAGCATCTTTATCGTTTGAAGAGCCATCTTGAGCTTCCCTCTCCTCTTGGAGAGGGACCGAGGGTGAGGCAACAAAAAAAGTGTCTTGCATATCTCTTGCTGGGTGTTCTTCAGGGAAGTTTAATGCAGAGAAATTATGCCAATCGTCTTCAATTTCTGGCCCTTCGGCTAAAACAAAACCCAATCTTTTAAAAATTTCTACTATCTCTTTTCTTACTAAAGATAACGGATGACGGCCTCCTAATTCAAAACCTTCGCCGGGAAGCGTTAAATCTTCCTTATTACTTTCAGCATTATTTGCAGCAAAATTGTCTTTATAATCGTTAAACTTAGCTTCTGCTAATTGTTTAAATTGATTTAAAACTTTACCTAAAATGCGTTTCTCTTCTGGCGAAACAGCTTTAAATTCATCAAATAAATCTTTGATAATACCTTTAGTACCTAAAAATTTTATGCGGAAGCTCTCTAATTGTTCTGCTGTTTTGGGTTCAAAAGCTGCTATTTCGGTACTGTATTGAGTGATTTTAGACTGCATAGGGTGCAAATTTAATAAAAAAAGTCTCGTTTAACAGAGACTTTAATTCTTAATCGTAATATTATAATAGCAATTAGCTGGTTTTATTTTTTTGCGTTAAGTTTTAATGCTTAAAGCAAAAGGCACAAAGCTTAAAGCTAAAAACGTATTTTATCGGTCAAATAAAACTTCCAGCCTCTTCCTTTCTGCCTATGGCTTTCAGCCTTTCGCCTTCTACCTAAATTACTTTTAACTCTTTCCCTACTTTAATAAATGCAGCAATAGCTTTATCAAGATGATGTTTATGATGTGCCGCAGACATTTGAACCCTTATACGAGCTTTATCTTTTGGTACAACTGGGTAATAAAAACCAATAACATAAATGCCTTCTTCTAACATTTTTGCAGCAAAATCTTGAGATAATTGCGCATCGTATAACATTACTGGCACAATTGGGTGTACACCTGGTTTAATATCAAAACCAGCCTCCGTCATTTTTTCTCTAAAATAAGTGGTGTTACTTTCTAATTTATCTCTTAACTCGGTTGTTTCTGTTAGCATATCTAAAACTGCAATAGATGCACCAACAATTGCTGGAGCTAAGGTGTTTGAAAATAAATAAGGACGAGAACGTTGGCGTAAAATTTCAATCACCTCTTTTGGACCAGATGTAAAACCACCAGATGCGCCACCTAAAGCTTTACCTAAAGTACCAGTAATGATATCAACTCTGCCCATAACGTTATGGTGTTCATGAGTTCCTCTGCCTGTTTTTCCCATAAAACCACTGCAATGGCATTCGTCAATCATTACTAAAGCATTGTATTTATCAGCCAAATCGCAAATTTTGTCTAATTGCGCAATGGTGCCGTCCATAGAAAAAGCGCCATCTGTAACAATAATACGGTGACGTAGATTTTGAGTTTCTTGTAATTGTTTTTCCAAATCTTCCATATTATCATGCTTATAGCGATAGCGTTGTGCTTTACATAAGCGTACACCATCAATTATTGAAGCATGGTTTAGCTCGTCGGATATGATTGCGTCTTGCGCATCAAACAAAGGTTCAAAAACTCCTCCGTTTGCATCAAAAGCTGCAGCATATAAAATTGTATCTTCTGTGCCTAAAAATTCAGATATTTTTTTCTCTAATTCTTTGTGAATATCTTGTGTGCCACAAATAAACCTTACAGATGATAATCCGAAGCCGTGGCTATCAATTGCATTTTTAGCAGCTTCAATTACTTTTGGGTGCGATGATAAGCCTAAATAATTATTGGCACAGAAATTAATAACTTCTTGGTTGTTGTTTACTTTAATATCTGCACCTTGTGGTGTAACTATAATTCTTTCTTTCTTATATAATCCGGCAAGTTTAATGTCGTTAATTTCTTTTGCAAGAACAGGTTTTAAAGTTTTATACATAATCAATATTTTTAATGTTAAAACTAAGAAATCATTTTTGGATGAAAGAATTACAAGCGAGTAATGTATAATTTTATTACATTGAGAGGCAGATTTATGAAAAAATTTTTAATTATTTGTTGTGTTTTATATTCTTTTAACGCCAAGGCTTCTGGGACGCTAGACTCTGCCAATTGGGTTAATAAGTTTATGCTACAGGTTATTGAAAATCAGAAAGAAAGGGAACGAAAAGCTTATGAGGCTGGTGCATATATTAAGAACGAATTAATTTTAGATGACGGGCCCGATAAGGTTTTAGGAAGAAATATTAAATATATTGATGTTAAAAAAAAACAATTGGTTTGGTTAAATGAGTCTTATTCTCAGTTGTTTTTTAAGCCAGAACTTGGCTACAAAGAATTTATTGAAGCAACTAAAAGTTATGGCAAATACCCGTCGTGGGAGTTTAAAAGTGCATCACAACTAAGCGTTAACTTTAGTACTAATTATATAAAAATAGAGGCTTTAAGTGATAAAAATTTTGTTTCACCGTTGGCTAAAAATGCATTTGCTCATTATAATTATGATATTATTAGTTTAACAGAAACTGATTTGGTTTTAGCTGTAATTCCTAAGAAAAAATTCTCTGCTACTTTTGTTGGTGAATTAACCTTTAATCCTAAAACGTATGATTTAAAACATCTTAACCTAAAAATAACCGGAGACAAGGGAATAAATTTTATTGATACCTTACAAATAGTGCAAAGTTACAATGCAAGTATTGCACACCCTCTTTATACTTTATTAAAATATAAAGGTCAGGTTTTTAAGTTTGCTTTTTCTGGTACCAGTCATTCTATTTTTACAGCTAAAGATTCAGCTGATTTTAGCATTTTCGATAAATTCAGTAAAAATGAAGAGGTTAAGGATAATTTCTCTGCATTTAACGGAAATATTCTTAAAGAGAATAGGCAAATACCACTTACTCTACAAGAACGCTTATCTTATGAAGTTCAGGATTCAAGAAATATAAGAAAAGATGAAATAATTATAGATTCTTTAGCAAATTTTGGCTCAAGAATAAAAATTTTACCGCTTCTATTTTCCGACAAAGTTTGGGCAAGTAAAAATAAAAGAAGAGCAATTATTTTTGATCCGATTGTGCCTTCTTTATTTTTTAACACAGTAGAGGGTTTTGGAATAAGTTATGGCGTAACGTTTATAGAGTACGCTAAGAACAAAAGTAATTGGGCAATTACACCTCGTATGCGATATGGTTTTAGTAATAAAGAGCTAAATTCTGATGTTTCTTTTTCTTGGTTTTATAAGCCTAAGAAAAGAGGCACACTTAATTTTAGTATAGGAAGTACCTATTTAGATTTAAACCCAAATGGCAGTATTGGGTCTTTACAAAACACATTAAATACCTTGTTTTTTGAACAAAATTTCATGAAACTTTACAGAAAAGAGTATGTAAGTTTAGGTATTGGAAGAGAATTGGTAGGGAATCTTTACCTATCTGTAGGGACAGAAATGGCTAGAAATTATTCTGTTACTAATACACAAGATTTTGTTTTTAGAGATATTAAGGAAAGAAATTTCAGTTCAAACAATCCAATATCTCCCGCATTAGAGAATGAGTTATTTCCTCAATACAGTTCATTTTTTATAAATTCTTCTTTAATTTATACATTAAAGCAGCCTTACATTACAAAAGATAATGTAAAAATTTATAAGTTACCATTAGGTCCTAGGTTTATAATTAATTACAAAAAAGGAATCCCAAATTTTGTGAATTCAGAATCTGATTATCAATATCTTGAAGCAGAAATACAACATGAAAAATTAGACATGGGTTTGTGGGGATATGGCTCTTACTCTGTTGCTGGTGGTGGTTTTTTTAATGCTAAGAGTGTTTTCTTTCCAGAGTGGAGGCATTTTAGTGGTAATTTGGCGTTAATTTTTAACCCAGGTTTACGTAGTTTTCACCTTTTAGATTTTTATACCTATAGTACAAATGAATATTTTTTAGAGGGCCATATTGAGCATAATTTTAATCAATATTTTTCTAACAGAGTTCCTTTATTAAGAAAGCTGAAATTACAAGAGTTAATTGGGGGTGCATACCTATACCAGCCAAATAAAGGAGATTATTTTGAAGCTTATGCTGGTGTAAGGAGATTAACATTTAGAGCAGATTTTGCAGTTTCTTTTAGCGGTAAAGGAGTTCTGAATAAAGGGTTTAAAATATCTTACGGTTTTTAGCTATTTTAATTAAAGTGCCTGTGAAAATTTACATCTTTAAAGAAATTTTTATGGAATGTATAAACGCTATCTTGTTTTAATATTAATTATTTTTTCTTTTGATATAAATGCACAGTCTATTATTGGTAATGTTGCTAATAAAGAAAAAGAACCTATACCCTTTGCTACAGTTGCTGTTAAAGGTAGCAATATAGGCACATCTGCAAATAACGAGGGTAATTATTTTTTGAAACTTGCTAATGGAAATTATGAAGTTATTATTAGCGCAGTGGGTTATAAACAAGCCATAAAGTCTATTATTGTTAATGCCAATAATATGGTTTTAAATTTTCAATTAGAGCCAGAATTATATGAATTAAAAGATGTAATTGTTAACGCAACAGGTAAAGACCCCGCTTATGCAATTATCAAAAAAGCTATAAATAAGCGTAAAGGGCATTTAACAGAAACACCAGCTTACACTTGTAAAGTTTATATTAAAGGAGTGCAAAAATTATTGAAGGCTCCAGAAAAATTTTTAGGAAGAGATATTGGTGAAGTTGCTAAACAAGCAGGTTTGGATAGTAACAGAACTGGTATTGTTTACCAATCGGAGTCGCAATCTATTTTAAATTATTTGCCGCCAAATAATTACCAAGAAGAAATGATTTCTTCTAAAGTTGCAGGAAGCAATAGGGCTTTTAGCTTTAACAGGGCAACAGAATTATTGCTGAATTTTTACGAGAACTATCAAAATTGGGATGGTATTAGTAATAGGCCATTTGTATCTCCAATTGCGGATAATGCACTTTTTTATTACGATTATAAGCTGATTGGCTCAACGTTAGAAAACGGCGAACTTATTAATAAAATACAGCTAATTCCTAAACGTAAATACGACCCAGCTTATCGCGGATATATTTATATTGTTGAAAATAGCTGGCGCATACATAGCACTGATTTTTTAATGACTAAAGAATCTAACATCACTTTAATTGATTCTCTTAAAATTAACCAAAAATTTATTCCTATAAAGCAAAATTGGATGCCTGCAAGCGTTGCTTTTGAATTTAAAGGAGGCCTTTTTAGCTTTAAGTTTGGCGGGTATTTTTTGGGAATATACACCGATTATGATTTTAAACCAACAAAACCAATTAAAAACTTTAAAGAGGTTTTAAAAATAACCAAAGATGTTAATAAAAAGGATGATGAATATTGGAGCAATGAAAGGCCTATTCCCTTAACTAAGGAAGAGAAGGTTAACTATGTAAAAAAAGACAGTATTGCAAAAAAAAGAGAATCTAAACCTTATTTAGATAGTTTAGATAAGGTAAATAATAAATTAAAGTTTTCTAAAATATTTTTAGGGGGTTATCAGCCACGTAATAGGTTTAAAAAAGAATATTATAATTTCGATGGCTTATTAAGTAGTGTTCATTTCAACACTGTTGAAGGTTTTGCGATAAATTACGGAGCAAGTTATAGCAAAAGAATAGATACTATCAATAATAGAAATTTTACTTGGAACGGGCATTTACGTTATGGTTTTTCTAACAAACTATTTAGTGCAAATACAGGTTTTACTATACCAATTTTAAAAAAGCAAAGCTTAAGTTTTTTACTAGGGTCTGATGTTGTTGATTTAAACAATAACGGTTCTATAAATATCTTAGGAAACACTTTTAACTCTTTGTTTTTTGAAAAAAACTACATGAAACTTTACCGTAAACAGTTAGTACAGGTAGGTTTTAACTCGCAAATAGCTGGTGGTTTAAATGGTAGTTTAACATTATTTTATAATGATAATAATTGGCTAGCCAATACTACAACATATAAATTTATAGACGA
Organism: Pedobacter alpinus; assembly: GCF_042684645.1. Lineage (NCBI taxonomy): Bacteria > Pseudomonadati > Bacteroidota > Sphingobacteriia > Sphingobacteriales > Sphingobacteriaceae > Pedobacter > Pedobacter alpinus. The sequence goes on from NZ_JBHULV010000008.1 coordinate 449,269, forward strand.
TAAAGAAATTGAGTTTACATCAAACAACCCTTTTCAACCATTAAGCAGTCAACCTTTATTTGTCCAGCACCAAACCTTTAAAGCCAAAATTAGTTTAAGATACAATTTTAGTAATAAATATGTAACATACCCCACCGGTAGATTTTATTTACCATCTAAATGGCCAGTTTTAAATTTCAATTACATTAAAGCCATTCCTAATATTTTTGGTTCTGATACAGATTTTGACCAGCTCAGTTTAAGAATTTCTAAGCCAAATATTAAATTTGGTTTTTATGGTAAATTTAGTTTTGCTACAGAAGCTGGAGCTTTCATAAACACAAATAATATCTTTTATCCAGATTTTAAACATTTTACAGGTAATAAAGCTTTGGCTTTTACACCTGCTGATAACCAGTTTTTATTTTTAGATTTTTATAAATTTAATACAGCAAACAAATATTTTGAGGCTCATTTAGAACATAATTTTTCTGGCTTTTTTTCTAATAAAATACCACTAGTTAGAAAGCTTAAACTTCAAGAACTTGTAGGTATAAATTATTTAGCCAGTAATGAATTAACCAATTACCGAGAACTTTATGTTGGTCTGGCGTTTACTGGTTTAAAAGTTTATTACGGTTTTGTTTACAATAGAAAAGAGAAGATAGACTCGGGATTTAGGATTGCTTACGGATTTTAACAATTAATAGGTCTTAATATTTTAACATATTATTTTCTGAAAACAAAACACCATAATAACCGTTTATAAAAAAATAGAGCAAATCATTAATCTCGATAAATTGTCAAGAATTGACATTTATCATAATTAATTAGCAATCATTAGTTAAATTTGCTAAAAATTAAATCCCTTATAAAAAAGCGAAAGCATGTATATTCTTATTTTCTTTTTAGCGCATTGGTTTTCATCTCTTTTTGCGCAAACCTTTTATTTACACCGTTATGCTTCTCATAAAATGTTTACTCTAAACAAATTTTGGGAAAAAGCATTTTATATATTTACTTGGTTTAGTCAGGGGTCATCCTATTTAAATCCAAAGGCTTATGCAATAATGCACCGCATGCACCACGCTTTCTCCGATACAGAAAAAGACCCTCATTCTCCTCATTTTTTTGAAGATGTATTTCAGATGATGTGGAATACTCGTGGTATGTACAATGGTTTTGCGGTTGGTACCTTACAGGCTGATAAGGAGTTTACTGGTAACTATCCAGAATGGCCTTTGGTTAATAAAATAGCTTCTTCTTTTATAACTCGCGTATTGTTTGGTTTAGGATATATTACTTTCTATATATTTTTTGCTACATCATGGTGGATGTTTTTATTGTTGCCTATACATTTTATTATGGGTCCATTACATGGCGCTATTGTAAATTGGTGCGGTCACAAATACGGTTATTCTAATTTTGATAATCAGGATAAATCCAAAAACACAACTCCAATTGATTTCTTAATGTTAGGCGAGCTCTTTCAAAATAACCATCATAAATTCCCTAATAGCCCAAATTTTGCTAAAAAATGGTTCGAGATTGATCCTGTTTATCCAATTCTTAAAGTATTACATTGGTGTCGCATCATTAAACTGAGAAAAGTTTAAAAATATAGTAATATTAATTTCAAGATTATAGCTCTTAATTAGGTTTAAGGGCTATTTTTTTTGATAAACTATTTTGGTTTTATATATGTTAAGTTAAAAGCTTGTTAATTAAATATTAATAATTGTATTTAATGTTGTATTTAAAAAAAATTATACGCTCTTTTGCGTTGGAAAACAGGTTAAAGCCTGATATTTAAAAAAGATGAAACAAAACATTTTAAATACAAACAACAGTAAACCGTTAAACAACGGACATGCTGCTGCTATGTTTATTTGTTTACCTTCTTTCAGAACAATCTCTTTGCGACGAAGACCGCTATCTGCTTTCAGATTTTGATTGGTCTGAGAACAGAAATAACCCCCTTTTTAGCTATCTATTGTGGATAGTTTCATCAAAATTCATGGTCGTTTTAACTGAAAATGTGGTTTCGAATTACCACCTTAAATAAATGCATAATTCCGATTTTAATATAATAGTTGCCGGTTTGCAACACGTAGGTTTTGCAGAAACCATCTGCGATGAAATGGCAGAATCTGCAAAAGCTAGGGGAACTGGCATTGCAAAACGTTCTCCAGAATATATTTCTAATAAAATGTTGGAAGGTAAGGCTGTAATTGCTTTACATAAAGACGGTACTTGGGCCGGTTTTTGTTATATAGAAACTTGGGGACATGGAGATTTTGTGGCAAATTCTGGTCTAATCGTAAATCCTGTTTATAGAAAAGCTGGCTTAGCAAAATCAATCAAAAACAGAATTTTTGCGCTTTCTCGAGAAAAATATCCCGATTCAAAAATATTTGGTTTAACAACTGGTTTAGCCGTAATGAAAATCAACTCAGATTTAGGATATGAACCAGTAACATATTCTGAATTAACTCAAGACGAGAACTTTTGGGCTGGCTGTAAAAGTTGTGTAAACTATGATATTTTGATGAGTAAAGGTCGTCAAAATTGCATGTGTACCGCAATGTTGTACGATCCTGTTGAGAAAAAATCACAAGAAGAAGAAAGGTTAAAAAACATCACTCACAAGGCATCACTACTTGAAAGGATAGAAAAGAAATTGAAAAGTTTCACAAAAATAGTTGCTGTCGGTTTAATAAATTAATAAATAGTGAGTATGGCGTAATGAGTATAGAGTCTCACTACGCTATACTCAAATCTCAATACTCATATATGAAAAAGAAAGTTGTTTTAGCATTTAGCGGAGGATTAGACACCTCATTTTGTTGCATTTACTTAACTAAAGATTTAGACTTAGAAGTACACTCGGTAATTGTAAATACCGGAGGTTTTTCTAAGGAAGAATTAAAGCAAATTGAAGAACGAGCTTATAGTTTAGGGGTAACTTCTCATCATGCGGTTGATGCTGTTAAAGGTTATTATGATTCTTGCTTAAAATATCTAGTTTTTGGAAACGTATTAAAAAATAATACTTATCCCTTATCTGTAAGTGCCGAAAGGGTAACGCAAGCTACAGCAATTGCAAACTACGCAAAAGAAATTGGTGCCGATTTTGTTGCTCACGGTAGTACAGGAGCAGGAAACGACCAAGTTCGTTTTGATATGATTTTTAATATCGTGGTTCCAAAAGTTGGTATCATTACCCCTATTAGAGATTTGAAACTAAGCAGAGAAGCCGAAATTGAGTATTTACACAAACATGGTGTAGAAATTAATGCAGAAAAAGCGGCGTATTCTATTAATAAAGGAATTTGGGGAACATCTGTAGGAGGTAAAGAAACTTTAACTTCTAAAGGAATGTTGCCAGAATCTGCTTGGCCAACTCAAGTCACAAAAACCGAAGCAGAAGATTTAGAATTAGAATTTGTAAAAGGCGAATTAGTAGCTGTAAATGGCACAAAATATAACCATCCTGTACAGGCAATTCAGGCTTTGCAAGAAATAGCTGCTCCTTTTGGTATTGGTAGAGATATTCACGTTGGTGATACCATCATCGGTATTAAAGGAAGAGTAGGTTTTGAAGCTGCAGCACCAATGGTAATTATTAAAGCACACCACGCTTTAGAAAAACACACGCTTACCAAATGGCAGTTAAGCTGGAAAGACCAATTGGCAATGTTTTATGGAAATTGGATGCATGAAGGGCAGTTTCACGATCCTATCATGAGAGATGTTGAAGCTTTTTTACAAAACACTCAAAAAACTGTGAACGGAAAAGTGTTTATCCAATTATTACCATACCGTTTCTTAGTAATCGGAATTGAATCTGACAATGATTTAATGAGCAGCAAATTTGGAAGCTACGGAGAAATGAACGAAGGTTATACCGGAGATGATGTGAAAGGATTTTCTAAGATTTTTGGAAATCAAGTAAGTATTTGGCATAAAGTAAATGCCCCAAATCCCTAAAGGGGCTTTCCTACAAGTAGGAATAAAAAAATTGAAATTATGAGTAATAGTTTAAATAAAGAATTGCAAAGCAATGCCCCCTTAAGGGGGTTGGGGGTCGGAATTATTGGTGGTGCCGGATATACTGGTGGCGAATTATTAAGAATTTTAGTTAACCATCCTAATGTTGAGATTGATTTTATTCATAGCAATAGTAATGCTGGAAATTTAATTTCTGACGTTCACACTGATTTATTAGGCGATACAGATTTAAAATTCACCGACCAACTATCTCAAAATATTGATGTCCTTTTTCTTTGTGTTGGACATGGCGATGCTAGAAAGTTTTTAGAGGCTAATCCAATTAGCGACAATATTAAGATTATTGATTTATCTCAGGATTTTAGACTAAAAGAAAGCAGCCAAAAGCCTTTTATAAGCGAAAAGCCAAAAGCTGAAAGCCAAAAGCAGTTGAATGAATCAGAAAATCAGCCTTCAGCCTTCAGCCATGAGCCTTCTGCTTTTATCTATGGTTTGCCTGAATTAAATAAAGAAGCCATAAAAACCGCTCAAAATATTGCTAATCCTGGTTGTTTTGCAACTTGTTTACAATTGGCTTTATTGCCTTTGGCAAAAGCTGGCTTATTGAAATCGGAAGTGCATATTTCTGCAACCACAGGTTCAACTGGGGCAGGTCAAAAACCAGGTTCAACTACCCATTTTAGTTGGAGAAATAATAACCTTTCTGTTTATAAAGCTTTCGAGCATCAGCATTTAAACGAAATTGGCGAAAGCTTAATTCAGTTACAAGAAGATTTTGCTCATGACATCAACTTTGTGCCTTACCGAGGTGCTTTTTCTCGCGGAATTATGGCTTCAGCATATATTGAATGTGATTTAAGTTTAGAAGAAGCAGAAAAACTATATCAAGATTTTTATGCCGATGCTCCGTTTACACATATCAGTAAAACAAACATCGATTTAAAACAAGTGGTAAATACCAATAAATGCTTAATCCATTTAGAGAAACACGGCAATAAATTGATGATTTTATCCATCATTGATAATTTATTAAAAGGCGCATCAGGCCAAGCAGTGCAAAATATGAATTTGATGTTTGGATTAGACGAGAAAGCGGGATTAAGGTTGAAAGCTTCATGTTTTTAGCCTCACCCTAACCCTCTCCAAAGGAGAGGGAATTAAGGATGGCAAATTTAACAATGATAATTATTAATTTTTAACACAAAATAGCTCCCTCTCCTTTGGAGAGGGTCGGGGTGAGGCAGCATGAAACTATTCGACGTATATCCAATCAACAATATAAACATTGTAAAAGGCGAAGGGAGCCTGGTTTGGGATAATAAAGGACAAGAATATTTAGATTTATACGGTGGCCATGCTGTGATTTCTATCGGGCATACGCATCCACATTATGTAATTCGAATGACTGACCAACTTAATCAGTTGGGTTTTTACTCTAACTCTATTGAGATCCCTATTCAAGCAGAGTTGGCTGAAAAATTAGGTCATGTTTCAGGTAAAGAGGATTATCAGCTTTTCTTATGTAATTCTGGAGCTGAGGCTAATGAAAATGCACTAAAACTGGCTTCATTTGCCAATGGTAGAAAGAAAATTATTGCTTTTACAAAAGCTTTTCATGGCAGAACATCTTTAGCAGTTTCAGTAACAGACAATCCTAAAATTGTTGCTCCTGTTAACCAAAACTCGAATGTAATTTTTTTACCTTTTAACGATGTAGCAGCACTAAAAAGTGTTTTTGAAGATGAAGGAGAAGAAATTTGTGCAGTAATTATAGAAGGAATTCAAGGTGTAGGTGGAATTAGAGTTGCAAGTGATGAATTCTTACAAACTATACGTTCTCTTTGTGACGAAAACGGGGCTTATTTTATTGCCGATTCTGTACAATGTGGTTACGGAAGAAGCGGAAAATTTTATGCGCATGATTTTGCAGGAGTAGATGCGGATATTTATTGCATGGCTAAAGGAATGGGAAATGGTTTCCCTATCGGAGCAATTAGTATCAGTCCGAATTTAAAGCCGTGGCATGGAATGTTAGGTACAACTTTTGGGGGAAATCATTTAGCTTGTGCAGCTGCTTTGGCAGTTTTAGAAGTAATAGAACAAGATAATCTAATTGAAAATGCTGCAAAAGTTGGCGGTTATTTGATTTCAGAATTAAAGAAATTTGATAAAATTACTGAGGTAAGAGGTAGAGGGTTGATGATTGGGATAGATTTACCACAAGAATTAAGTCATGTAAAAAATGATTTACTTTTTAAACATCATATTTTTACAGGAGCAGCTAGTCCGAATGTAATTAGATTATTGCCTGCTTTAAATTTGAGTATGGCACATGCTGATAGGTTTTTGGAATCTTTTAAAAGGTTATTAATGCACAATTAAACTCTTTTAATAATGGTTATATTTGTTTTAATTCAAAATAATTTCGCAAATGGTAACATATAAACATTATATATCTATTGAACCCGGAAAAAGGTTTGGAAAACCATGTATTACTGGAACAAGAATTTCTGTTTACGATATTTTAAGCTGGTTAGCAAACGGACTTACGGCGGATCAAATTATAGATGATTTCCCTGAATTATCCACGGAACAAATTAACGCTTGTTTAGCTTATGCAGCAGATAGGGAGCATAAAATAAGAGTAGCCTAAGTGAAACTACTCTTTGACCAAAATATATCATTTAGGATTTTGAATAAAATTCAAACATTTTATCCTAATGCACATCAAGTAAGAGAACTTCAGCTTGAGAACAAATTGGATGTAGAAATATGGAATTTTGCGAAAAGCGAACAATTTACAATTGTAACTTTTGATGCAGATTTTTTTGAAATTTCAAATCTTAAAGGACATCCACCAAAGATTATTTGGCTAAGATTTGGAAACACCACAACTGTAAATGTCGCAAAAGTGCTTTTAGATAAATATCAATTTATAAAAGATTTTATTGAAAATCAAGAATATAGCGAACTAGCCTGTTTAGAAATTGATTAAAATATAATATTGAAACAAAGATAAATGAAATTATTCTCTTCAGTTAACGACGTAACCGACATCCAAAAATTAGTTTCAGAAGCAATTTCTTTAAAGAAAAAACCTTTTGTAAACGAGCAATTAGGAAAACATAAAACATTAGGCTTAATATTTTTAAATCCAAGCTTACGTACCCGTTTAAGCACTCAAAAAGCTGCTTTAAACTTGGGAATGCAGGTAATGGTAATGAATTTAGATAAAGAAGGTTGGGCTTTAGAAACCCAAGACGGAATTATCATGAATGGCACAACTGTAGAGCATATTCGTGAAGCTGCTGGTGTAATGGGAGAATATTGTGACATTATTGGTTTCAGGTCTTTCCCAGGATTAGTGAACCGTGACGAAGATTATTCAGAAGACATTTTCAATAAATTTGTTAAATATTGTGGGGTTCCTGTTGTTAGCTTAGAATCGGCAACTCGCCATCCTTTACAGAGCTTGGCAGATTTAATTACAATAGAAGAGCTTAAAAAAACAGAAAAACCGAAAGTAGTTTTAACTTGGGCACCTCATGTAAAACCTTTGCCACAAGCAGTAGCCAATTCTTTTGCCGAATGGATGAATAAGGCAGATTACGATTTCGTGATTACACACCCAGAAGGTTATGATTTAGCTCCTGAGTTTGTTGGTCAAGCAATGGTAACCACGAACCAAGATGAAGCTTTAGCTGGTGCCGATTTTGTTTATGTGAAAAATTGGTCGTCTTATAACGATTACGGGAAAATATTAACAGATGGTGAAGGCTGGATGATGACGAATGAAAAACTAAAATTGACTAATAATGCAGGTGTAATGCATTGTTTGCCGGTAAGAAGAGGTTTAGAATTATCTCACGAAATTTTAGACGGTCCAAATTCTTTAGTTTTAAACCAAGCAAATAATAGAGTTTGGGCAGCACAAGCAGTGCTGAAAAATATATTGGAGAGCCTAAGCCTCACCTAAATCCTCTCCGAAGGAGAGGACTTACTTATAGAATGGAAATCTTAATTGATGAAAATAAATTTTTCATGTTTTTGATAAAAACAGATACTATACATTATTAAATATGGAATCTAATAATCCACAAAGCATGTCAGACGCTACCTCCCTCTCCTTTGGAGAGGGTCGGGGTGAGGCTCTTTACATCATTAAAATTGGAGGAAATGTTATAGACAATTCTGAAAAACTCCAAAAATTTTTAAAGGCTTTTGCTGATTTAAAAGGGAATAAAATTCTGGTTCATGGTGGTGGTAAAATGGCCACTAAATTAGCTGCAGAAATGAATATTGAAGCAGAAATGATTGATGGACGTAGAATTACTGATATTGAAACGCTACGAATTGTAACCATGGTTTACGCTGGTTTAATTAGTAAAAATTTAGTGGCACAGTTACAAATGTTTGGCTGCAATGCTTTAGGTTTAAGCGGTGCAGATGGTAATTTAATTTCTGCTAAAAAACGTCCTATTCAGAAATTGACATCCAAAATTGATGGAACTATAAAAGAAATTGATTTTGGTTTTGTTGGGGATTTAGATGAAAATTCTATCGGGACTGTAAATTTGGCTAAATTAATTGATAATGGTTTTATTCCAGTTTTTTCTGCTATTACGCATGATGGCGAAAGTCAGTTATTAAACACCAATGCTGATACTGTGGCTTCTGTTTTGGCAGTTGCGATGGCTAAAACTTATGAAACATCTTTGGTTTATTGTTTCGAGAAAAAAGGAGTTCTAGTTGATGTAGATGATGATGATTCTGTAATTAGAGAGATTAACCCAGTTAAATACGAAGATTTAAAAGTAAAAGGCATTGTTGCTGATGGAATGTTACCGAAATTGCATAATGCTTTTGATGCGATAAAGAAAGGCGTATCTGCGGTATATATTGGTAAAGCTGATGATTTGGAGGATTTGGGAGCTGGGTTGGAATTCGGAACTAAGTTGGTTAGGTAGTTTTTAAGCAAAGAGTTAAGGAAGTTTTACACGGAGAGAACGGAGTTTTATGGTTTAAACCACGGAGGACGCTGAGTTCACAGAGCTGGGTTTATTTATTATCAACCTTGTTCTTACGCTTATGAATGCTATTATTAAAAGATTTTTCTCTGCTTTTCGTCATTTCGAGGTACGAGAAATCTCACAAGCAAGATTTGGCTGTAGAATTTAAACCTATTTGTGAGATTTTTAACTAGCGTTTAACATGACAAAATTTACAAATAATTCAATGTGTCATCACAGAGGATGGATAATATGAAAAAAGTAGAGGTATGCTGCGTTAACGACTGAAGCGGCATCCCTTTTTTGTCATTCTGAGCGGAGTCGAAGAATAAGACAAAAAAGATATAGCAGAAAGCTTGTTGAAACGCCAAAATTGAAAAATAACAATCTCGGTTTGTGAGGACACAGACAATGGGGAAACAAAAAAAGATATGAAAGCAAACAACATCACGATAATTGGTAGCGGAAACATGGGCTTATCCTTAGCAAAGGGATTAGTTAAAAGTGGTTTATATACTGCAGATGCCATCACTTTGACCAGAAGAAGTTTAGGCGGTTTAAAAGAATTTGCAGCTCAGGGTTTCCAGACTTCTATAGACAATGCGGAAGCTGTAAAAAATGCGGATATTATAGTTTTGGCAGTTCTACCTCAGCAGGTAAATAAAGTTTTAGACGAGATAAAATCGTCAATCAATCCGAAAACACAATTGTTTACTTCCGTTGTTTCTGGCGTAACTTGCAAAAATATCAAAGAAAAATTGTACGATGATTTAGAAGTAGTTCGCGTAATGCCTAATACGGCAATTGCCATTCAACAATCTATGACTTGTTTTGCTACCGATAATGCATCCGCAGAAAGCTTAGAAAAAGTAAAACAAATTTTTGATACTGTAGGAATTACCATTCAAATTCAGGAAGAATTAATGACATCAGCAACTGCTTTATGCGCTTGCGGAATTGCTTTCTTTTTACGTTCTATCAGAGCGGCATCGCAAGGTGGGGTTGAAGTTGGTTTTCATGCTCACGACGCACTTAAAATGGCAGCTCAAACTGCAAAAGGAGCTGCCGATTTGTTATTGCAATTGGCATCGCACCCAGAACATGAAATTGACAAAGTTACCTCGCCAAAAGGTTGTACCATTGCCGGTTTAAATGAAATGGAACATAACGGATTTAGTTCTGCCATGATAAAAGGCATCAAAACATCGGCGAAAATTGCTGGTGAATTGTACACTAAAGAGTAGTAAGATTTTAAGGATCAAGATGCAAGACACAAAAGTATTATATAATAATGCAGTTGAACTGTTAAAAAAGCTAATTGCTACACCTTCTTTAAGTAAAGAAGAAGCAGATACTTTTAAAATTTTGTCTGATTTTTTTACCGAAAAAGGGGTTAAAATACAAACCAAAGGTTTCAATATTTGGGCTTACAATCATCATTTTGATGCCCATAAACCTACTATCTTATTAAACTCGCACCATGATACTGTTAAACCTAATAAAAGTTATACCCGCAATCCTTTTTCGCCGGATGTGGAAGATGGGAAACTTTTTGGTTTAGGTAGTAATGATGCTGGAGGTTGTTTGGTTTCCTTAATTTCAGTTTTCTTATACTTTTACCAGCAACAAAATTTAAAATATAACCTTTGTATTGCAACCACCGCCGAAGAAGAAAATTCTGGTAAAGGCGGTTTAGAATCTATCATTCCTGAACTAGGGAAATTAGATTTCGCTATTATTGGCGAACCTACTTTAATGGATTTAGCCATTGCCGAAAAAGGTTTAATGGTTTTAGATTGCCATGCCAAAGGTAAATCTGGCCATGCTGCTCGTAACGAAGGTGATAACGCTATTTACAAAGCTTTAAAGGATATAGAGTGGTTTCAAAATTACCAGTTTCCGAAAGTTTCTGACAGTTTAGGTCCTATTAAAATGACAGTTACTATTATTAATGCAGGTACTTTGCATAACGTAGTGCCAGATAATTGCACTTTTACTGTTGATGTAAGGGTTACTGATTCTTATACTAATATTGAGGTGCTTAAAATTATTCAATCTTCTGTTAGTTGTGAAGTTGTACCACGGTCGGTAAGGTTAAAACCATCTTCTATCCCAAAAGAACATCCAATTGTGCAAGCCGGCATTGTTTTAGGTAAACAAACTTATGGCTCTCCAACCACTTCAGATCAATCCTTATTAGATATTCCGTCTTTAAAATGTGGTCCTGGAGATTCTGCTAGGTCGCATACAGCAGACGAATTTATTTATTTACAAGAAATTGAAGAAGGAATTGCTGGTTATATCGAAATGATAGAAAAGGTAGTTTTATAATATTTTGGCAATACCCTGATGAAAAATCAGGGTCGGGCTTTCTCTCCAATCTTTTTCCCGAAGAAAATTCGGGAAAAAGGATTTCCGTACCAATCCCTATTGCAAAAGCTGATTAACTTATAATCAACAACTTTATATAAAAACAACATGTCGATTCAATCGACATATTATTTCATCATGTCGATTTTTTTAATTATTTTCGACATGTTATTTTATCATGTCGATTCAATCGACATATAAAAATGAAGAAAAATGAAGACCTTTGATAAAAGTAAACCGTACAACTCTTTACCTAATTTACCACCTAAAGTAAATTTAGAAAGTGTAGAAATATTAAAAGCAAGTATAGAAGCTAATAAATTGTTAGCCGAACTTAAAGGTTATTGCCAAACGCTACCAAATCCTCATTTATTGCTGAATACCATTGTCTTGCAAGAAAGTAAAGAATCAAGCGCTATTGAAAATATTGTTACCACACAAGATGAACTTTATCAAGAAACTTTAAGAATTTCTGATAGCATTAAAAATGCTGCAGCTAAAGAGGTAATCCAATATAGAGAAGCCATGTATTGGGGTTTAAATGAAATGCAGAAAAAAGGTTTAATTACCACTAATTTATTAGTTGGAATTATGCAGAGGTTGAGAAATACAAATGAAAATATAAGAAATACACCCGGTACAAAATTAGCAAATCCCACAAACCAACAAATTGTTTATACCCCTCCAGAAGGTGATCAAATCATTCGCGAAAAGCTAAAAGAGTTAGAACAATTTATGAATGATGGTGAATTTTCAGATTTAGATGATTTGGTAAAAATGGCTTTAATTCATTATCAGTTTGAAGCAATTCATCCTTTTTCTGATGGCAATGGCAGAACAGGCAGAATTTTAAATATTTTGTATCTCATTAATCAAAACCTAATTGGTTTGCCTGTTTTGTATCTGAGTTATTATATTATTCAAAACAAATCTGACTATTACCGTTTATTAAGAGAAGTTACTGAAAAACAGAATTGGGTAGAGTGGGTATTGTTTATTGTTAAGGGGGTGGGAGAAACTGCCGCCTTAACTTTGCGAAAAATCAATGCTATTTTACAGTTGAAAACAGATTCAGAAGAAAAAATAAAAGAAGCCTTAAAAGCATCTTACTCTAGAGAACTTTGTGATTTGTTATATAGCTATCCTTACATTAAAATAAAAATTTTAGAAGAAAATAATATCGCTAAAAGGCAAACAGCTTCTGAATACTTAAAAAAGCTGGAAAAAATTGGATTTTTAGACGCGGTTAAAATAGGAAAAGAAACTTATTACATTAATAAGGCATTAATGGCTATTTTATCAAAATAATTCGCAAAACAACATGTCGATTGTATCGACATGTATTTAGAACATGTCGATTTTCTCCCGTTTCTTCGACGCGTTAATTTTTCATATCAATTTAATAGCCATAAAAAAATAGTTGCTTTACACCAAAATTTAATAAATCCGCTTTTTGCTTTATGAAATATTTCCAACGTTTCATGAAGTAAAATAAGCGTTTCGTGAAAATAACAAAAATTGCGCTAACGCTATAAATACATTTATCATAAAAATAAAACGTTATGATAAAAAGACTTACAAAAATAAGCTACACGCTTATCTTCTTACTTTACGCAAGTGCCAGCTTTGCAATACCTGGGGTTAGTGGCGAAGAAACTCAATCTATTACTAAAACTAGCGCAAGATTACTAGCAACTATCAATGGTGATGGTTCGGCAAGAACAGTTGTATTTGAATTAAGTACAGACCCAAACATGACAACTTTCACATCAATATTTTCACAATCGTCAACCACTGGGTTTTCCCAAAGGGCGGTTGATGTAACATCATTGTCTATTGGGACAACTTATTACTGGAGAGTTTATGTATATGGTGGTGGAGCAGCAGTTAGGTCACAGATAATCTCTTTTAACACTTTACCAAATGATTTAGCACCCATAATTAGTAATGTAAGTTCTACCAGCGTTACTACAACTGGCGCAAATATTCTTTATCAGGTAGCTAACGGGCCTTTTACTTCAAAAATATGGTATGGTACAACATCTGGAGCTTTAACTAGTTCAATTAACGCTACAAGTGGAACAGCACCCTTAAGTACAAATGCAACTATAACAGGTCTAGCCAATGGAACACGCTATTATTACCAAGTAGAGGTAACAAACAATGTGAGTACTGAAAGATCTGCTGAATTAAGTTTTTTTACACTTACGCCTAATTTAGTAGCTTCATTTAAATTTGATAATAATAAAACAAGTATTGATGGTGCTATAACATTTGGTGCGGGAGCAAATACTTTTGTTAATGATAGAAATTTGGTTTCTAATAAAGCATTGCAATTTGCTAACGATAGAGTTAATATTGCTATTCCTGGACTGCCCACTGCAGCAACAAATAGAACAATCTCAATTTGGGCTAAGCTTGACAGCGCTTTACCCAATAGTTACAGCTATATTTATGGTTATGGGGCAGGTATGAACGGCACTGCTTATAACCTTGCAATATTTAAAGATGCTATGTCAAACCATTCAATATTAATTGACCTTTTCGGCGTTAATGTAACAGGCACAACGCCTAATCCTTTTGATGTTAGTGTATGGCATAATTATGTTACATCTTACGACGGTACCACAGCGAAAATTTACGTTGATGGTGTATTAATAGGTAGTACCACAGTAGGTATCAATACAAATGGCAACAATTTTTATGTGGGAGGAAGCTCTTATGGTGGAAGTAGTTTTACCGGTGCGGTTGATGATTTACTTATTTACAACAGAGTTTTCACAGCAACAGAAATAAGTGATTTATATACAAGTACACTGTCTACTTTACCAGTAACCCTAGTTTCTTACACTGCAAAATCACAAAATAACAATGCGGTATTAAACTGGAAAACATCATCAGAAAATAACAACAGCCATTTTGTGGTTGCCAAAAGTACAGATGGTGTAAATTTTAGCCAATTAGCTACAGTAAATGCTAAAAGTACCCAAGGTGCAGAATATGTTTATACAGACTATAACACCATAAGTGAAACAAATTACTACCGTTTAACTCAAGTTGATTTAGACGGTAAAACCACAAATTTAGGTGTTAAGGCAGTTAAAATGTCTATTACAGAAGCTAATGTTCAGATTTACCCTAACCCAGCAACAGATTTTGTTAACTTAAGTTTTGAAGCTGGTAATTACTCAACAGCAGTTTTGGTAGATATTAATGGAAAAGTATTAAATACAGTATCAATTGCAAAAGTTCAAAACACAGTTGCTATGGATTTAAGCAATGTAAACCCAGGAAACTATTTTGTGCAATTAATTGGTACAAACAGTAAAACAGTAAAAAAAGTGATCAAAAGGTAAGTCTTGATTGTTTTATTTTACTATCCCAATCTTTGCGTAAAGTAAGGGTTGGGTTTTTTGTTTAGGAAAGGCACTTGTTTAAATAGAATTTATGATTTCCTAATCATTTATTTTAGGTTGATAGATTAGAATATTTGCTTCACTTATTTGAGTAAATTGATGGTCTGCTTTAAATAAGGGTTGATTCAGGAAATATGCTGTAGAAGCTATTATTAAATCAGGGAGTTTAAGTATATAAGATTTTCTGAATTTTATAGTATGTTTTTTAATTTCATTATTAATGTCAATGATTGTGAGTTGATTCAACAACTCCTTTATTTGACTTTCCTCATCAAATGTTAATTTGGAAAATCCAAGTAATTCTAATTCTGTAACAAAAGAAATAAAGATTGATTTTTTATGTAAAATCTCGGTAATAGTTTCGTCTCCAGATAGTAAATAGAGTAAAATATTTGTGTCTACAAAAATATTATTTCCATTCATTTCTTAGTCTCTTTTGAATTTGCAAAGCGTCCTCATCTATTTTTAATATTCCTGAAAATTTCTTTGCATCCAATTTTTTAGACGGTTCGGTTTTGTTTATTGACTTTTCAATATCCTTAACCTTACTATTTGATTTGATTATAGTTACCATAATTTTTCTTTAATATAAATGTAATGATATTTTTTGTGTTTTATTGTTCATATATCCCTTCTAATCTTAATTGAATCTTCTATTAATTCACCAATCTGATAATATGTTGATAATTTTACTTGCCCAAATTGCACAAAATTTTAGCTTTGTAAAGGTTAGTTGAAATTTGCAGATTCTCATATCTGATGTCTCACATCTCATATCATAATATATGGCAGAACAAGTAAATTATAGTGAAGATAGCATCCGCTCATTAGATTGGAAAGAGCATATTAGGCTTCGTCCGGGGATGTATATTGGTAAGCTAGGCGATGGCTCGGCTTATGATGATGGTGTTTACGTACTTTTAAAAGAAATAGTTGATAACTCTATTGATGAGTTTGTGATGGGCGCAGGGCGAACTATTGACATTACAGTAAGTGATCATAAAGTGTCTATCAGAGATTACGGTCGTGGAATTCCGTTAGGTAAAGTGATTGATTGCGTTTCTAAAATAAATACCGGTGGAAAGTATGATTCTAAAGCTTTCCAAAAATCTGTAGGTTTAAATGGCGTGGGTACAAAAGCTGTAAATGCCCTTTCGGGAAGTTTTACAGTACAATCTTACAGAGATGGGAAAACAAAAAAAGCCGAATTTTCTAAAGGGGAAATTATAGCAGATAATCCTGAAATAGAAACTACACAAAGAAACGGGACGGCAATAGTTTTTATCCCAGACGAAGGGATTTTTAGAAATTACCGCTATATACCAGAGTTTATTGAAAACATGATATGGAATTATGTTTTCTTAAATGCCGGCTTAACCATCAACTTTAACGGACAAAAATTTTTCTCGGAACGTGGATTATACGATTTATTAGCTCGAAATACCGATGCTGAAGCTAATCGTTACCCAATTATCCATTTAAAAGGAGAGGATATTGAAATTTCAATGACTCATGGTCAACAATACGGTGAGGAGTATTATTCTTTTGTAAACGGACAGCACACTACACAAGGCGGTACGCACCAACAAGCTTTTAGAGAAGCTGTTGTAAAAACAATCAGAGAGTTTTATAAAAAAGAGTTTGATGCCTCTGATATTAGAGCTTCAATAGTTGCTGCAATTTCTGTAAGGGTGCAAGAACCTGTTTTCGAATCGCAAACAAAAACCAAGTTAGGTTCGTTAAACGTAGGTCCAGATGGGCCAACTGTACGTACTTTTGTTAATGATTTTGTAAAAAAAGAGTTAGATAATTATTTACATAAAAATCCTGAAACTGCTGATGCACTATCAAAGCGTATTTTACAATCCGAAAGAGAGCGTAAAGACATTGCTGGTATTAAAAAATTAGCGAATGATAGAGCTAAGAAAGCAAGCTTACACAATCGTAAATTGCGAGATTGCAAGTGGCATTTAGATGATGAAAAACTAACGGAAGAAGATCGTAAAAAGACAACTTTGTTTATTACAGAGGGAGATTCTGCTTCTGGTTCTATCACTAAAGCTCGTGAGGTAAAAACACAAGCGGTTTTTTCTTTGAAAGGAAAACCTTTAAATGCTTATGGTTTAACCAAAAAAGTAGTTTACGAGAATGAAGAATTTAACCTTTTACAACACGCTTTAAATATTGAAGATGGTTTAGAAGGTTTGCGTTACAACAATATTGTGGTTGCAACCGATGCCGATGTGGATGGTATGCACATCAGATTATTACTAATGACTTTCTTTTTACAGTTTTTCCCTGATTTGGTTAAAACCGGTCATGTTTTTATTTTACAAACGCCTTTGTTTAGGGTGAGAAATAAAAAAGAAACCATTTATTGTTATAGCGATGAAGAACGTGTTTTAGCGATTGATAAATTAGGAGGTAAACCAGAAATTACCCGATTTAAAGGTTTGGGTGAGATTTCGCCAGATGAGTTTGAGAATTTTATTGGTGAAGATATTAGGTTAGACCCCGTTATTTTACAAGGAGAAACAAAGATTAAAAACTTGTTAGAATACTACATGGGGAAAAACACAATGGATAGGCAACAACATATTATTCAGAATTTAAGAATAGAAAAAGATGATGCCGATATTATAGCTGATGCGAAAGCGGCAGCAGAAGCATTAGAAGAAACGGCCGCATAAAAGGTTAAAAGCTTAAAGCGATAAATTGAATTTTAGAAAAAATAAGATTGATAAAAAAGGAAATAAATATTGCTTTTGAAGATTTTGGAAGCATAGAAGAGTTAAACCAATCTGATAAAAACTTATGTTTAGAAGCTGTGAAAGCTATGGAGAACTCGCATTCGCCATATTCCAAATTTAAAGTTGGCGTTGTTGTAAAGTTAGCCAGTGGCAAAATTGTTTACGGCAGTAATCAAGAAAATGTGGCTTATCCTTCAGGTTTATGCGCAGAACGTGTTGCACTCTTTACGGTTGGAGCAAATTATCCAGATGATAAAATTATTTCTATCGCCATAACTGCTAAAACTGAGCAATTCGAGTTACTAAAACCAGTTACTCCTTGTGGGGCTTGTTTGCAGGTAATTGCAGAGTACGAACAAAAGCAAAAAGACGAAGTAGAGGTTTTATTATATTGTATTGATGGGGCTATTTGGAAAACAAAGGGTGTGAAGAGTTTCTTGCCGTTCATGTTTGTGGAGGATAGGTTAGGGATTGGGTAGCCACAGAATTTTTTGCTATAACAACTCAAGCAAAGATAGATGTAGATTTTGTAAATAAGCTTGGTGATTATATTTATTGTTAGATAATTTTTAACCGCAGAGAACCTAGAGTTCATTGAGCTGGGTATAGATTTAAATTTTTAATAAATGGAGTTAGAAAATTCTTTAGCGACAAAAATAATTGGCATGGCTATAAAAGTTCATAAAGAACTTGGTCCCGGTTTGTTAGAGTCGGTTTATAAAGAATGTCTTTTTTACGAATTAAAGAAAAGTGAGGTATTTGTTGAAAAAGAAAAATCTGTACCCGTTTTTTATGATGGAATTGAATTAGAGTGTGGTTATAGGTTAGATTTATTTGTAGGCAACAGAGTTATAGTTGAAGTTAAATCTGTAAAAGAAATGAATGATATTTACCTCGCTCAACTTTTAACTTATCTAAAACTATCTGATTGTAAATTAGGGCTTTTAATAAATTTCAATGTTTTATTATTAAAAGATGGGGTTAAGAGAGTTATAAATGATTATTAAAAATAATAATTGCTCAGAATAAATATTCAGAGGCTAATATAAATAAATTAATAATCACGGAGGGCGCAGAGTTCACAGAGTTGGACGCAGATTTAAAACAGCGATATTACAAATAATATAATATTTTTTACCCCATAGCTCCGTGACCTCCGACGTCTCTGTGGTGAAAATGAAAAGATGGGATTAAAAGAGTAATAAATAATTAATAAAATATTTTTACCACATAGCTCCGCGACCTCTGGGTCCTCTGTGGTAAAAAAACAAAATATCTGTGGTAAGAAAAAAATATGGACGAAAACAATTACGAAAACGAAGAAACCTTACACAACGTAACGCCACTTAGCGGTTTATACGAAAATTGGTTTTTAGATTACGCATCTTATGTAATATTGGATAGGGCAGTTCCGCATATACATGACGGATTAAAGCATTGAAAGATGGGGTTAAGAGAGTTATAAATGATTATTAAAAATAATAATTGCTCAGAATAAATATTCAGAGGCTAATATAAATAAATTAATAATCACGGAGGGCGCAGAGTTCACAGAGTTGGACGCAGATTTAAAACAGCGATATTACAAATAATATAATATTTTTTACCCCATAGCTCCGTGACCTCCGACGTCTCTGTGGTGAAAATGAAAAGATGGGATTAAAAGAGTAATAAATAATTAATAAAATATTTTTACCACATAGCTCCGTGACCTCTGAGTCCTCTGTGGTAAAAAAACAAAATATCTGTGGTAAGAAAAAAATATGGACGAAAACAATTACGAAAACGAAGAAACCTTACACAACGTAACGCCACTTAGCGGTTTATACGAAAACTGGTTTTTAGATTACGCATCTTATGTAATATTGGATAGGGCAGTTCCGCATATACATGACGGTTTAAAGCCTGTGCAGCGTCGTATTCTCCATTCTCTAAAGGAAATGGATGATGGACGTTTTAACAAAGCGGCTAACGTAATTGGTAACACCATGAAATATCACCCACACGGGGATGCTTCTATTGGTGATGCCATGGTGCAAATTGGTCAAAAAAACTTACTGATAGATACCCAAGGAAACTGGGGAGATCCCGTTACCGGAGATTCTGCTGCAGCACCACGTTATATTGAAGCTCGTTTATCAAAATTTGCGCTAGAAGTTGTTTTCAATCCAGATACCACAGAATGGCAATCAAGTTACGACGGTAGAAATAAAGAACCAGTTACCTTACCAGTAAAATTCCCACTTTTATTAGCACAAGGTGCAGAAGGTATTGCAGTAGGTTTAGCTACCAAAGTTATGCCTCATAATTTTATAGAATTGATTGATGCTTCAATAGAATTATTAAAAGGCAACAAATCAGATATTATTCCCGATTTTTTAACGGGGGGAATGGCCGATTTTTCTAACTACAATGAAGGTCAACGTGGCGGTAAAATTAGAGTTAGAGCCAAAATATCAGAGCTAGATAAAAAGACTTTGGTGATTACTGAAATTCCTTTTTCTACCACAACTATCGGCTTAATTGATAGTATCATTTCTGCAAATGATAAAGGAAAAATCAAAATCAAAAAAATTGAAGATAATACAGCCAAAAACGTAGAAATTGTTGTTCATTTAGCACCCGGTATCTCTCCAGATGTTACCATTGATGCGCTTTATGCATTTACAAGTTGCGAAGTTTCTATTTCTCCAAATACCTGCATCATAAAAGGAGATAGACCTCATTTTATGAGTGTAAACGATATTTTAGCAGAAAGTACAGTTTATACCAAGCAGCTATTAAAAAGAGAATTAGAAATAAAACTTCACGATTTACAAGAGAAAATTTTCTTTAGTTCTTTACTGAAAATATTTATTCAGGAAGGGATGTACAAACATTCCGATTATGAAAATTCAACAAATTTTGAAGAAGTTTTAATTGTTTTACACCGATTATTTGAACCTTTTAAACCAAGTTTATACAGAGAGATTGAGCCAGAAGATTTCAAACGATTAATTGATAAGCCAATGAGTAGCATCACCCGTTTTGATGTGAAAAAAGCCGACGAGCAAATGGCTAATCTCGAAAAAGAAATTAAAGGCGTTAAACACGATTTAAGACATTTAACAGATTTTGCAATCGCTTATTTTGAGCGATTGAAAGAAAAATTTGGCAAAGGAAGAGAGCGCAAAACAGAAATTAGAACTTTTGATAGGGTAGAAGCTTCTCAAGTTGCATTAGCAAATACCAAGTTTTACGTAAACAGAGCCGACGGTTTTGTTGGCACAGGCTTAAAAAAGGATGAATATTTATTTGACTGTTCTGATTTAGATGATATTGTTGTTTTTAGAGAGGATGGCGTTTCTGTAGTAACCAAAGTACAAGACAAAACTTTTGTTGGCAAAAATATTTTGCATGTTGGCGTATTTAAGAAAAACGACGACCGTACCATTTATAACATGGTTTATAAAGATGGTAAAACCGGAACAGCTTACATTAAACGTTTTGCTTTTGGTGGCGCAACGCGAGATAAAGATTACGATTTAACAAAGGGCACAAAAGGAAGTAAAGTAATTTATTTTACAGCCAACCCTAATGGTGAGGCAGAAGTTTTAAATGTTGCTTTAAAGCCGATGTCGAAACTGAGAAAGCTCTCTTTTGATCAAGATTTTGCTGAAATTGCCATAAAAGGAAGAGCGTCGCAAGGGAATATAATGACAAAATATGCCATCAAAAAAATCACTTTAAAATCAAAAGGGGTTTCTACCCTGGCAGGACGTAAAATTTGGTACGACCCTATTGTGAAACGCTTAAATGAAAATGGTCACGGTCGTTATTTAGGAGAGTTTCAAGCAGAAGATAAAATTCTTTGTGTTTTTAACGATGGCAGTTACGAGCTTTCTAGTTTCGATTTAACAAACCATTTTGATGACAAAATGATTAGGATTGAAAAGCTGGAGCCGGAAAGGGTTTTTGCTTGTATCCATTTAGATGGTAAATCTAAAAACTATTATATCAAACGTTTTGTGTTTGAAGATTTAGCCATTGGGAAAAGAAGTGGTTTTATAAGTGAAGAGCCAGGTTCTAAAATGGTTTTATTAAGCAAAGCTGACCATCCAATTGTTAAAATTGAGTCGCTTAAAGGGAAATCTCAATTTTTTGATGAGCAGGAAATAGATTTATCTGAAGCTATTGAAGTAAAAGGTATAAAAGCGCAAGGCAATAAATTAAGTCCTAATGATGTGCAAAAAGTAGAACTAATTTCAGAAAACAATGATGTGGAAGAAGAGGAAGATGCTGTAGAAATTGACGAACACAAAGAAGATGATGATAATAACGGTAGCGTAGAAGATCAAGAAGAGCTAAATGAGGCAGTTGAGAAACCAGTTTTTAAAGCTAAACTTTCAGAAACCATAGAAGAAACTAAACCAAAAGAAGAAGTTGAAAATCCGCCTAAAGAAGAGGATAAAAAACCAACTTTTACATCAACACCAAAACCGGTTAAGAAGATAGATTTCGAAATTACCAATCCAGATGATATTAAGCTGGATGATAAAGGGCAATTGGGTTTGTTTTAATAAAACGTAATATTATTTAAATACAAACCCAACCTTTAGATTTTCTTTTAAAATCTAAATTAATCTCAAACATTACTTCCCACGTTAAAAGAAGCCATATAAATTTTTTTTAAATAATATTTATATAGCTTCTTTTTTTTGATTTCTCTGTATATTAAATTTTAATAGTCAGTTTTTGCAAAACAAAACGAACAATAAACTAGGTATATATGTTCGTTTATTGTAAAAATATAATTATCAATCAAAATATAGCTATTTTCTAATTTCATTCTAATGTTTGAATGCCATTTTTACTATTTATAAAATATGAATATTTTAATTGTTGAAGATGAGTTTGATGTTTTGAAAGTTTTGAAAAAAGCTATTGAACAGGAAGGTTATACCGTAAGTATGGCTATGGATGGTGATACGGGCTTAAAAATGGCTAAGCAGCATAAATTTGATTTATTAATTTTAGATATTATGCTTCCTGAGAAAAATGGAATAGAAGTTTGTAGAAATTTAAGAGCAAATAATATATGTACACCTATTTTAATGCTTACTGCTTTAGATTCTACAGAAAACATTGTAACAGGTTTAGATGCAGGAGCTGATGATTATTTGGCAAAACCTTTTAAAATAGTAGAACTGCAGGCAAGAGTTAAAGCTTTACTAAGAAGAAGACCTAATGATAACATCAAAAAAAGTGAGATATTAAAATTTGGAGATTTAGAAGTAGATAATGAAGCTAAAAGTGTTAAAAGGGCTGGGCAAAGCATTAATTTAACGGCAACAGAATATAGATTATTATCATATTTCATTAAAAACAGACGTCGCGTTTTAAGCCGTATGGATATTTTAGAGAATGTTTGGGATGTTAATTATGATATGGGAACCAACGTTGTTGATGTTTATGTTAACTATTTGAGAAAAAAAATAGATAAAAATACTTCAAATAAACTAATACATACAAAAGTGGGTATGGGTTACTATTTTAACGATGAACATGCGGTTTAGACAGCGTATAGCTTTAATTTTTACATTGCTAACAGCCTTAATTTTTTTAATGATTGGCTTGATGATGTATTTTTTAACAGAAAGCTTAACGCGGCAAGAGTACTATACCCGCTTAAAATTACGCACAGAAGTTACAGCCAAAGCAAAATTTGAGGTTAATAATAACGATAATAGGGTATATCAAGATTTAAGGACACAACACCTTAAAGTATTGCCAGATGAAAAGGAATATATAATAGAAATTACAGATAATGGCAGGCTGTTAACTCAAAGTTTACCTCCAAAACTAATTAAAAGTATTTTTAAAAATAAATATGCCGAATACGTAGAGCAAGGCGTTTATTACGTTGGAATTTTATACACTCACCAAAACAAAAATTATATTGTAGCTATTAGCGCTACAGACCCGGTTGGTAAGCAAGATTTAATAAGATTGAGAACTATTTTATTGTTTTCTTTTTTAATTACAAGTGTTTTATCATTAATAATAGGGAATTGGTTTTCTAATCAGTTTGTGAAACCAATAACAAACATGATTGCTAAGGTTCAAAACATTAGTGCATATAATCTTGATTTAAGGTTAGACCCACAAAAAAAGGGAAAAGGCGAATTAGCAGATTTAGCAAAAACATTTAACAACATGTTAGACCGTTTAGAAACTGCATTTCAAATTCAAAATAATTTTGTAAGTAATGCATCTCATGAGCTTAGAACTCCTTTAACAGCAATTTTAGGAGTTACAGAACTTGCACTTTTAAAGCCTAATCAAGAAAATGTAGAGTCGTTAGAAATTATTAATAAACAAGCTTCAAGGTTAAATAATATAATAAACGGTTTATTAAAACTAGCTCAATCTGGTTACAATTCAAAAAAGCAACTTAATGATAGCATTAGAATAGATGAATTAGTTTTATCAATTTTAGATGATTTAAAATTAACTAACCCAGAAAGTAAAATACATTTAGATTTTTCTGATTTACCGGAAAAAGCTGATTATTTGACAATTATGGGTACAGAGCCATTATTAAGATTGGCCATCAATAATATTATTCAAAATGCATGTAAATATTCTGATAACCAAATTGTTAATGTAAAACTATTTCTAATTAATGGTAAGATATGTTTAAAAACATCAGATAAAGGAATTGGAATACCTAAAAAAGATTTGGAACATATTTTTGAATTGTTTTTTAGAGCATCTAATCATGGTGACAGAATGGGTTTTGGCTTAGGTTTACCGCTTTCTTACCGTATTTTGAAAGTACATCAGGCAACTTTAGAAATTGTATCTGAGGAAAGCAAAGGGACTGATGTTTATGTCTATTTTAATAATTTTTACGCATAAGCATTGCGTAAATAAAGAAATTCTAATCTTAATTTAATCTCTTTAACATCATTCTAATTCTATTGTTATACCATTTTAACGCTTGCCTCTCATCTTTGATTTAAAATAAAATTAGATGAAAGCCATAAAAAATATTTTAGTTCCAACTAACTTAACATTAAGTTCATTAAATGTAATACAATACGCACTGCATCAATTCCAAGGGTATGCTTTTAACATTACTTTGTTAAACGTTTTGCCTCTGCCCGATTCAATTTCGGATTTATTATTGCTCTCTAGGAAAGAAGATGTAGAAGTACCTAATGATTTTAATGCTGCTATAAATAGGCTAATTAATTTATTTCCGATAAGAATAGAAAATATTAATGTGGAGCATCAATATGGCTTATCGGTTTCTATTTTGAACCAAATAATAGAACATAAAAAAATTGACCTTATACTTTTTAGTAAACCCTCATTTACTTTTAACTCAAATCAAAAAGGTGAAGTTTGGAAGATACTTGATGAAAGTGAGCACCCCGTAGTTTATATTCCTGAAATCATCACCAACAAAACGCCAAGAAAAATAAGTTTTGTTTTAGACGAAAATGCAAGTAATGTGGAGCTTTTAGAAGAGATGTTACAGCAATTGCACATTGATTTACAAACTGAAGTAAAATTAGTGAGTGCGGCACCAATAGATAAAGCGGTTAATATCATATCTAAATTTAAAAATTGTACAAAAGGAGGTAAGCTTTACGGAAAGTATAAGTTTTCTTTACACTTTTTACAAGGCGAAAGCTATGAAGAATCTATCGTAGATTTTACCCAGCAATACGATGTTGATATGGTGTTTTTATTAAAGAAGAAGAATTTTTTGAAGAAATACAGTATTAATAAACACATCCTTCATCAAACATTAGAAAAATCAAAAGTTCCTTTATTCACAATAGGTTAGTATAATGTATATTTATGTTACTAAAAAATAATATTCCAGTAAGCTATGTTTTTGGGAAAATAAAATTCGAATTATTATTTGTTGCGCTTTACGCTTCATCAATAAGTATTATTCATGATAATTATGATTTACAGATAGGCATTCCTATTGCTGTACCTATGATTGTTGGTACGGCTATATCTTTACTTTTAGGGTTTAGATCAAACCAAGCTTACGATAGATGGTGGGAGGCTCGTATCATTTGGGGTGCAATAGTGAATGATTCAAGAACATTTAGTAGGCAAATTTTAACTTTTATTAAAGATCCAGAGTATTCAGTAGAAATTAATATTTTTCAGGAAAAATGGATAAAAAGGCAAATGGGTTGGAATTATTGCTTAGGGCAATCCTTAAGAGACAAAGACCCAGATGAAGGATTAAATAAATACCTCACAAAACATGATATGGTTTTCATCAATCATCATGATAATAAGCCAAATGCCCTATTACAATTACATGCTTTAGATTTAAAGTATGCACTAGAAAGAGGTTGGATTAATGAATACCAACAAGTAAAGATGGATTCTATCATCACCAGATTGTGTGACTCTATGGGTAAATGTGAGCGTATTAAGAAAACTGTTTTCCCCACTACTTATACCATGTATATCCATTTTTCTATTTATTTCTTTATGCTGCAATTGCCATTTTGTTTATTACAATATTTTGGGGTTTTCCAAATTCCTTTCACTATTGCCATAGCAGCAGCTTTTTTCTTGATTGATAAAATGGCAGTACATTTACAAGATCCTTTTGAAAATAAACCAACAGATACACCTGTAACCAGTATAGCCAGAACGATAGAAGTAAATTTAAGGCAAATGTTGGATGATAAAGAAATTCCAGAATATAAAGCATCACAAACTCATTTTTACCAATTGTAAACAAATGTGGTTTGAGCCGGTATTTTATTTTACCGGCTTTTTTTAATTTTTCACAACATGTTTTAAAATCAATAAGTTCTGCGCATTACCACTTAAGCCACTAATATTGTTCTGATATAAATTAACAGACTCATCGTAAAATAAAACAACAACAGGCGCCTCATCCATCACAATCTGATCCATTTTTTGATATAATTTAAAACGCTCTAGGTCGTCTCTGTATTTGTATAAACTTTCGTAAAGTTTATCAAATTCCTTATTATTAAAACTAGTATAATTAGGTCCAATGGGGACAAAGTTTTTAGAGTAAAACATCGATAAATAGATTTCACCATCAGCATAATCAGCAATCCAGCTACCTCTAAAAAAGTTTACCTGCCTTTTAGCAATTACCTCTCTTAAAGAAGCACTTTGGTTAACTTCAATTATAGATTTTATGCCAACATTATTTAATTCGCCCTGTATAAATTCAATTAAATCTTTGTAAGTTGTTGTGGTGCTCAAAGTAATTGTGGGCATACCTTTTCCGTTGGCAAAGCCAGCTTCTTTTAATAATTGTCTTGCTTTTTCTGGGTCGTAGCTGTAGCCTTTTACAGCAATGGCATTAAAACCAGGCATCCCAGCCGGAATAAAACCAGCCGTACCCGGTATCCCAATACTATTTCTTAAATATTTAACCAACCGTTCTCTGTTAATGGCATAGCTAATTGCTTGGCGTATTTTTTTGTGTTTTAATGGAGAGTTTTTAACAATTGCTAAACTGCTATCAACCAATATTCCTAAATACTCGGTATTTAAATACGGACCTTTTCGCAAGTTAAACTTACCAATATATTTTGGTGTCATTTTTCCGCTTTTGGTTAAAATATCATCTCGGTAGCTGCCATCAATACTATTAAAATAATCAAGTTTTTTTTTAACAAACTCCATAAAAGCAGTTTGCTTATCTGGGATAAAAGTTGCTTTAACAGCATCTAAATAAGGTAAACGTACGCCTAAGCTATCTTTCTCAAAATAATTTTCGTTTTTTAGAAATACCAAAACTTCACCCTCTTTCCAATATTTAAATTTAAACGGACCAGTACCAATTGGGTGAGTTCTAAATTCTTTCCCATATTTTTCGGCAACCTCAAATGGAATAACAGAACAGTATTGCCCGGTTAACATGGCTAAAAAGGGAGGAAATGCTTTGTTTAATTTTATCACAAAAGTAGAATCGTTTGGAGCCATAAAAGCATTACTTCCGCTAACTTTATCATTAAAAATCCAAGCGCCAGAAGAAGCTGTTTTAGGGTCAATAATTCTCGAAAAGCTATACTTAAAATCGCTTGCAATGGTTTTTCTGCCTTTCCCATTAGCGAATAATTCATCATCATGAAAGTAAACATCATCCCTTAAATGGAAAGTGTAAATACTCCCATCGGCAGATATTTCCCAACTTTTAGCCACGCAAGGTTTAATATTTAAGCTATCATCAATTTGTACCAAGCCATTAAAAATTTGGTTGGTCATCCATAAAACATTCTGATTTCGGGCAAAAGCAGGATCTAAAGAAGTTAAGCCTTGGTCTAAATTTATATGAAATACCTTTTTTTCGTTAAACTTATCCTCAATATTACAAGCACTAAAACCAATTACAAAAAATCCAGCAATTAAAAAAAGTATGATACTATTATTAGAAGTAAATCGCATAGAAACAATCAAATTTTTATCTTTGGCAAAATACTCAAAATGCATAACAAAAGAATCATTTCCTTATTACCAGCTGCAACAGAAATAATTTGTGCTTTAGGTTTGGCAGATGATTTAGTAGGCAGATCTCACGAGTGCGATTTCCCGGCTGAAATACAAAACTTACCCATTTGTTCAGAAGCTAAATTCATTTCCGGTTCTGATAGTGCAAAAATTGATGCACAAGTAAAGGAAATTTTAACCGATGCTTTGTCTATTTATACCATTGATAAGGAAAAAATACAATCTTTAAAACCTGATGTAGTCATCACGCAATCTCAATGCGAAGTTTGTGCAGTTTCAGAAAAAGATGTAGAATTGGCTTTGGCTGATTTAATTGTACAGCAAACTCAGTTAATATCTTTACAGCCAAATACTTTAAATGATATTTTGCGTGAAATTAAGGAAGTTGCTGTTACTTTAGGTGTTGAGGAAAAAGGAAATACTTTAATAGAAGATTTAGAAGAACGTATAGATATTGTAAAACATAAGCTTAAGTTTTTTCCTGATAAACCTACAGTTGCTATCATAGAGTGGTTATCGCCACTGATGGTTGCAGGTAATTGGATTCCGGAGTTGGTACAAATAGCAGGGGGGGATTCTATTTTGGCAGAAAATGGGAAGCACTCTCCGTTTGTAGAATGGCAACAAATTTATGATGAAAACCCAGAGGTGCTTATTATTGCACCATGCGGTTTTTCTATTAACAGAACTTTACAAGAAATAGATTTAATTTTGAATTTGCCGGGATGGAGAGATTTAAATGCTGTTAAAAATAACCGTGTTTATATTGCTGATGGTAATGCGTATTTTAATAGGAGTGGTCCAAGAATAGTAGATACCATAGAAATGCTTGCCGAAATGATTACCCCAAAATATTTTGCTTTTGGTTACGAAGGGGAAGGTTGGATTAAGTTTGAAAGTTAATTTTTTTATGTTTGTGGATTTAAGCATTTTCCATAAAACAAGTGTCCCGATCAATGTCATTAAGTTAAGCCTTTTTTTATCTCCACGTCGTCATTTCGAGGAACGAGAAATCTCACATTAAGGTTGCCATTCAGTCTGATTACCCATTGGTGATACGTCTCTCCTCCAACCGAAGGGGAGACATGACGAGTTTTCTTCCAAGCAGGGTTTCTCTTTTCGAGAACCCTGCGTTATTGAAACTCTTACTTATAAATCAGTACTTCTACTTTACCATCTTTAGTTACGTTCGCCCTGTACATGCCAGCAGTATTAAAAGGCATGGCCATTTTACCGTTTTTATCCAAAGCAATTAATCCGCCAGTACCACCCATTTTGCCAACTTTATCAATTACAGTTTGTGTAGCATCTTTTACAGATAAACCTTTATAATCCATTAAAGCAGAAATATCATAAGCCACAACATTTCTAATAAAAAACTCGCCCCAACCAGTACAAGAAATTGCAACAGTTTGGTTATTAGCATAAGTGCCTGCACCAATAATAGGAGCGTCTCCAATTCTACCAAACTTTTTATTTGTCATACCACCGGTTGATGTGCCAGCTGCTAAATTACCTTTATTATCTAAAGCTACACAACCAACAGTTCCAAACTTATAATCTGGGTTTATGGTTCCTAATTTTGTTACTTTTTGATTGTGGTCTAAAACGCTTTTCGTCGCATCTTCTTTAATTGCTTTTTGCAAACCATCCCATCTTTCTTTAGTATAAAAATAAGATGGATCAACAATTTCTAAACCTACTTGTTTTGCAAATTGTTCTGCCCCAAAGCCAGACATCATTACATGCTCAGATTTTTCCATTACCGCCCTTGCAGCACTAATTGGGTTTTTAATATTGGTTACTCCAGCAATAGCACCTGCTTTTAAATCCGCCCCGTTCATTATAGCTGCATCCATTTCGTTTTTACCGTCATGTGTAAAAACAGCACCTTTACCCGCATTAAACAAAGGAGAATTTTCCATGATATGTATAGTCGTTTCAACAGCATCTAAACTCGACTTACCTGCTTTTAAAGCATTATAACCAGCTTCAATGGCTTCTTTTAAAGTACTTTTGTAGGCAGCTTCTTTTTCAGGAGTCATATTGCTTTTTAGAATTGTACCTGCACCACCATGTATAACCATTACATATTTTGTGCTATCCTCAACTTCTTGGTTGTTTTCAGAATTGGCGCTTTTAGGATTGCAAGAACTTGCCATTAAAAGAAAGATGATTGCGAAAAAACTATAATTTGTTGTTTTCATTTCAATATTTTTTACTCTTCTAAATAATAAAAAAACACTTAGCTCAATTAATTTGTTACATTATGGTAAGTTAAAAGATAATATTGTTTTCTTTTCATCAGTTAAGCGTTTAAATTGTAATGTTTTTGATAGAATTATTTTTTAAATTAGGTTTGATGTATAACTTTATGACATACAAAATGGAGTTAACAGTATTGGTTTACAATAACTAATAATTATTACCACATCCCATCATATATTTTTGCTATCTTATTATAATAAATGTTAAAAAAAGAACGCTATGAAGCTTTTGTAGGTTATTTCTCCAAAAATCAACCACAAGCAGAAACAGAATTAAATTATTCAAATCCGTACGAGTTATTAGTAGCTGTAATATTATCTGCACAATGTACAGACAAGCGTATCAATCAAATTACACCAAAATTGTTTGAACGTTTTCCTAATCCAGAATCACTTGCAGCATCCACTTCTGATGAGGTTTTTACATACATCCGTTCGGTAAGTTATCCAAATAATAAAGCGAAGCATTTGGTTGGGATGGCAAAAATACTTTTAAATGAATTTAAAGGAATAGTTCCAGAAGAAATAATCGATTTACAAAAAATGCCAGGTGTTGGCCGCAAAACAGCTAATGTAATTGCGTCTGTTATTTATAATGCGCCTGCAATGGCTGTTGATACACATGTTTTTAGAGTATCTAACCGTTTAGGATTAACAACTGCGGCAAAAACACCTTTGGCGGTAGAAAAACAATTGGTGAAGTATTTGCCACAAGAAACCATTCATGTTGCGCACCATTGGTTAATATTACATGGGCGTTATATATGTTTAGCTCGGAGTCCGAAATGTGAAATTTGCCCAATTAGTCATTTTTGTAAATATTACGATGCTCAAAATACACCAGCAGCATTAAAACGTAAAGAAGAAGCTGATGCTAAAAAAGCCAAACAAAAAGCACAAAAATTAAAGAAAGATAAAATTGCTCGTGAGCTAATGAAAAGAGCAGTTAAATAAACATAGGTCTTATTAGTTTTTTCATTTTGCTTTTAGCCTTATATATTTATTCACATTTATTTAAAATTGAAAGCAAATAACTAAGTTTATAAATATAAATTTTGAATTACCAAAAAAATTAGCATTTTTGCATTATCAAACATCATAAAAAAGACAAATACTAAAAATATTATACATGAGCGTAAGTAACGATAAATTAAAGGCCCTACAATTAACCTTAGATAAATTAGAAAAATCTTATGGTAAAGGTTCGGTTATGAAATTAGGAGATGCCCCAATTGAGGCGATGGAAGCTATTTCTACAGGTTCATTAGGTTTAGATATTGCATTAGGTATTGGCGGTGTACCAAAAGGTAGAGTTATAGAGATTTACGGACCAGAGTCTTCTGGTAAAACTACTTTAGCAACTCATATTATTGCCGAAGCACAAAGAAAAGGTGGAATTGCAGCTTTTATTGATGCTGAACATGCTTTTGATCAGTTTTATGCTAAAAAATTAGGTGTTGATACAGAGAATTTATTAATCTCGCAACCGGATAACGGAGAGCAAGCTTTAGAAATTGCTGATAATTTAATCCGTTCTGGAGCTATAGATGTAATTGTAATTGACTCTGTTGCTGCATTAGTACCAAAAAGTGAGATTGAAGGAGAAATGGGCGATTCTAAAATGGGTTTACATGCTCGTTTAATGTCGCAAGCATTACGTAAATTAACTGGTAGCATTAGTAAAACAAACTGCTGCTGTATCTTCATTAACCAATTAAGAGATAAAATTGGGGTTATGTTTGGTAGTCCAGAAACTACTACTGGTGGTAACGCCCTAAAGTTTTATGCTTCTGTTCGTTTAGATATCCGTCGTATAGCACAAATTAAAGATGGCGACGAAGTAGCAGGGAACCGAGTTAAAGTTAAAATTGTAAAAAATAAAGTTGCTCCACCTTTCCGTATTGCCGAGTTTGATGTAATGTTTGGACAAGGAATATCTAAAGTAGGAGAAATTATAGATTTAGGTGTTGAGTATGGTATTGTTAAAAAAGCAGGCTCTTGGTTTAGCTATGGCGATACAAAATTAGGACAAGGTAGAGATGGTGTTAAACAAATATTGTTAGACAACCCAGAACTTGCAGAGGAAATTGAAGGTAAAATTAAAGATGCTGTATCAGGCGTAACTTTAGTTGTTGAACCTGAGTAGAATTTTAGTTTTTAATATGGAAAGCTGTCTAAATTATTTTAGACAGCTTTTTTGTTTAACCTCATCTTATTTGAATTTCTTTCAATCAAATATTCCTATTAAATTGAACAACAAAACACAAAAAAGCCTCGTTGAAACTAATCAACGAGGCTTTTTTCAAGTTAAGAAAACTTATTTCTTACCACCTTGAGCAGCTTGTTGTTCTGCTTGTTTTAATGCTCTAGACATAATTACAGAAACGATAGTGTCTTCACCTACGTTAGTAATCGTATAACCATCAGCTTTTAAATCACGTACTCTAACAGATTTACCAACCTCTAAAGGAACAATAGAAACCTCTACTTCTTGAGGCATATTTTTTGGTAAAGCGTTAACTTTTAATTTACGTAATTTTTGAACTAATTTACCACCTTCTTTAACACCCGGAGAAGTTCCAGTTAATTTAACAGGGATTTCAATAGTTACTTTTTTATCATCAAATAACTGAAGAAAATCAATATGTAAAATTTTCTCAGTTAATGGGTGAAACTGAATATCTTGCATTACTGCATTGTATTTTTTACCTGCAACGGTAATTTCTGCAAAGTTTACTTCTGGAGTATAAACTAGGCTTTTTAACTCTGGTGCATCAATTGCAATATGAACTTGCTCTTTACCACCGTAAATTACAGCTGGCACTTTTCCTTCGTAACGCAATTCCTTTGCGTCGCGTTTCCCTACGTTCTCTCTTGGAGAACCGCTAATAGCGATTGATTTCATGTTTGTATATATTAATTAATTTTAAATAATTCACTTATAGACGCATGTTCATTTACATTAGCAATAGCTTTTGCAAAGAAATCTGCGGTTGATAATACCCTAATTTTGGGGCTACTGTGTTTTAACGGAATAGTATCTGTAACAATTAATTCTGTTAAAGCTGATTTTTCTAAAGTTGCATAAGCATTACCAGATAACACCGCGTGGGTACATACTGCTCTTACACTTTTTGCTCCTTTTTCCATAATTAAACTAGCTGCTTTAGCTAAAGTGCCACCAGTGTCAATAATATCATCAATTAAAATAATATCTAAACCGGTTACATCTCCAATAATAGACATTGATTCTATTTCGTTTGCTCTTTTACGGGTTTTATCACAAATTACTACCTCTGCATTAAAAAACTTAGCAAATGTACGAGCTCTGTAAGAACCTCCCATATCTGGCGAAGCAACAGTTAACTTTTCTAAACCTAAGCTTTTAATATAAGGTACAAATATTACAGATGCATCTAAATGATCAACCGGAATATCAAAAAAACCTTGTATTTGTGCCGCATGTAAATCCATCGTCATAATACGGTGAATACCAGCCGCGGTTAATAAGTTTGCAACTAATTTTGCCCCAATTGCAACGCGGGGTTTGTCTTTTCTATCTTGTCTAGCTAAACCAAAATAAGGAATTACGGCAGTAATATAATGTGCTGATGCTCTTTTAGCAGCATCTATCATCATTAGTAATTCAAACAGGTTATCGTTAGGCTGGCAGGTTGACTGAATTAAAAAAACATCGCAACCACGTATAGATTCATCATAATGTGGTTGAAACTCTCCGTCAGAAAAACGTGATAAAATCACTTTACCTAATTCTTTGCCGTAACATTTAGCGATTTTTTCGGACAAAGCTTTACTGCCTGTGCCAGAGAAAAGTTTAATGCTATTTGATTTGGAAGACATGAGCTTTCGAATGGATTTAAAATGAAAAATTCGGAAATCATTTGATGTAATTTCCGAATTTTAATTGTTGCCCGACCAGGATTCGAACCTAGACAAACGGTACCAAAAACCGTTGTACTACCTTTATACTATCGGGCAATCTTTATTTCAAGAAACATGTTTTCCTGAAATGGAATGCAAATATAGGTGCATTAAGTAAATGATGCAAGTTTTTTTTAAAATTAAATTATCAACTGCTTTAACATCTTCAAATTCAACTATTTTTATTTCTTGTGGGTTAATTAATGTTAAATTGCATATAAATTAAATTCAAATAGTTATTTTCGGCGGTTTAAAGATAAATTATAAAATGGCCTATACTAAAATTAACAACCTCTTGGGTTGGCTCTCTTTTCTAATAGCAACAACAGTTTACATTTTAACCTTAGAGCCTTCGGCAAGTTATTGGGATTGCGGTGAATTTATATCAGCTGCTTTTAAGCTTCAAATAGTACACCAACCAGGTGCACCTTTGTTTTTAATGGTTGGCAAAATATTTAGCTTATTTGCCAGTGACCCAAAAATGGTAGCTTATTGTGTAAACGTAAGTTCAGCTATTTCTAGTGGTGCAACCATCATGTTTTTATTTTGGACAATTACTGCCTTAGGTAGAAAAATTACTTTAAAAACTTCTACAGAAGTAAACAGTACCTCGTTAATTAGCATCATGGGTGCTGGTTTGGTTGGTGCATTAGCTTATGCTTTTTCAGATTCTTTTTGGTTTTCGGCAGTAGAAGCAGAAGTTTACGCCATGTCTTCTTTATCTACAGCTGTAGTTTTTTGGGCTATTTTAAAATGGGATGCACATGCAGATGAGCCTTATGCAGATAAATGGTTAATATTTATCGCCTATGTAATGGGTTTATCTATTGGGGTTCACCTTTTAAACTTATTAGTAATACCAGCAATGGCGTTGGTTTATTATTTCAGAAGAACTAAAACTGCTACAACAAACGGTGTTTTTGTTGCTTTATTTGTAGGTGTAATAATTTTAGGGTTTATCCAATACGGTATTATCCAGTACATGATTAAAATTGGGGCAAATTTCGATTTGTTTTTTGTGAATACGTTAGGTTTTGGTTTTGGTTCTGGTGTTATATTTTTTAGTGTTATAATAGTAGCTACTACAATTTGGTTAACATTATATTCTATTAAAAAGCAAAAGCCTGTGCTAAATTTAGCAATGCTATCTTTTATATTTATTTTATTTGGTTACAGCTCTTTTGCTATGATTGTGATAAGAGCAAAAGCAAATCCAACATTAAATAACAGTAATCCTAGTGATGCTTTTTCGTTTTTAAGTTATTTAAACAGAGAGCAATACGGAGATAGACCATTAATGTACGGCCAGTATTTTGATTCTAAACCTATTGATACTAAACAAGCTGGAAACATTTATGTAAAAGGAGAAAGTAAATACGAAATAGCTGGGCAAAAGCAATCTTATGAGTACGATAAAAATACTTTATTCCCTCGTATGTATAGCGATGATAATAACCATCCAGCTGTTTACAAAGACTGGATGAATTTAGGCGAACAAGAAAGTCCAACTTTTGCAACAAACATTGGCTGGTTTGGTACTTACCAAATTGGTTTTATGTACATGCGTTATTTCTTATGGAATTTTGCAGGAAGACAAAATGATAACCAAGGAATAGGTAATTATAGCGATGGCAACTGGATTAGTGGTATCAAATTTTTGGATGCAATGCGTTTAGGAGACCAATCGGTTTTACCAGATAGTATTGCTAAAAACAAATCTAACAATCAGTTATTCTTTCTGCCATTAATATTAGGATTAATAGGGGCATTTTGGCACTTCAAATACAGTCAAAAAGATGCTGGTATAGTGGCTTTATTATTTTTCTTTACAGGTTTAGCAATTGTAATTTATTTAAACCAAACCCCAAGTCAACCACGTGAACGTGATTATGCTTATGTAGGTTCGTTTTATGCTTTTGCTGTTTGGATAGGTTTAGGAGTTTTTGCCGTTGCACAGTGGTTAAGAAAAGTAGTAACACCTAAAACTGCTGCAATTATTGCTACTTCCGTTTGTTTATTAGCTGCTCCTATTTTAATGGCAAGCCAAGAATGGGATGATCATGATCGTTCTACCAAAACAACCGCCAGAGATTATGCTCGTAATTACTTAAGCAGTTGTGCGCCAAATGCTATATTATTTACTTATGGAGATAATGATACTTACCCATTATGGTATGTACAAGAAGTAGAAAATTTTAGACCCGATATAAGAATTGTAAATTTAAGCTTGTTTGATACTGATTGGTACATTAACCAACTGAGAAGACCTTTTAATGAATCTCAGCCTTTACCAATTACAATGAATGCTAGCATGTACAAAACAGGTACTAGAGATGTGTTGTTTTATCAAAACTTTAATTTAGAAGGTCCTCAAGAATTGAAAGATGTTTTTGAATTTATAACATCAGATAATCCTGAAGCTAAAGTAGATTACCAAAGTGGTAGGTCCGAAAACTTTTTGCCAACTAAAAACTTTAAATTAACGATAAATCCACAGCAAGTTTTAGCAACTAAAACAGTTAATGCAAATGAGGCTAACAAAATAGTGCCGGCAATGGAATGGTCTTTTGGGGGTAATTATTTAACAAAAGGGCAGCTTGCTATTTTAGATATGTTGGTGCATAACAAATGGGAGCGTCCAATTTATTTTGCATTTACAGTACCAAGCTCTAATTTCTTAGGTTTAGATAATTATTTATTTAATGAAGGTTTTGCATTAAGATTAGCACCTAAAACAAAAGGAAAAATTCCTTCTGATAGTCCGCTTGGAGAAACTGAGGTAGTAAATACTAAAGAAATGTACACCAACATAATGACTAAGTTTGATTGGGGTACCATTAAATCATCTCCTTATTTAGATCCAGAATCTCAAAAAATGGTGTTTTTATCTGTAAATAAATTTACGGAATTAGCTAAAAACTTGATTTTTGAAGGTAAACCTGATAGCGCAAGAAATGTAGTAAAACAGTGTTTAAAGGTGATGCCGATTAAAACTACACTTGATCCAAATTTTGCATTAAGTAAATATGAGTTAGTTAGTTTAATGTACGAGTTAGGGATGAAAGCTGACGCTACAGATTTATTGAAACAAACAGAAGGTTTGGTAAATCAGGAATTGAATTACCATTATAGCTTAATACAAGGAAAAGAGAATTTAGGAAGTCGAGAAATTCAGTTGAATTTATTTGTGCTATCTCAATTTGTAGAAATGACCAAACAATATGGGGAACCAGCTTTAAATAAAGAGTTGGAATCTAAAATGAGAACTTTTGAAGCTAAATTTGGAATGAATCGTTAAGATTTTTTAACACAATTTTTAAAGGGTAGCGAAAAATTCGTTACCCTTTTTTTATGGATGGAATAAGATAATTTACAGGAAAGCTTAATCAATTTTCACAAACTATTGTTATGTTAGGGGTAAAGTTTCGTGTCGCTTGTTACCCTGAGCGGAGTCGAAGGGTAATTCGCAAAGGCTTCGACTATGCTCAGCCTGACAAATTACATCTAACTTAACACTATCTTCTTAATTTCTGTAGCAATTTTTGAGCGAGTTTCTTCACTAACTTTAACCAAAGGCAAACGCAATACGCCTTTCAGTAAGCCAATTTCTTTCATAGCAGCTTTAACGCCGGCAGGATTACCCTCTGCAAAACACAAACGGGTAAATTCTAAAAAACTAAAATGAGCAGGCTGTGCAGCTTTAAAATCACCTTTTAGGCATAAACGCACCATGTTTGACAGTTGTAGTGGAATTGCGTTTCCAATAACAGAAATAATACCTGCTGCGCCAATAGCAATCATAGGAAGCGTTATTGGGTCGTCTCCAGAAATTAAAAGAAAACCTTCTGGTTTTTTGGCAGCTATCTCATTAAAAATATCAAAACTGCCAGAAGCTTCTTTAGTTCCTAATATGTTTTTAACATTATTTGCCAAGCGCAAAGTTGTTTCTGCCGACATGGTTACTCCTGTACGTCCGGGAACATTATACAACAATATAGGAAGCTTGCTTGCTTCTGCAACAGCTTTGTAGTGCTGATAAATTCCTTCTTGATTTGGCTTGTTATAGTATGGAACTACAGAAAGTATAGCTTTATAGCCATCTAACTCAAATTCGCTAACGGCTTTAACAATTTCGGCAGTATTATTACCGCCAATACCTGCCATTAAAGGAATACGTTTATTGGTTATTTTTGCAACAAACTCAAAAACCTGTTTCTTTTCTTCGGCTGTTAATGTTGCAGACTCGGCGGTGGTGCCCAATACAACAATATACTCTACTTTACCATTAATTAAGTGTTCAATGGTTTTCTCTAAAGCATTAAAATCTATGCTTTCATCCTCAAGAAAGGGGGTAACCATAGCTACTCCGGTTCCGTAAAAACTGGTCATTTTATTTTGTCTAAATAGTATTTTAATTCGGTGTTAAAACCGCTGATACTTTGTTGTTGGGTGGCTAACATAAAATCATAAATCGCTGAATTTTTTTTATGATATGCACCTACTTTAAATAATGATTTTGAAAGTGCGGTAATGTAAACCAACGGGAAACAAATTTCTGTGCACAAGTTAATCAGAATATCAAATTCGTTGTTTACAAAATTGATAATTTTCTCTCTTTTAGGGATAAAATTCCAATCAACATCTTCATTAGAAATTAATTCAATATTGTTGTTAGATGTTAACTTTAAAGTTAAATCTGATGTAAAAGCAAGTAACCTTACCTTTTTATTAGCCTTTTTTAACTCCAATGCCACTTCTTCTACTTCATCTAATTGCTTCTGGTCTTTAACAGTTACTAAAATACCAATGTATTGAGCAGCTTTTAAAGAAACAGATTTATTTTTTCTGCTTATCTTTTTAATCTCTTGCTTTAGTTTATAAAAGCCAGATTTTATCCTGAATTTGCTAATTAAATCTCTCATTGTATTAGTGTTAACAAATCTTGTTCTGTAATAATTGGGATTTGTAATTTATTTGCTTTTTCTAATTTAGCAGGGCCCATATTATCGCCGGCCACAAGGTAATTTAATTTGGCAGATATACTGCTTAAAATTTTACCGCCATTTGCTTCAATTATATCCTTTAGCTGCTCTCGGCTATAGTTTTCAAAAACGCCAGAAATAATAAAGGTTTTACCGCTTAAATTTTCGCTTTGCAAAACTACTTCCTTTTCTTCAATTTCAAAATTTAAACCAGCTTCTTTTAATTTTGCTATTTCTTGTTGATGTTTAGGGTTAGTAAAGTATTCTATAACGCTTTGCGCTATACGTTCTCCAATTTCATCTGCTGCAATTAATTCTTCAAAATTTGCAACACTAATATGATCAATTGTTTTAAAATGTTTTGCAAGCTTAAGCGCAACAGTTGCCCCAACATAACGTATTCCTAAGCCAAATAATACTTTTTCAAAAGGCATTTGCTTAGATTTTTCTATACCTTCAATTAAGTTGGTGATAGATTTTGCTCCAAAACGTTCTAAATTTTTTAAATCTTCTTCATGGTTTTTTAGCGTATAAATATCGCTAATATGTTTTAATAAACCTTTTTGGTATAAAGCTTCAACCGTTTCTGAGCCAATGCCTTCAATATTCATCGCCTTTCGGCTGATAAAATGTTGCATCCGACCAACTATTTGTGGCGGACAACCTTCATCATTAGGGCAATAATGTACTGCTTCTCCTTCAGTACGTACCAAAGGCGTATCACACTCTGGGCAATCGTGTATGTAAGCTATTTTTTGAGCGTTTGGCAACCTTTTATCTAAATTTACCTGAATAACTTTTGGAATAATTTCTCCACCTTTTTCTACCAAAACAGTATCGCCTTCGTGTAAGTCTAAACGTTCTATTTCGTTGGCATTATGCAAAGTAGCTCTTTTAACGGTTGTGCCAGCTAACAATACAGGTTTTAAATTAGCAACCGGAGTAACTGCACCAGTACGCCCAACCTGATAAGTCACTTTTTCTAAAACTGTTTCTACCTCTTGCGCTTTGTATTTATAACTGATTGCCCAACGTGGAGATTTTGCTGTAAAGCCTAATTCTTGTTGTTGTGCATAGCTATTTACTTTAATTACAATACCATCAATATCATAGCTTAAACCAAAACGCTTTTCGTCCCAAATTTTAATAAAACTTAAAACATCTTGAATAGTTGGGCATAGTTTACTTTCTTCCGATATTTTAAATCCCCAACTTTTTACAGCTTGTAAACTTTCCCAATGTGTTTTAAAAGGATTATTATCGCTGTAAAGGAAATATAAAAAACAATCTAAAGGGCGTTTTGCAACTTCTGCCGAATCTTGCATTTTTACTGTACCGGAAGCAAAGTTTCTGGGGTTAGCAAAAACCGCTTCTCCGTTTTCTATCCTTTCCTGATTTAGTTTTTCAAATGCGGCATGGTGCATAAATACTTCGCCACGTATGTCAAAGTAATCAGGGATTTTTTCTCCAGATATTGTTGTTGGGATGTTCCGTATAGTTTTAACGTTGGCAGTAACATCATCTCCTTTGGTGCCATCTCCGCGAGTAACTGCTCTTGCTAATTTGCCATTCTCGTAAGTTAAACTCATAGATAAACCATCAAACTTTAGCTCGCAAACGTATTCAAAATTATCGC
This sequence comes from Pedobacter alpinus, assembly GCF_042684645.1. Classification (NCBI taxonomy): domain Bacteria; kingdom Pseudomonadati; phylum Bacteroidota; class Sphingobacteriia; order Sphingobacteriales; family Sphingobacteriaceae; genus Pedobacter; species Pedobacter alpinus. The sequence goes on from NZ_JBHULV010000008.1 coordinate 490,146, forward strand.
CAATGGCTTTTTTTATGCGTTGGTCAAAATCAATTAAATCTTGCTCATTATAAGTGTTGCCTAAAGACATCATAGGCCACTTATGCGTTATTGTTGTAAAGTTTTTGGTAATTTCTCCGCCAACTTTTTGAGTAGGAGAGTCGGAGCTTAAAAAAGCTGGATATTCTTTTTCTAAAGCTTCTAATTGTTTCAGTTTCTGATCAAAATCATAATCAGAAATGGTAGGCATAGCCAACACATAATAGTTGTAATTATGTAGTTTTAACTCCTGCACTAATGCATCTATTTGGTCTTTTATATCGATACCTGACATAAAAGCGAAGATACATTATTGGGACATTAAATTCCTAAAACAGCCTTTAATTTTGGGTAACCTGTTTTGCTTACTGGTATTTTTTCTCCGCTTTTTAAAATCAAGATATGAGTGTCTTTTTCGTAAGCTTCAATTTTAGTAATTTGATCTATTTTTACTATAAACGAGCGATGAACCCTCACAAATAAATTTGGGTTTAAATTTTTTTCAAAAAAAGCTAATGTTTGGTTTTTGAGATATTCGCCTTCTGCGGTATGTATTTTAACATAATCATCATCGGCAGCTAAATAACTAATATCATAAATAGAAATTACCTTTATTTTATTACCCAATTTTATAACAATTCTCTCGTTTTGAGTTTGATTTTGCGGTACAATGTTATGGGCAATGTTTTGAACAGTACTATTCTGATCCTCTTTATTGCTTGATAAGAATTTATCTAAAGCTTTGTTAAATCTTTCTTCACTAAAAGGTTTTAATAAATAATCAACCGCGTTTGCCTCAAAAGCTTTTAGGGCAAACTCATCAAATGCGGTGGTGAAAATTATTGCAGGCAACTCTTCTAATAATTCTAAAAGCTCAAAACCTGTAATTTTGGGCATCTGTATATCTAAAAAAACCAATTGTGGTTGGTGCTGAGTAATTGCTTTTAAACCTTCAAAACCGTTTCCGCACTCTTCTACCACTTCTATTTGAGGGTAAGCCAAAAGATATTCTTTAATAATATTTCTTGCTAAAGGTTCATCATCTATAATTAAAGCTTTTATCATATTTGGGGTATTTTTAAAATGCTGATGAATTGTTTGTGGTGTTGTTGAGTTTCAATTAAGTCGCTACGGTTATATAATAATTGCAATCTTCTTATGATACTTGTTAAACCAAACCCTGTTCCTTTATTGGTGTGTGATGTTTCTGCATCAAACGGATTGGTTATTTTTATAACTAAATAAGGTGTATTAAATGATGCTTCTAGGGTGATGGTAACTTCATCAAGCGTGTCGTATAAGCCGAATTTTATAGCGTTTTCTACCAGTGGCTGCAATAACATTGTTGGTAAATTTTTGTCTAACACTTCTGGTGTGGTAAAAATTTTAGTATTTAAACGATTTCCAAACCTTACTTTTTCAATGGCTAAATAAAGTTCTAAATGTTCTAATTCTGTTTGTAAACTCGATAAACCATCTTCTTTTCTTAAAGTTCCTCTTAAAAAATCTGACAGTTGATGTACCATTTTGCGAGCTTCTTTTGGCTGTGTAATGGTTAAAGAACTGATTGAATTTAAACTGTTAAATAAAAAATGTGGTTGTAGTTTTTCTCTTAAAGAGGCCAATTCTATTTCTTTGGTCAGCTTTTCAGCTTCGTTTTTTCGGGCTGTAATTTCTTGGTTCTCTTCTTGGTTGTACCAAAGAATGCTTATAGCTGCCATACTACCTATTAAAAGTAAAGCAAACATAAAACGGATAGCTAAAGAGAGATGAAAAAAGTAAATACCATCTCCGTTGTAAAGACCTATATTATCAAAAAACAACTTTAAAACATATACATAAATGCAAGCTAAAACTTTACACCAAATTATTACAAACAGATATTTTATGCCTTTTGGCTGATAAAATGAAAGACTATTTGAAATTAGCCAGCAACCTAATACCAATAATACATTTGAAATGATACTGTCTTTTAATGCTGTGTTAGTATCAATATTAAATAATGTGAGGGCATAGTATTGAATAGCGGTAAAAACAGCAATCAAAAAAAGAAATGCCCACTTAAAAATATCATTGTTTAATGGAGAAGCTGCCAAAATATTATTGATAAATAGTTTTTCGGGTTTTTAAATGATTTGCTTTTTCATGTACTAGAGCTAAATATTCATTGCTTTCATCGGGTTCAATTATTTTATAATGAATTTCTTTACCATTACTAATTTCGCCAATGTGTTGTATTTCTGTTACAGCAATAAATTTCCATAAAATTTTCTGGTTATTTTTGTCATTGATGTCTTCCTGGCTCATTAAACCAATTTGATAAGCCATTTCTAAAGCTAATTGCTCATTTACTGCTTCTATTAACCTTAATTGCTCATCAAACTGATTGCTTTGCGCTCCATTGGGTTGAAGCTGGAATACTAATTTTGCTACAAAATAGTTCATGTTAGGTAGTTTAAAAGTTTCTAATTTCAATACCTCCAAAAATAGAAGTCCCTCTAATTAATAGCACTTTGCTTTTGTCTGGCAACACTTGAGTTAAAGAACGATTATCATCAATTCCACCAAAAACAGCAGCCATTTCTGAAATTACATCCCAAGTTGGAGGAATTACGATTTTTGTTCCACCAAATACTTGTACCACTTCTAAAATAACCAAACCATCAATATCTGAATGGTAAAAGTTAAGTTCTGCGCCACCAAAAATATTGACTACTTCGCCACCTTTAAAGTTTTTAGATAATATGTTTTTTTTAGCCCCACCAAAAACAGAAACACTATCAACATATTCATCACCCATATCGTAATACCTATTTTCTTGACCAATGGGCTCTTCATTTTTTGGTGTTTCGGTAAAATTGTAAGCAGGGTTGTTTTGGTAATTGCTGTTTTCATTGCGCCATTTTTTGTTTTTTTTACAATTACCATTATTAAAGCCTCTGCCAAAAATAAAAAACACGCCTAAACCAATTAAAATTATGGGCCAGGTAAATTTTGCTACAGAAAGTTCAGGAACTATTTTTTCGGCCAGGAAAACGCTACCAATTAAAATTAATATTAACCAAGTTGCATTTTTAAATTGATGCTTTATTCCGTTAGCTATGCCAATAACAATTAAAAGCATAGGCCAGCTAAATAGCCAACGGGGTAAATCTGCACCTAATTGTTTTGCTAATAATGCTAAACCAATTATTAAAATTGCTGCACCAACAACTTTTTTTCCGTTTTTTGAAGTTTTGTTTTGAGTTTCTATATTTTCCATTGTTTTATAATTTATTTATAAAAGTAGAGTGTACAAACATCAAAAAAAACAAGATACCGACGGAATGAATTATAAATTCGGTAAACTATACAAAATAGTCGGTGAAAAATTTAACCGCTATTTTTCCCATTGAGATGTTAAGTAAATACTAAAAAATGTAGTTGGTTCGGCATGGTATGCATCGGCTAAGCCAATATCTTCAACTAACTTTTTAGAAACTCTTTTTAAAGGCACTTTAATTTCAAACATATCATCCTCAAACGGGCTTGAGTTAAATTTTATAATGTTTCTGTCTCTATAATATGCTCTAACTTTCAAATCAAGCTTTTTATGAAAAAGTTCAGACTCTGGAAAACCCTTTCTAAACATGGCCACTTCTTCTTCTTTAGTTGCCCCTGGCTTGTTCATACAGATATACAATGAAATATCATCGCATAATTTTAAAATTTTTAATTGATATTCAAGTAAGCCAGTATGCGGAATTTTTAATTTATTAATCAAATGTTTTTGCCTAAGTTTTTCTCTGTCTAAAAATTGCTTAACATTATCTGAGGATGAAATAGAAGCCAAATTGCAGTAATGCATGCTACAAAGTAAAGCGGCGTAAGAATTAGCTTGATCCACCTGATCTACCCCAAGTTTATAGAAGGTTAATCTTAATCTTTCTGGGAAATCTAAAAAAGTAAATGGTTTTTTGGTAACATCGTTAAACAGTGGATGCGAGTCTGGAATTATCCAAGCCCTATCATGCTGGTGTATTGCAAATTTAAAAGATTCATAATGTTCAACAGCAATTATTTCTTTTTTTAGATGACTAAATAACTCACCTGCAATGTAGGCATGGTCATGTTGGGTAATAAGAATATAATTATCTGTATCTTCTCTAAATATCATTTGATAAAAAAAATAAAAATACAAATCTTTAAGGCTTATCAAAATCGTTTTCAAAAGAATTCATAGATATTGTTTAAAAATTTGTATAAAATCTTAATTTTTTATGATAAATATAAAATTGATTGCTATAATTTTTAAAAATTACGTATGTTTAGCTTATAAAAATTGAAATTATGATTATAGGAGTTCCCCGCGAGATGAAAAATCATGAAAATAGAGTTGGTTTAACGCCCGCTGGCACTCATGAACTGGTAAAAAGAGGTCATCAGGTCTTAATTGAAACGCATTCTGGTGCTGCAAGTGGTTTTAGAAACGACGATTATGAAGAAGCGGGTGCCGAAATTATTTTAACTGAGGATGAAGTTTGGGGACGGGCCGATATGATTATTAAAGTTAAAGAGCCAGAAGAACATGAGTACAAGATGGCTAAAAAAAATCAACTCATATTTAGCTTTTTTCACTTTGCTTCTAATCGTAAGTTAACCTATGCCATGATAGATAGTGGTGCAGTTTGTATGGCTTATGAAACCGTAGAAACAACTGATAAAAGTTTGCCCATATTAGTACCAATGTCTGAAGTAGCCGGGCGTATGGCTATACAACAAGGTGCTAGGTATTTAGAAAAACCTGTAATGGGGCGTGGTATTTTATTAGGAGGTGTACCAGGCGTTACCCCTGGTAAAGTTTTAATAATAGGGGCTGGGGTTGTTGGTGTGCAAGCAGCAAAGATGGCTTCGGGTTTAGGGGCGCATGTTACCATTATTGATACTGATATACAAAGATTAAGGTATGTGAATGATGTTTTACCACCCCATGTGGTAACCATGTATAGCAGCGAATATAATATTAGGAAATTAGTTGCAAACCACGATTTAATTGTAGGTGCAGTTCTTATTCCAGGTGGTAAATCTCCGAAAGTAATAACCAGAGATATGCTTAAATTAATGCGTCCAGGAACCGTTATTGTAGATGTTTCTGTTGACCAAGGGGGTTGTATAGAAACCTGTAAACCAACCACTCATGAAAATCCAACCTTTATTGTGGATGGTATTTTACATTATTGCGTAACAAATATGCCTGGTGCAGTTCCTTATACTTCAACTATTGCGCTTACTAACAGCACTTTTCCTTATGTTTTAGAATTGGCAGATAAAGGCTGGAAAAAAGCTTGTTTAGATAATTATGAACTTTTAAAAGGCCTAAATATTATTAATGGCGAAGTAGTTTATAGGGGTGTTGCCGAAGCTTTTGATTTACATTATAAAGCGGTGCATCATTTTTTAGATACTAAAGATGGTGATGAGTATGATTAAATTCTCAAACTTAAACCTCCAACAAAATTCCTTTTAGCAGCCGGATTGAAATATCTGCCTCCAAAAGCGTTCAAATCATTACCTAAGCTATAATCGGCATTTAAAATGTTATTTGCTCCAAAGTGGAAAGTTAAAGCATAGTTTTTTAATAGTTTTTGCCAGCTTAACTTGGCATCCAACAACTGGTAGCTTTTTGCAAAAATTGTTTCAGCGTCATTTAAAGATGTTTTTGCATTATATTGATGTTGTACAAACAAGGTTATTTTTTGCTGTAAATTGACATTCAATGCATTTGTAAAAGCAGTTTTTGGAATCCCTGTTAGCAAATTTCCACTAAAATTATTCTCGCCTAGTACGTAATCTCTGAATTTGAAATCGTTTAAAGTGATAGCGGTATTAAAATCAATTTGCTTGAAAAAGCTAGCGTTATTTTTGAGCAAATTGGAGTTGAGTTCAATCTCCATTCCTTTTTGATTTGTTCCGCCGGCGTTAACATAAAAGTCTTGTTCGTTTGCGGCAACCCTCCGAACAATTGCATTGTTTAATCTGTAATAAAACGCGGAAATATCTAAATAAATACGCTCAAATGGCGTTCTGGTTCTTAATCCTAGCTCATAGTTCCATCCGTTTTCTGCTTGTAAATTTGGATTAATTGTTGCGTCTGAAGCTCTAATTTCGTCTTTTGTAGGTGTAGAATAGCCTCTGCTAATAATCCCTCTTAAAATCAAAGCTTTATTAGCCATGTAAGAAACCGCCAATCTCGGCATCAGCTCTGGGTTTAGTTTTACTGTTCCAAAACCACTGCTATTTTGCGATTCTGGTAAAGCCTCAAAATCGTAATTTGCAAAATTTAAGCTGGTAGAAATTTCTGTACTTAACCTTTCTCCTAAGTCTAATTTTAAACGGGTAAACAAAAATTGTGATTCGTTTTTAATCAAATCTGCTGCTTGGACATCTCCAATTTCTCCTCGGTTGTTGTCGTAATTTCGAATTTGGGAATTGGTGTGTTGATACTCGTAACCTAAATTCCAATTGTATTTGAGTAATTTGCTAACAGTGTTTTGATAGCTTACAAAAGTACGTATGGCTAAACTTACTTCTTTCCGTTTTTCATAATTTGTGATGAAAGGATTCTCAAAATCTACATCCATCCCTGAAAATGAAATACTGTGTTGCCAATTTTTATTAAATTGATATTGGTGCGTTATTCCGCCAAAAAAAGTTTGGTTGTAAATTCCAGCTTTTTGTTCTTCTGCACTTGGGGTTCTCTGGCGAGGAGGATTTGCAGGTATAGCTGGTCGGGATTGTTGCGGATTAGCTGCTAATTGACTAGCTGTTAAACCACCTGGTGTTTGATACCCTAAATCACTGTAAAAACCAGAGAATTTTAATTCGGCTTTTGGGTTATATTGAAATTTTTGTTGTGTTTGAAAATAAGAACGTTTCATTAAACTATGGTTGCGGTAACCATCAGCATATTGATAGGCTTGGTGAAAACTGTATTGATATTTATCGTAATTTTTTTGAAGATGGATGTTTTCTCTAAAAAAACCATAGCCACCTGCACTTGCATTAATATTGGTTTCATTTTCTGTTCCTTGCGAATTTATCAAAACTACACCGCCAGAATTTGCACCAAATAAACTGCCGTCCGGTCCTTTTAAAATTTCAATATTACTGATTGATTGTTGATCTATTAAATTTAAATAAGTGTTTCCGCTGGCATCTGTTAGCGGCAGACCGTCAAAATAGACTTTTACATTTCTTACTCCAAATGGTGAACGTAATAAACTGCCTCTAATGGATAAACGGTAACTTCCTGGAGAGCGTTCTTCCATTTTTACTCCAGCAACACTATTTAAAACAGGCACTAAAGATGTGTTTTGATTTTGCTGAATTTGGGTTTTACCAATTACGGTTACTGTGGATGGAAGGTTAAAAAGCTTGCTTTCTGATAGGTAAGCTTTTACTGTGATTTCTTTTAATTTTTGGGTGCTATCTACTTTAATTTGCCCAAAACATAAAGTAGTTAAAAATTGAAACGATAAGACAAAGAGAAATTTTTTCATTTATGGATACAAATTAGTATAAAATTTTTAAAATTTCAGATTGATCACGTAGTGTTTACATTACTTAAATTGACATTCAGTTTATAAATTTTGTGCTAATTTCAGTCAAAATTTAATTTTAAAAATATGTCAAAGTTATTCCAAACACTTCAAATAAAATCAATTATTTTAAAAAATAGATTTGTAGTTTCTCCAATGTGTCAATATTCAAGCAAAAATGGTTTCGCAGATGATTGGCATTTGGTACATTTAGGTAGCCGAGCAGTAGGAGGAGCGGGACTTATATTTACGGAGGCAGCTGCGGTTTCGCCTGAGGGAAGAATTACTCCTCATGATTTAGGTATATGGAGCGATGAACATATTCTTCAATTGAAAAGAATTACTCAATTTATAGATAAACAAGGTGCAGTTGCTGGCATTCAATTGGCACATGCTGGCAGAAAAGCTAGTCATTCTGAACCTTGGAAAGGTAGTGATTTAATTTTACCTGAGGAAGAAAATGGCTGGAAAAGGGTTGCGCCAAGTGCGATATCTTTTAAAGAGGGGTCTTTGTTACCAGAGGAATTAACTATCTCTGAAATAGCTGCAATAATAGGAGATTTCAAAAATGCTACACTAAGAACTTTGGAGGCTGGGTTTAAAGTTTTGGAAATACACGCAGCACATGGTTATTTAATCCATCAATTTTTATCACCATTATCTAACAAACGTAAAGATGATTATGGTGGTTCTTTTGAAAATAGAATTAGGTTTTTAATAGAAATTTTGGCTGCTGTAAAATTAGTTTGGCCACATGATTTACCAATTTTTGTGAGAATATCCGCAATAGATTGGGCCAATGGAGGCTGGGATATAGAAGAATCGATAAAATTAGCTGCAATTTTAAAAATTGAAGGAGTTGATTTAATTGACTGCTCTTCTGCCGGTTTGGTAGAATATCAAAAAATTGATGTGAAACCACTTTATCAAGTTCCGTTTGCTGAAGCTATAAAAAAAGCTGCAAATATAATGACGGGAGCAGTTGGTTTAATAACTACTTCTAAAGAAGCAGAAAATATATTAGAAAATAATCAAGCAGATTTAATTTTCATAGCAAGAGAGTTTTTAAGAGATCCTAATTTAGCTTTAAGAGCAGCACATGAATTGCAAGAAACTGTAAAATGGCCACTTCAGTACGAAAGAGCTAAGTTCCGTTAATTTTATTTCACACACCCTATTTCACCCCAATAAACTTCAAACAAACCGGAGCGCCAACATTAATCATTTCTTCAGTATAAGTTAGCAACCCAGTTTTTTTGTTTCTTTTAAAAACATAAACATCGTTAGTATCTTGATTAGCAACTAATAAAAAGTTATCTGTTGGGTCTATAGTGAAATTTCTTGGAGACTTACCTTTTGTACTTACATTGCCAACTTTAGTCAGTTCCCCATTTTTTGCGACTTTAAAAATCGCAATATCATTTGCAGTTCCTCTGTTGGTAGCGTATAAAAACTTTCCATCATTTGACAAATGAATATCAGCTGCGCCATTTGTGCCTTTAAAGTCCGCATCATTCATAGAAATATTTTGCAAAAGTTTTGATTTGTTGTTTTTATGATCAAATACAGAAACAAAAGCTTCCAGCTCTGTAACTACATAAAGTTTATTGCCTTTTTTATTAAAAGTGAAATGACGTGGGCCGTAACCCGGTTCAATTTTTACATCAGAAACTTCCTCTTTTTGCAGAGGTTGATTATTATTAGCATTGTATTTATAAGCATTAACATAATCAGTCCCTAAATCTGCAACGTATAAAATACTGCCATCTGGAGAAAAATTGCTAGAATGTGCGTGGGGTGAAGTTTGTCTCTTTTTGTTAATACTACTTCCGGTATGTTGAATTAATTGGCTCACTGGAGCTAAACTTCCGTTTGTATTTATAGGGAACACACTTAAACTACCACCCCCATAATTTGCAGCAAAAACAAATTTATTATCTTTTGAAACGGTAACGTGGCAAGGCCCTTGGCTATTAGTTGGCTCAGAATTAATAAATGTTAAAACACCGTTTTTTGCATCAAAATCAAAAGAACTTAAGCCACTTTTATTTCCATTAGCTTCGCTAACACTGTAAACTTTCGTTTCGTCTTGGTTTAAAGCTAAATAGGATGGGTTTACAACGCCTTCTGTTTTAGATTCAAAAGTTAATTTGCCAGTCTCGGTATCAAATTTATAAACAAAAAGTCCGTTCGTTTGCGTTCTGGTGTAAGTACCAATAATTAAATGGTAGTTTTTGGCATTTTCTTTTACTTGTGCAAAAGAAAGAAGTGGAGCCATTAATAATAAAAAGTAAAATTGATTAATTTTCATAGATTATGTATCATGTATTTACAATAGTAGTAAAAAACAAAAAGCTTCCCAATTTTGGAAAGCTTTAAATGTTTTTTTTGATCAAAAAACTTAAATAGAAACTATATCGCTCATGTTTGTATTGTCTAAAAGTGCAGATTGATAATTTTTACTATTTCCATTAATGAAAAAGCAAGTTTTTCCTTTTATTAATTCAATCACTTTTGCATTTAACTCTTCAGATACTGCTGGGCAACCATAACTTCTACCCAAACGGCCAGTACTTTTAATAAAATTCTCACTTACGTATTTAGCGCCATGCACCACAATTGCTCTTTCTCTTGCTAAATCATTAATGCCTTTATCTTGCCCATCTAATTTTAAAGATAAGCCGTGTTTGCCAAAATAGGTTTCACTTGCGATATAAAAACCTAAACTACTTTGGTGAGATTCCGCAATGTTAGAAAAATTAGTAGCCATATCTGCTCCACTTCCTTGCCCATGCGCTACATGTGTATTTAGTAATAAAGTTTTATTTTTTAAATCAACAATCCACATTCTTTTTTCGGTACTAGGTTTTGTGAAATCTACAATAGTAAGGATATCTTTATTTTCATTTAAAGCATTTTTACTCTTTAAATTAACAAAACCAATCAGTGCTTTTTCAAATACGGGCAAAGCTAAATTCGCTTTTTTCAAATCAGCATCTTTATATAAGTCATTAACCAAATTAGTAAACGAAATTTCATTGTTAACAATGTTACTAATAGAATCGTGTACACTATTTGTTGCCGAAATAGTTGGTTTGTCTTTTGAAGTTTTCCAGCTTAAGCTTAAAAATGTAAGAACAAACGTACACACAATTAACCCTTTTACAGAATATGTTTTAAATCTTTTATTTCTTATAAATTTCATAATATGCTTTCTTAATAAGTATATAATATACGATTTTTAATTTTATTACGGCTATTTATATGTTTTTAATGACACTATATATACACATTGTTTTAACGTGTTTTTTAAATAATTATGTCGTTCAATATTATATTTATTTGTCAAATGTAAGAAGGATAGTTGTTAATAATAACCTTTTGTAAAACAAATGGTTTAATGTTTTACAAGGGGGGAAAAGGAGAGTTGTGAAATAATAGATGATTAAAGTTTACTTTGTTGTTAAACTTATTGTGTGAATATAAACTTGATATATTGCTTGTTACAAATAAATTTTTAAATCTTGATGATTGTTTTTAGCACTCTCTTTTTTGTCTTCTCTTTTAGAAAACAACGTAATAAATACAATTAACAAAGATATTTCTAAAAAAATAGTTCTAACTAACAAGGAACAGGTAAAACCAACTAATAAGTTGATGAGTACTCCAAGAATTACTGCGCTTATTAAAGTTCTATATCTGTACATAATTTTCTGTTTATAGTTCTTTTGTACGGAGCTTTTTTAAAAAGGTTCTAATTATTTTAATTAATTACTTACATGTAAATACTAACGAAGGTTAGAATATTAGATATACAAATTGGGTTAAATTAACTCTGTTTTTGCTTTACATGATTTTTGTATGACAATAAATTTTAATTTTTTTCTTAAAAAGTGAACTTAAATTAAACTAATTGTTGTTTTACATTGTAGCCGGTTCTTCTGGATATTTAATTTTCCAATACAAATAATAATACAAGAGACAAATTACACCTAAAACAAATGGCACTAGTGCTAAATGCTTATAGGTTACAGTTCCAAAAACTATATTTTTCGTCTATACCAATAAATTCGGTAACCATCCAAAAAGAATTTGCAAATATCCAAACTGATATAGCTAAATTATGACAGAGCTCTGAAACCATTTTCCTAGTTCTATAAGCAATGATGATAGAAATTATTAGTGTTGGAATAATCATCATAATACCAATTGGTTTCCAAAATAAACACCAACTTATATCTTTTAATAGCCAAAATACGATGTGTAAATTTTCCATTTTTCTATATTTTAGCGGTATTACGTAGCTTTCCATTAATTTTATTGTGTATTATTTTAGAAAATTTAATTTTTCGCTAATATTAATAAAAAAATATTAAAAATAATATCACTAAAACAAAAAAATGCCTTTAAAAATATTTTTAAAGGCATTTAATTGAGCATTATTTGTGATATAGCTAGCTTAATAGATTTTTCCAGCTCACTAAATCGCCAATTATTTTTGGCAAATCTGCAATGGCAACTCTCTCTTGCGCCATACTATCTCTATGACGGATGGTTACGGTATTATCTGCTAAAGAATCGTAATCTATAGTGATGCAATAAGGTGTTCCAATAGCATCTTGCCTGCGGTATCTTTTACCAATTGCATCTTTCTCATCATAAGCCATGTTAAAATCTAGTTTCAACATATCCATTATTTCTCTTGCTTTTTCTGGCAAACCATCTTTTTTAGTTAATGGTAAAACCGCAGCTTTATAAGGTGCTAAAGCAGGGTGAAGCTTTAAAACAGATCTCGAATCTTGTTTCTCTTCTGTACTTAAATCTTCTTCTTCAAAAGAATTAATTAAGGTAACTAAGAAAAAACGATCTAAACCTATGGAAGTTTCTATCACATAAGGAATATAGTTTCCGTAAGGTTTGCCTGTTTGTGGGTCAACCTCTGGGTCAAAATATTGCATTTTTTTTCTTGAATGTTCTTGGTGCTGACTTAAATCGAAATCAGTACGGGAGTGAATACCTTCGACTTCTTTAAAACCGAATGGGAATTCATATTCAATATCAACGGCTGCATTGGCATAATGCGCTAATTTAGCATGATCGTGGTATTTGTATTTAGCTGGATTTGTGCCTAAAGCTAAATGCCATTTTAAACGGGTTTCTTTCCATTTGTTATACCATTCCATCTCAGTGCCAGGGCGAACAAAGAATTGCATTTCCATTTGTTCAAACTCACGCATACGCATAATAAACTGGCGAGCAATTACTTCATTTCTGAAGGCTTTTCCAATTTGTGCTATACCGAAAGGAATTTTCATTCTTCCAGATTTTTGTACGTTCAAGAAGTTCACAAAAATACCTTGAGCTGTTTCTGGGCGTAAATAAACTTCTTCTGCGCCTTCTGCCATTGCCCCAAATTGGGTAGAAAACATCAGGTTGAATTGACGGACGTCTGTCCAGTTTGAAGTTTTAGAGATTGGGCATTGGATTTTATGTTCTTCTATTAATGCTTTTAAACGAGGTAAATCCTCAGCTTTAAGCGCATTATCCATTTCTATTTGAAGTGAAATCGCTTTGTTATAATCATCAGATTTAGTTATTGAATTATATTCATATTGAACCAAATCACTGAATTTTGATAAATCGATAGGATCGCCTTCCTTTATTTTGTTTCGAATATGATTTAGGTCGATAAGAGTTGGAACTAACTCTGGCTCATCTGGAAATTGGATTTTACGTTCATCAATCCCAATTCTAATAGCATCATTATAATATTGTTCAATCTTATCTTCCAATAATTGGTCGGCTCTGTAACGTTTGTTAGAATCCTTATTGTCAATCATAGGGTCGCTAAAACCATCAACGTGGCCGCTAGCTTTCCAAACTTTAGGATGCATAAATATTGCAGAATCAATTCCAACAATGTTTTCATGCATTTGCACCATGGCTTTCCACCAATAAGTTTTAATGTTGTTTTTTAATTCGGCACCCAATTGTCCGTAATCATAAACGGCACTTAAGCCATCATATATTTCACTACTTTGGAACACAAAACCGTATTCTTTAGCATGTGATATCACATTTTTGAAAATTTCTTCTTCGTTATTTTTTGCCATGATGCTGCAAATATAGCATTACCTCTTTTGTAAGTATATATGTGGAATAAATTTTTAATTAAAATTAGGATAGATTTTTAAAGACTTGGTAATGATTTAAGAAAAGATGTGCGGTTAAGCTTTAAAAAGTAGTATGGCTACCAGAGCTAACGTTAACCATTCTGCTAAAACCTTTGCTATAAAATCCAATATCGTAACGCTGTAAATCTAAGTTAAGGTCTAATCCAGTTTTATTAAAGCCAAATATGTCATCACTATTGTAAGAAATACCAACAGAAATACAATCCATATAAGTATAATCACTAGTTTTTGGGTTAACCGGGAACACCCAACTTGCCCTGCTGCTTAAAAATGTAGAATTGTTGATTTTATTTATGGATACTGTTTGTTTATGCTCATATTCTACCGATGGGCCTGCAAATAATGAAATTCTTGCACCCCTGTTTATTGGAGATTTTATAAATAATGCATTTATTTGTGGGCCAGCAAAAACTTCATTCGCTATTTTTTGGTTATAACCAAGTTTAAGACTCATTATTGTTTTAATACTTGTGCCAGATACTAAAGTGGCAATTCTAAAATCAACACCTAAAAAAAAATGAGAATTATTTTGTAGGTTATTGTTTTGCGAAAACGTTGCAGTGCCTTTTAATAAACAGCCAATTAATAATAGTAAAAAGTACAATTTTTTCATCGTCAACATCAATCAGTTTTAATGTTGTACGCAAAAACATAACTTAGAGTTATGTTTTAATTTTCTGGTCGTCCTAAAGCTTTTCCTTTTTGAAACAATTTCTCTTCTTCTTCAATTTTCTTTTTCTCTTCAAAGGTTTGCGTGTTTTTTGTTAAATTCTTCATATTTGGTTGCCCTGCATCAACCCATGCCGAATACCAAAAACTGCCAACATTTAAAATTGATTTTCTCATTTGCTTTTCTACCATTCCATTTAGCGCATCATGATATGCTTTAGAATATTCAATAGAATATTCTTTAATAACCCTGTTATTCCGCTCGTTATAGGTGTATTTTCTGTCTTGTGGAAATTTATTACTCAAATTTTTCTCAATAGTTAGTGTAGAATCTAACATAGTGTAAGTGTTTTCTACTATTTCCCAGGCAGCATTTAATGGGTTGTCTATGTATTTTGCTTTACCTACAAAATAGTCGTAATCATTTGCAAAAAGTTCTGGTAACCTACTTTCCCAAAAACCATGTATCCCAACTTGGTTGGTCATTTGGCCGTTGTAGTTTTCTGATGTATGTAACGGTACATGGGCGTCTGCTATGTAATGACCTAAATCTGCCGAATGCTTTAAAATTAAAACAGAATCTCGGTTTTTAAACGCATAAACTAATTTAGTATAAGTTCTCTGTATTTGCCAAGGCACAATTCCGTAAGCATACAAAGTGTCTTCGGTCAATTTTTTAACAGCTTCATCCCACTTTCGTGGGATAATTTCAAAAGGTTCTTTACCAAAATGGTCGGCATCTAAGTAATGCCTAGGAGCTTCTAAAGAATCGGCATAGCGTCTTTTATCAGGGTTAACAGCATGTTCTGTTACGTAATTGATATTTGCTTTATAAAAGCCAATTAAATCTTTAGGTAGTGTAAATACAGCTAACCTATTAATTCTTTGGTGGGCAAAAAATCCCCATGATACTGTTAATAATAAACAGGGCAATAGCATTAGAATAACAGCGTATTTTTTTTTCATTCTTATATATTCTTAAAATAACAATCTGCATTTTTGATTTGTGGTTGAAATTTGAAAATCAATCACATTAGATTAATAGTTTAAAATTAATGTATGCAATTCATAATCAAGGTTTTTTTTAAATAATTTTTTTTTGAAATAGCATTTGTATTTAAAAATATTAGCGTTATATTTGCAACCCTCAATAGAGGCAATGTTTTAAAAGGAATAAAAAGCTAACAATGGCAAATCATAAATCAGCATTAAAAAGAATTAGAGCAAACGCGGCTAAACGTTTACGTAACAGATACCAAGCAAAAACTACAAGAACTTTTGTTAAAAAATTACGTAACGCAGTTAGCAAAGAAGAAGCTTTGGCTTTATTGCCAAAAGTAACTTCAATGTTAGATCGTTTAGCTAAGAAAAACGTAATCCACAAAAATAAAGCTGCTAACAATAAGTCAAAATTGACTAAGTTCGCTAACTCTTTATAGGTTATAAAATACTTATCAAGGCAGAATTCTGAAAAGAGTTCTGCCTTTTTTTGTTTAAAATTTTGTGTAGATTTAATTATGAATTTACCTTACGAACAAAAAATAACCATTAAAGCTTGGGCAGAGGAAGATAGACCTAGAGAAAAACTCTTAGCCTTAGGTAGAAGAAATTTAACTGATGCTGAATTAATTGCGATATTAATTGGTTCTGGTTCTACAACAGAATCTGCAGTAGATTTAAGCAAGCGCATTTTATACTCTTGTAATAATAATTTAGCCAGCTTAGCAAAGCTTTCTGTACAAGATTTATCAAAATTTAAAGGTATTGGAGAGGCAAAAGCCATTTCTATAATTGCTGGTTTAGAATTAGGAAGAAGAAGAAAAGATACTGAATTTTCTAATTTTGATAAGATTTTAACTTCAAAAGACGCTTTTGATTTATTAGCACCCTATTTTGCTGATTTGTTGCATGAAGAGTTTTGGGTATTAATGCTAAACAAAGCCAATAAAGTATTGCACAAAAGTTTAATTTCTAAAGGAGGGCAGGCAGGTACCATTGCCGATCCTAAAATTATTTTTAAAGCAGCGTTAGAACATAATGCTGCTAATATAGTGTTGGCGCATAACCATCCTTCCGGAAATTTAAAACCAAGTCAAGCCGATTTAGATTTAACAAAAAAATTGAAAGATGCAGGTAAATTGCTAGATATTGGCGTTTTAGATCATTTAATATTTGCTGGTAATAGCTACACAAGTTTTTCTGATGAAGGGCATTTTTAATGCAGCCAGTTTTAATAAAAAATTCTCTTCATAAAATGACAGCTAAAATACTTTGAGCTTTAACCAAACTTTTACCTTTATAAAATCGTTATTAAAGAAATAAGATTTTAGATGAGAGGTTACGGATTTTCTAAATATTTACCACAAAAATTACCTAACGGTGGTTTTGATGATTTACTTAAACTTTTCTTAGAACTATTGAATTACTCGGCTGGTGATCCCAATGAGGCTATATCTTGGATGAACGAACTTGATAAACAGCATAACATTACCAAGAATGATTATGGCATGGGCGATTTTATTGACGACCTAAAAAGCAAAGGCTATTTGAGCGATGACGGCCCCAAAGGTGGTTTTAAAATTACTGGTAAAACTGAGCAAAGTATTCGCCAATCTGCTTTAGAAGAGATTTTTGGGAAATTAAAAAAATCTGGAAAAGGAAACCATAACATGCCACAATCTGGCACCGGCGAAGAAAAAAACGCAGATAGGAGAGAGTATCAATTTGGTGATAGTTCTGATCAAATTGATATGACGGCATCAATTCAAAATGCACAAATAAATCATGGAATAGGAGATTTTATGATGACCGAGCGTGATTTAGAAGTAGAAGAAAGAGATTATAAAACATTAACATCAACTGTTTTAATGATTGATATTTCGCATTCTATGATTTTGTACGGCGAAGATAGAATTACCCCTGCCAAAAAAGTGGCTATGGCTTTAGCCGAGTTAATTCAAACAAAATACCCTAAAGATACTTTAGATATAGTAGTATTTGGAAACGATGCTTGGCCAATTACTATCAAAGATTTACCTTACTTGCAAGTGGGGCCATATCATACCAATACTTATGCAGGCTTAGAACTGGCTACTGATATATTAAGAAGAAGAAAAACACATAACAAACAAATATTTATGATAACGGATGGTAAACCAACTTGCTTAAAAGAAGGTTTAAAGTATTATAAAAATAGTGTGGGTTTAGATAAAAAAGTAATTAATAAAACTTTAACCATGGCTGCTCAATGTAAAAGGTTAAACATTCCAATAACTACTTTTATGATTGCCCAAGACCCATATTTACAACAATTTGTAAGAAAATTTACAGAAGTGAATGGAGGGAGAGCATTTTATAGTTCTTTGCAAGGTTTGGGAGAATACATATTTGAAGATTATATTAAAAATAGAAGAAAAACGGTGAGATAAGATTTGAGAGAAGAGATGTGAGATTTGAGAAGCAAGATTGAAGAGATTCTCTCAAACTACATCCTAACCATCTAACAAACTAACCACCTAACAAACTAATAAGAATGATAAAGACACTAGGAGAATTAAAAAAATCGGGATATAAAAGCAGATCAATTAAAGAAGAGTTGCGAGAAAACTTAATTGCCCGTTTAAAGGATAAAGATTTAGGTTTTGAAGGTATAATTGGTTTTGAAGATACCGTTATGCCCGATTTACAAACAGCAATTTTAAGTCGCCATAATATTCTTTTATTGGGATTAAGAGGGCAAGCAAAAACAAGAATTGCTAGATTAATGGTTAATTTGTTAGACGAATATGTGCCTTACATTGCAGGTTCAGAATTGTATGACGATCCGCTTAACCCAATAAGTTGGGCAGGGAAAAATACCATTGAAATTCATGGTGATGATACTCCAATTGCTTGGTGGCACCGTAGCGATAGATATACAGAAAAATTAGCTACACCAGATGTTACTGTTGCAGATTTAATTGGCGATGTTGACCCTATTAAAGCAGCCACTCAAAAATTGAATTATAATGATGAACGTGTAATTCATTTTGGTTTAATACCGAGAGCACACAGAAGCATTTTTGTAATTAATGAATTACCAGATTTACAGGCGAGGATTCAAGTGGCATTATTTAATATTTTGCAGGAAAAAGATATTCAAATTCGTGGTTTTAAATTACGCTTGCCATTAGATGTGCAGTTTGTGTTTACAGCAAATCCGGAGGATTATACCAATCGTGGGTCTATTGTAACGCCTTTAAAAGATAGAATTGAAAGTCAAATTTTAACACATTATCCAAAATCTTTAGCTATTTCTCGTAAAATTACACAGCAAGAAGCCTTAATTACACCCGCACAAAAATTAATAGAATCTGATGGTTTAGTGAAAGATTTGGTAGAACAAATTGCTTTCGAGGCTCGTAGTTCAGAATATATTGATAAAAAATCAGGAGTTTCTGCTCGTTTAACAATTTCTGCTTACGAAAACTTAATTTCTCATGCAGAACGCCGGATGTTAATTAATAGCGAAAAAAACACAGTTGTACGTATCAGTGATTTTTTAGGAGTAATTCCTGCGATTACCGGTAAAATAGAATTGGTTTATGAGGGCGAGTTAGAGGGGCCAGCTAAGGTGGCAAACATTTTAATTGGTAAAGCGATTAAAACCATGTTGCAAACTTATTTTCCAGATCCAGAAAAGATGAAGAAAGCCAAAAAGGATAATCCTTATGGTGATATCATCAAGTGGTTTGCTGCAGGAAATAGCGTAAACTTGTTAGACGATATTACTGATAAGGATTATAAAAAGGCATTAAATGAAGTCCCAGGATTAAAGCAGGTTGTTCAGCTTTTTCATCCCAATATAAGTGCTAACCAAACTTTATTATACATGGAGTTTGTGTTACATGGTTTGGCCGAGTTTTCTTTAGTGAGCAAAAGTTACCTAGAAAAAGGATTTGAGTTTAAAGATATGTTTGACAGCTTATTTAGTGCCGATTTTACAAATGAAGATGATAATTTTGACGATAGGTATTAGTACTTAAAGTAATTTGATATTTTGCTGTCTCAAACTCATTAACACTCAATAAATTTATGGGGAAAATTATAGGATTAAGTTTTGTAGCGCTTTTGCTAATAGCATTTGACTTATATATTTACAAAGCAATACTTAACATTTATCCAAATAGGAGCTCTTCTAAAAAGCAGAATTTTAAGGTTTTATGGTGGGGATATACCTTAATAGTTCTATTGGGCGTATTTGTTAGCTTAAGTTTTAATATCTGGCTATCGTTAAAAACAATTTTCTTAGTTGCATATTTCATCACTTTTGTAACCAAACTAGTTTGGAGTATTATACTTTTTGTAGATGATATTAGGCGAGGTGCTGTTTTTGTTAAACGAAAAGTAATCACCGAAAATGATTCCGTTACAGCTAATGAAAATACAATTCCACGTTCAGAGTTTTTAGTAAAAGCAGGAATGGCAGTTGCAGCAGTTCCATTTGCATCTTTAAGTTGGGGCGTAATTTCTGGTGCTTATGATTATCGGGTGCGTAAGCAAGCACTCTATTTCGCTAACCTTCCAAAAGAATTTGATGGCATTAAGTTGGCTCAAATATCAGATGTACATTCGGGTAGTTTTTACAATAAAAAGGCTGTTTTGGGTGGTGTGGAAATGTTAATGAATCAAAAGCCAGATTTCGTGTTTTTCACAGGCGATTTAGTGAACGGAAAAGCCTCAGAAATGCGAGATTATCAAGATGTTTTCTCTAAAATCAAGGCTCCGTTAGGTGTTTATTCTGTTTTGGGAAATCATGATTATGGAATGTATGAGAAATGGAAAAATGCTGCTGCTCAAAATAAAAATTTAGAAGATGTAAAAAAAACACATCAATTAATGGGTTGGGATTTATTGATGAACGAAAACAGGAGCTTAAAAGTTGATGGAGCAGAAATTGGTGTTTTAGGAATTGAAAATTGGGGAGGTGGGCGTTTTCCGAAATTCGGAAAAATGGAAGAGGCTATTAAAAATACAGATGATTTCCCCGTTAAATTGCTTTTATCTCATGACCCATCTCATTGGAGAGCTGAAGTTTTAGAGAAATACCCGCAAATTGACGCTTCTTTTGCTGGGCACACCCATGGTGCACAATTTGGTATCGAAACGGAGTATGTTAAATGGAGTCCTGTTCAATATGTTTATGACGAATGGGATGGCTTGTACAAGGAAGGAAATCAGCAATTGTATGTAAATGTGGGTTATGGGTTTTTAGGTTACCCAGGTAGGGTAGGAATTTTACCCGAAATAACGATATTTGAATTGAAGAGAGGATAGCGTTTAACATTCTTTTTTGCTTTTGGCCTTTGGCTTTCTGCTTCTAGCATTTTTAGATGATAAAGTACTTTCAAAAACCATTAGATTTTTTACTCTTTAGTAATGTTTTTATATCGTTAGGCGCCTTAGCTCAAGGATTGGTTACTTATCATTTATTAGGTTTTGCTGCCTCTTGGGTTGTGCTTGTTTTTTTGTTTTTTTCAACCTTATTAACCTATAATTTTAGCATTTTAATACAGCAACCTAAAAATCCAGAGTTTTCAAAATACCACCGAGTACGCTGGATTTTTAAAAACTATAAATTAAATTTTAGTTTCACAGCAATTGCAGTTTTAGCAATTATTCCTCTTTTTTTTCTGCTCAATTTTAAGTCTCAAATTTTAATTTTTTTTTTAGGTTTGCTGTCATTGGGTTACGCAATTCCACTTTTTAAATCAAAAAATAGAAAGTTCGGATTAAGAAATATACCCGGTTTAAAACTATTTTTAATTGCATTGGTTTGGGCATTTAGTTCTGTGCTTATGCCTTATTTTCAGATGCAGGAAACACAAAATCTGAACATATCAGTCTTTAATCTTTCTATACTAATATTTAAAAGATTTCTTTTTATTGCTGCCATAACCATTCCTTTTGATGTTAGGGATATTTTTCAGGATAAAGTTTTTGATCTTAAAACCATACCTACCATTTTTGGCGAAAAGAAAGCTTACCTATTTTGCCAAATGATGCTAATAGTTTACTTGATTTTACTTTTTGTATTTAGGAATAAAGGTTTTGATCCTGATTTTTTTGGCCTAGCTTTTACAATAATTTTGTCTGGCTGGCTCATCTTTAAATCTAAATGGGAGAAAAATGAGTACTACTATTTTTTCTATTTAGATGGTACACTAATATTACAATACATGATGTTACTTTTTTTTAATTTTATAATTTAGGGCGTTCGGGCGGGCTTTACATTACAATCTTTTTTTTCTTACTCTTCGACTTCAGAGTGACAAAAAAGGATTTACATTTCAATCCCTAACGCAAACTGTAACTTGATGAAAAACATGAGTAAAAATATTTTGATTAAATCAATAAATATAAAAGATAAGGCCGAAGTTTTAAAGGCAGATCACCAAAGTGTAAAAACGTCTTATTGTAAATTGCCAATACAAGAAGAGGAAATTTATTTAACATTTACAGGTTTTAGCGGAGACACCGTTGCTGATAAAAAACATCACGGTGGGAATGATAAAGCCATTTGCTGTTATAATGCAGATAGATTTCCTTATTGGAAAAAAGAGTTGGGTTTTGATTTAGGTTTTGCAGCATTTGGAGAAAATTTAACTTTGGAAGGAGAAGGTGCTTTAGAAGAAAACGTGTTTGTTGGTGATAGATATCAGTTGGGAGAGGCAATTGTAGAAGTTTCAGAGCCTCGTGGACCTTGCTACATTATAGGAATTAGATATAACTTCAAAAAGTTTCCATTGCTTTGTCAGCAAACAGGCTATACAGGTTTTTATTTAAGAACAATTAAAGAAGGAATAGTGAAAAAAACAGACCAATTAGTTCATGCTTATACTCATCCCAAAAAAATATCTGTTATGCATATCAATCACATTCGTTATCATGATATTAAAAATAAAGAAGAATTACAACGTTTGATTGATTTGGAAGAACTTACATTAGAGTGGAGAGAGAAATTTGAAGTGTTGTTGAGAAAGGCTAAATGATTTTTTGTTAATTTTCTGTTAAATAAACTTCTGCAATAGGGCTAAATAAATAAATCAAACCCGATTTGACTTCAATGCAACGGTAACGTTTTCTTATTTTCTCTAACTTTTTAAAAGTTCTACCGTTTTTCATGGTAAAAAACTGATTTTCTAAAACTTGTTCTACATTTAACGCACCAGCAGGTTTCTCATCATAACTTCTCAATGCTTTGTATAAATTAATATCAGAACAGCTAGATGCAGCAGGGTTCTCCAAATAATTTACTACTGTAAATTTGATATCATTAGGGAAAATATTAAGTTCAAAAAATGGTTGCATCATTTTTTTAAAATTATTTTTCCATTCAACTCCATGTGGTTTGGCTAAATGTTTCAAATCATTCCATGTAACTAAATGGGCAAACTCGTGTACCGTAGTCACTAAAAAAGCATAAACATTTAAATTGTAATTTACAGATATTTTGTGTCCATACCCTCTTTGAGGTGGCATGTAATCTCCAAACTTACTATTTCTACTTCTCGAAATCTTAAAATCAACTTTATAAAAGTCAATCCATTTGGCAATTAATGGAGCTGCCGCTGCTGGAACATACTTAGAAAGAATCTCAACTTTTTTGTCAATCATTTATATTAAGAAGTATTTAATTTTTTGACGGATTATTTTTCTTCCATTGCTTGCTGAAAGATTCCTCTGCAACTTTAGGTAATTCTCTTTTGTCTCCCCAAGTTTTCTTAAAAAATTTATTCATCATAAAATTTTTAAATTTACCTCCAAACATATCCATATAGCTCCTTTTCAACATCCCTGTTTTCCAAAAATACCAACCTAAGCTTTCTGTTTTTGTATTAAAATTTTTGGTAACAGCATCTTTCCTGTTTAATAATAACATTTTATGGATATCTATTTTAACGGGGCAAACTTCAGAACATTTACCACATAAGCTAGATGCATAGCTTAGATGTTTAAAATTTTCCATTCCCTTTAAATGCGGAGTAATAATAGAACCTATTGGTCCACTGTAAGTAGTATCGTATGCATGGCCTCCAATATTTTTATAAATTGGACAACCGTTTAAACAAGCGCCACATCTAATGCAATACAAACCTTGCCTTTGTTCTTTTTGGGCTAAAAGATCTGTACGTCCGTTGTCTAATAAAATCACATACATTTCTTCTGGACCATCAGTTTCACTATCTTTTTTAGGTCCACTTAAGATGGTGTTGTAAACCGTTAAATTTTGTCCAGTTCCGTGTGTAGAAAGCATTGGCCAATACAAATCTAAATCCGCAATAGACGGAATCATTTTTTCTATACCCACGATAGCAATATGGATTTTCGGAAAAGTTGTAGTTAGTCTGGCATTACCTTCATTTTCTGTTATTGCAATACTCCCTGTATCAGCAATTAAAAAGTTAGCTCCAGTAATACCAACATCTGCACTTAAATATTTATCTCTTAATAATTCTCTTGCTTTTAATGTGAGTTGTTGAGGTGTGGCATCAATTGGTGTTCCAAATTTTTCATGGAATAGCTTAGCAATATCTTCTTTGCTTAAGTGCATTGCTGGAGTAACAATATGATATGGTTTTTGCCCCAATAGCTGAACAATATACTCGCCTAAATCCGACTCTAAAGATTCAATCCCATTCTTCTCTAAAAATTCATTCAAATGAATTTCCTCTGTTACCATAGATTTTGATTTGATAACAGATTTTGCGTTTACTTTTTTTAAAATATTGAGTATTTCTTGATTAGCCTCATCAATGGTGTTTGCCCATATAACTTTACCCCCATTTTTTTGGAAATTACTTTCAAATTCAGGCAATAATTTGTCTAAATTTTCCATTACTTTCCATTTAATTTGATGGCCTTTTTTCTTGGCGTAATCTAAATTTATTA
Source organism: Pedobacter alpinus (assembly GCF_042684645.1). Classification (NCBI taxonomy): domain Bacteria; kingdom Pseudomonadati; phylum Bacteroidota; class Sphingobacteriia; order Sphingobacteriales; family Sphingobacteriaceae; genus Pedobacter; species Pedobacter alpinus. Next base: position 514,534 of record NZ_JBHULV010000008.1, read on the forward strand.
ATCTTGATAAACCTTTCTGAACGGCCAAATCATATTTTCCGATGTTATTATTAATTGTTCCCCTATGGGCAATATCAAAGGATTTTTGTGTAGAAATTTCTACAAATTTTTCGGCCGTTTTACTCATGCTTCAAATTTACTATTTCTTTTTAAAAAAAGCTTCCATAGCTAAATTCCCTTTGTGTGAAAAATATACAACTTAAGCACTTAAACGTTCGTATAATTGGTATTGGTAATTCAAAATGCGCTTAGATATATTAATGGTAAAGTATTAACATAAATTATTAGAATAAAGATTTAAAATATGTTGAGTAGCTGAAAGAATATTATTGTGAAATTGGAGATTTTACGGAAAGTTATTAACACTTATTAGCGCTAATTGTGCAAAACTATACATTTAGAGTGCCGAGATAAAATTTCCCGTTTTTGCGTAAAACGAGATTATTTTCCATAAATTTCTCTGGAAATATCTCATTTAAATAAAAAGTTAAATTTCAAGAAAAAATAAAAAATAAAATATTATAATACTATGCTGCTTATTAAAGCAAATTAAGGCAAGTATTGTACCAAAAAAAATGTTTAATCAATAAATTACTATAATGAGCTATTGCTGGCTTATAACTTGTAAAAAAACGAATATTATATTATAAAATTGTATGAAAAAAAACCTACTTCTCCTTTTAGGCGTTTTATTTTTCTTAACCGCTAATACTTTTGCTCAAGATGGAATGAATGGCTTTCAATATCAAGCTGTTGTTAGAAAAGCTGATGGAAAGGAACTTGCCACTCAAAAAATAAATGCTCGATTTACCATCTTAAGTGGATCGTCTAATGGTGTTGAAGTTTATTCAGAAACTCAGAAAGTAACTACTAATCAGTTTGGACTTTTTAACCATATAATAGGAAGAGGAGTGCCTTTAAGTTCGATTAAACTTACAGATGTTGATTTTTCTGTTTCTAACTATTTTCTTAAGGTTGAACTTGATTTAACAGGAAATAACAATTTCCAACCATTTGGAAGTTCAGAGTTGCTAGCAGTTCCATTTGCTATGTATGCAAAATCAAGCGGAAATAGTAATTCACAAAATAGTACTGGCAGTGTAGGTCCAGCTGGAGCACAAGGAATTCAAGGAGAGAAGGGAGCTACAGGTGCAACAGGAATTCAAGGAGAGAAGGGGGCTACAGGTGCAACAGGAGTAGCAGGAATTCAAGGGGAGAAAGGAGCAACAGGAATTCAAGGAGAAAAGGGATTAAAAGGAGATACAGGACCAACCGGTTTACAAGGAGAAAAAGGAGCTACAGGTGAGAAAGGTTTAAAAGGTGATCCAGGAATTGTTGGATTAAAAGGTGCTACAGGAGCGACTGGCTTAACTGGTTTGACCGGCCCAAAAGGTTTAAATGGTGCGCAAGGAATTCAAGGTTTAAAAGGTGAAACAGGAGCAACCGGATCAACAGGAGAACAAGGTATTCAAGGTGTAACTGGAGCAACCGGAGCTAAAGGCGAAACCGGAGCTAAAGGAGAGAAAGGTGAAATAGGATTAACAGGAGCAACAGGCTCATTAGGAGAACAAGGTATTCAAGGTATAGCCGGAGCAAAAGGAGATACTGGAGCTAAAGGTGAAATAGGATTAACAGGAGCAACTGGTCCAACGGGAGAACAAGGTGTTCAAGGTGTAACTGGAGCGAAAGGTGAAACAGGAGAACAAGGTATTCAAGGCGAAACAGGAGCAAAAGGAGATACTGGAGCAACAGGAGAGAAAGGTGAAGTAGGATTAACAGGAGCAACTGGATCAACAGGAGAACAAGGAATTCAAGGAGATACTGGAGCTAAAGGTGAAACAGGAGCAACTGGATCAACAGGAGAACAAGGTATTCAAGGTGTAACTGGAGCAAAAGGAGATACTGGAGCAACTGGATCAACAGGAGAGAAAGGCGAAACAGGAGCAACCGGTTCAACAGGAGAGAAAGGTGAAATAGGAGCAACAGGCTCAACAGGAGAACAAGGTATAACTGGAGCTAAAGGCGAAACAGGAGCAACCGGTTCTACAGGAGCAACCGGTTCAACAGGAGAGAAAGGTGAAATAGGATTAACAGGATTAACTGGAGCAACAGGAGAACAAGGTGTTCAAGGTGTAACTGGAGCAAAAGGAGATACTGGAGCTAAAGGCGAAACAGGAGCAACCGGTTCAACAGGTGAGAAAGGTGAAATAGGATTAACAGGAGCAACTGGATCAACAGGAGAACAAGGTATTCAAGGTATAGCCGGAGCAAAAGGAGATACTGGAGCTAAAGGCGAAGCAGGAGCAACCGGTTCAACAGGTGAGAAAGGCGAAACCGGAGCTAAAGGAGAGAAAGGTGAAATAGGATTATCCGGAGCAACCGGTTCAACAGGTGAGAAAGGCGAAACTGGTTCAACAGGAGAGAAAGGTGAAATAGGATTAACCGGAGCAACTGGATCAACAGGAGAACAAGGTATTCAAGGTGTAACTGGAGCAAAAGGCGAAACAGGATTAACAGGAGCAACTGGTCCAACAGGAGAACAAGGTGTTCAAGGTGTAACTGGAGCAAGAGGAGATACTGGAGCAACAGGAGAGAAAGGTGAAATAGGATTAACAGGAGCAACTGGAGCAACAGGAGAGAAAGGTGAAATAGGATTAACAGGAGCAACTGGTCCAACAGGAGAGAAAGGTGAAATAGGATTAACAGGATTAACTGGAGCAACAGGAGAACAAGGTGTTCAAGGTGTAACTGGAGCAAAAGGAGATACTGGAGCTAAAGGCGAAACAGGAGCAACCGGTTCAACAGGTGAGAAAGGTGAAATAGGATTAACAGGAGCAACTGGATCAACAGGAGAACAAGGTATTCAAGGTATAGCCGGAGCAAAAGGAGATACTGGAGCTAAAGGCGAAGCAGGAGCAACCGGTTCAACAGGTGAGAAAGGCGAAACCGGAGCTAAAGGAGAGAAAGGTGAAATAGGATTATCCGGAGCAACCGGTTCAACAGGTGAGAAAGGCGAAACCGGTTCAACAGGAGAGAAAGGTGAAATAGGATTAACAGGAGCAACTGGTCCAACAGGAGAACAAGGTGTTCAAGGTGTAACTGGAGCGAAAGGTGAAACAGGAGCAACTGGATCAACAGGAGAACAAGGTATTCAAGGTGTAACTGGAGCTAAAGGCGAAACCGGTTCAATAGGAGAAAAAGGTGAAATAGGAGCAACAGGCTCAACAGGAGCAACTGGATCAACAGGAGAAAAAGGTGAAATAGGAGCAACCGGTTCAACAGGAGAGAAAGGTGAAATAGGATTAACAGGAGCAACTGGTCCAACAGGAGAACAAGGTGTTCAAGGTGTAACTGGAGCGAAAGGTGAAACAGGATCAACAGGAGAACAAGGTGTTCAAGGTGTAACTGGAGCGAAAGGTGAAACAGGAGCAACAGGAGAACAAGGTATTCAAGGTGTAACTGGAGCAAAAGGAGATACTGGAGCAACAGGAGAGAAAGGTGAAGTAGGATTAACTGGAGCGAAAGGTGAAACAGGAGCAACAGGAGAGAAAGGTGAAGTAGGATTAACTGGAGCGAAAGGTGAAATAGGATTAACAGGAGCAACCGGTTCAACAGGAGAGAAAGGTGAAATAGGATTAACAGGAGCAACTGGATCAACAGGAGAGAAAGGTGAAATAGGATTAACAGGAGCAACCGGTTCAACAGGAGAGAAAGGTGAAATAGGATTAACAGGAGCAACTGGATCAACAGGAGAGAAAGGTGAAATAGGATTAACAGGAGCAACTGGTCCAACAGGAGAACAAGGTGTTCAAGGTGTAACTGGAGCAAAAGGAGATACTGGAGCAACAGGAGAGAAAGGTGAAATAGGATTAACAGGAGCAACTGGTCCAACAGGAGAACAAGGTGTTCAAGGTATAGTCGGAGCTAAAGGCGAAACAGGAGAGAAAGGTGAAATAGGATTAACAGGGGCAATTGGTCCAATAGGAGCTAAAGGCGAAACAGGAGCAACCGGTTCAACAGGAGAGAAAGGTGAAATAGGATTAACAGGAGCAAAAGGTGAAACAGGAGCGACCGGTTCAACAGGAGAGAAAGGTGAAATAGGATTAACCGGAGCAACTGGTCCAACAGGAGAACAAGGTATTCAAGGTGTATCGGGAGTAAAAGGAGATACTGGAGCAACAGGAGAGAAAGGAGAAATAGGATTAACCGGAGCAACAGGAGCAACAGGAGCAACAGGAGAACAAGGTATTCAAGGTGTAACGGGAGCAAAAGGAGATACTGGAGCTAAAGGCGAAACAGGTGAGAAAGGCGAAACCGGTTCAACAGGAGAGAAAGGTGAAGTAGGATTAACAGGAGCAACTGGTCCAACAGGAGAACAAGGTATTCAAGGTGTAACTGGAGCAAAAGGAGATACTGGAGCAACAGGAGAGAAAGGTGAAGTAGGATTAACAGGAGCAACTGGATCAACAGGAGAAAAAGGTGAAATAGGAGCAACCGGTTCAACAGGAGAGAAAGGTGAAATAGGATTAACAGGAGCAACTGGTCCAATAGGACCTAAAGGCGAAACAGGAGCAACCGGTTCAACAGGAGAGAAAGGTGAAATAGGATTAACAGGAGCAACTGGTCCAACAGGAGAAAAAGGTGTTCAAGGTGTAACTGGAGCGAAAGGTGAAACAGGAGCAACAGGAGAACGAGGTGTTCAAGGTGTAACTGGCGCAAAAGGAGATACTGGAGCAACAGGAGAGAAAGGTGAAATAGGATTAACAGGAGCAACTGGTCCAACAGGAGAACAAGGTGTTCAAGGTGTAACTGGAGCGAAAGGTGAAACAGGAGCAACAGGAGAACAAGGTATTCAAGGTATAACCGGAGCAAAAGGAGATACTGGACCTAAAGGCGAAACAGGAGCAACCGGTTCAACAGGAGAGAAAGGTGAAACAGGATCAACAGGAGAACAAGGTATTCAAGGTGTAACTGGAGCAAAAGGAGATACTGGAGCAACAGGAGAGAAAGGTGAAATAGGATTAGCAGGAGCAACAGGATCAACAGGAGAACAAGGTATTCAAGGTGTAACTGGAGCAAAAGGAGATACTGGAGCAACAGGAGAGAAAGGTGAAGTAGGATTAACTGGAGCGAAAGGTGAAATAGGATTAACAGGAGCAACAGGCTCAACAGGAGAACAAGGTATTCAAGGTATAGTCGGAGCTAAAGGCGAAACAGGAGAGAAAGGTGAAATAGGATTAACAGGAGCAACCGGTTCAACCGGTTCAACAGGAGAGAAAGGTGAAATAGGATTAACAGGAGCAACTGGATCAACAGGAGAACAAGGTATTCAAGGTGTAACCGGAGCAACAGGAGAAAAAGGTGAAATAGGAGCAACAGGCTCAACAGGAGAACAAGGTATAACCGGAGCTAAAGGCGAAACAGGAGCAACCGGTTCAACAGGAGCGAAAGGCGAAACCGGAGCAACAGGAGAGAAAGGTGAAGTAGGATTAACCGGAGCAACTGGTCCAACAGGAGAGAAAGGCGAAACAGGAGCAACCGGTTCAACAGGAGAGAAAGGTGAAATAGGATTAACAGGAGCAACCGGTTCAGCAGGAGAACAAGGTATTCAAGGTGTAACTGGAGCAAAAGGAGATACAGGAGAGAAAGGTGATACAGGAGCGCAAGGTATTCAAGGAACTATAGGTGCAACTGGCGCAACTGGTGCAAAAGGCGATACAGGAGAGAAGGGTGAGACCGGAGCGCAAGGAATTCAAGGAAATACAGGTGCAACTGGATCAACTGGCTTAAAAGGCGATACAGGAGAAAAAGGTGTTCAAGGTGTAACTGGAGCGAAAGGTGAAACAGGAGCAACAGGAGAACAAGGTATTCAAGGTGTAACTGGAGCAAAAGGAGATACTGGAGCAACAGGAGAGAAAGGTGAAGTAGGATTAACCGGAGCAACTGGATCAACAGGAGAACAAGGTATTCAAGGTATATCGGGAGTAAAAGGAGAAACAGGAGCTAAAGGCGAAACAGGAGCAACCGGTTCAACAGGTGAGAAAGGCGAAACCGGAGCAACAGGAGAGAAAGGTGAAACAGGAGCGACCGGTTCAACAGGAGCGAAAGGTGAAACAGGAGCAACCGGTTCAACAGGTGAGAAAGGCGAAACCGGAGCAACAGGAGAGAAAGGTGAAGTAGGATTAACCGGAGCAACTGGATCAACAGGAGAACAAGGTATTCAAGGTATATCGGGAGTAAAAGGAGTTACAGGAGCACAAGGAATCCAAGGGTTAACAGGAGCAACCGGAGCAAAAGGTGATACAGGAGCACAAGGAATACAAGGTATAACAGGAAATACAGGAGCAACAGGTGCAAAAGGAGATACTGGACCGCAAGGGATTCAAGGTTTAACAGGAAACACTGGCTTAACCGGAGCAAAAGGAGATACTGGAGCACAAGGGATCCAAGGTTTAACGGGAAACACTGGCTTAACCGGAGCAAAAGGCGATACAGGAGCACAAGGAATCCAAGGTTTAACTGGAGAGAAAGGAGATGCCGGAGCAAAAGGTGATACAGGAGCACAAGGAATACAAGGTATAACAGGAAATACAGGAGCAACAGGTGCAAAAGGAGATACCGGAGCACAAGGGATTCAAGGATTAACAGGAAACACTGGCTTAACCGGAGCAAAAGGCGATACAGGAGCACAAGGAATACAAGGGATAACAGGAAACACTGGCTTAACCGGAGCAAAAGGCGATACAGGAGCACAAGGAATACAAGGATTAACAGGAAACACTGGCTTAACCGGAGCAAAAGGTGATACAGGAGCGCAAGGAATACAAGGTATAACAGGAAATACAGGAGCAACTGGAGCGCAAGGAATCCAAGGATTAACAGGAAACACTGGCTTAACCGGAGCAAAAGGAGATACAGGAGCACAAGGAATCCAAGGATTAACAGGAAACACTGGCTTAACCGGAGCAAAAGGAGATACTGGAGCGCAAGGAATTCAAGGATTAACAGGAAACACTGGCTTAACCGGAGCAAAAGGTGACACAGGAAATACCGGATTAACCGGAGCAAAAGGCGATACAGGAGCACAAGGGGTCCAAGGATTAACAGGAAACACTGGCTTAACCGGAGCTAAAGGAGATACAGGAGCGCAAGGGATACAAGGTTTAACAGGGAACACTGGCTTAACCGGAGCAAAAGGCGATACAGGAGCGCAAGGAATTCAAGGATTAACAGGAAACACAGGCGCAACTGGTGCTAAAGGTGATACAGGAGCACAAGGTATCCAAGGATTAACTGGAAACACTGGCGCAACAGGTGCTAAAGGAGAAACTGGAGCGCAAGGAATCCAAGGATTAACAGGAAACACTGGCTTAACCGGAGCAAAAGGAGATACCGGAGCGCAAGGAATCCAAGGTTTAATAGGAAACACTGGATTAACCGGAGCAAAAGGCGATACCGGAGCGCAAGGAATCCAAGGATTAACAGGAAACACTGGCTTAACCGGAGCTAAAGGAGATACAGGAGCGCAAGGAAATACGGGTACAACAGGAGCACAAGGAATACAAGGTATAACAGGAAATACAGGAGCAACTGGAGCGCAAGGAATCCAAGGATTAACAGGAAACACTGGCTTAACCGGAGCAAAAGGAGATACTGGAGCGCAAGGAATTCAAGGATTAACAGGAAACACAGGCGCAACTGGTGCTAAAGGTGATACAGGAGCACAAGGTATCCAAGGATTAACAGGAAACACTGGCTTAACCGGAGCTAAAGGAGATACAGGAGCGCAAGGGATACAAGGTTTAACAGGGAACACTGGCTTAACCGGAGCAAAAGGCGATACAGGAGCGC